>CASGEQ010000088.1 GCA_949300535.1 uncultured Bacillota bacterium
CAAGGCATTAGCCCCGGCTTGCGACTAATTGTTTGCCGTATAGCGGATAATCTGAAAGCGGCAAATCAACTTGGCAATAGTATTCCGTTCTGTTTATCTGATATAATACTGTGTGCGTTTTTGCGGCTTTCAGTTCCACCATCAAAAGCCTTATCCGATTTTTCGCGATAAGGCTTTTAATTTTATCCGATTCGGGTACCCTTTCTCCGCTAAACATAAGCTGTCTGAACATATCGGACAGCTTTTTTGTTTTTTATTCGGACGCGCTGCCTTCGCCCCTGCCAATGTTGAACGGCGACCTCATGACATCGCCGTATATGTTACGGAATAAAAAAGTGATCGGAATAAATATTGACAAAATTTCCGATTGGCTCTGTAATTTCCGCCGCCCCCTCCAAGCCGATGAGCGTTTTTGTCATATTTTTAATCGGAAGATTTGCAATATTCCGCAAAAACATTGTGTTTGCTGTTATATGCTTACTTCAAAATCCGTACAAAATGCGCGCCGCCGTCCTGTTCGGACGGCGGCGCGCATTTTTCGATACCGTAAACAACTGATAATTAACTACCGTACGAAGAATTTACTCCCGACTTCGGGAAACTCCGCCATTTCATCCGCCGCAACCGCCTGCGATGAGTTTCGCTTACGACTGCAATGCTTGCAGAAGCGCGTTCTTGATCGCTTCACCCCAGAGATCATACCCCGCCGCCGTCAGGTGCAATTTATCGACGAAGAGCGAGGCTTGCAGATAGCCGTATCCCTCTTCGTAAATGCCTGTCCCGTCCGCCTTGAACAATACGGAGAACACGTCGAGATAGGTATATCCACCCTCTTCCGCATACGCCTTCATGGCGTCGTTGATGGCGATCTCATCCCTTGCGAAATTGCTCTCATAATCGAATACGCCGACGATGCCCGAAACGTAAAAGAGCTTTGCATTCGGGTATTTCACTGCAAGGTCATCCATGAGCGCTTTTGTATCCGCAATCGCGCTTTCAAGGGAATCCCCGACGCGGATGTCGTTCCCGCCCACGTGAACGAGCACATATTCCGGCTCGCCTAAGATAAGCTCGTCCAGTTTGGAACTCCACCAGTCGGAAGTTGTGCCGCCGATCGCAATATTCACCGCGTCGAACTCATCGGCAAACAGCTCTTCCGCCTGCGCGAACATCTCGCGGCTGAACTGGGAATCGCCGACCATGAGCAATTTGCCTGTCATATCTGTATTTTTATATTGTTCCATATATCCGTTGAAAAGCGCGGTATAGGTATCCGTATAGGACAGTTCCTGCGTTCCCCTCCACGCTTCGGGAAGGATATCTTCCGACCATTCGCCCGTATAAGGTCCCACGCGAATGAGTCCGTTCCACGTTCCGCGGATGTATCCCGTCGGATTGCCCGAAAGATCGGCAAAACACATGACTCCGTTTCCGTACATCCAACTGTAATTGAGCGCGTCGAAACTGCCGATATACATGAAAATTTTATCGGAAGCGGAACCGCCCGCGCTCGCGCCCGTGAACGTCGTATGGAAGAAGTCCTGCATTCCTTCTCCGTACCGCAACCATTGTCCGTCTGCGGTATAGAGGACGTCTCCTTCATACCAGCTCCCGTCGTCAAAGACGATCTTGCCTTTGCCCTGCTGTTCGCGCTTTACTTCGGGGAAGCCGCTCATTTCGCCCTCGAACCAGTAAATTCCAAATCCCGTACCCTGCTGATTGAAAGTCACCTTACCGACGCATCCCGCGGGACTTCCGTTTCTGAACTCTCCCTCATACAGCCAGCCGTATGCGAGCACGCTCCCGTCCGCACGATAGGTATTCCAGTCGAACGTACCCTGTCCGTGGAACTGCCATGCGGAATTAAATCCGCCTGTATAACTCATTGTATTCGCATAGGTATATGTTCCGCTTACGGGTGCGCCTTCTGCAAACGTACCTTCCAGCACGTCCCCTGTATTGCGCCATTCGAACTTCCCTTCGCCCGAATATAATCCGTCTTTGAATCCGCCCGTATAAACGCAGTTGGTAAGCACCCATTCCAGCGTACCTTCACCCGAAGGCTTTCCGTCCACCAGTGTTCCCGTAAATTTGCGCTCGTCATCCAGCATATAATCGGATACTTCTTTTGTCTCCGACGGCGTTTCCGTGGTTGGTTCCTGATTTTGTTTGGATTCGCCGCAGCCCGACAATGCCATTCCCAGGCACAGTCCGATTCCCGCCAGCAAAGTACAGAATATCGCCTTACGTTTTTTCATCTGACTTCCTCCTTATCCGACCGCACAGATAAATACACCCGCAATCGCGGTCGGTTTTGCGCTTATCTTTCCTTACTTTCATGCTAACACAGCAGGGCAATTAAAATCAATACACGAACAGTGGATGTTTATTGCGATTTTGTTTTGAAATTTCGGAAGTAAACAGGCAACCTTCTCCTTATACAGGCAGAAAGCCGCCGTCCTGTCCGGACGGCGGCTCGTCTTCAACCTATTATTCGTTTGCCCTCATCGTTTTTTCGATCAGCCCATGGGCACGATGAGTTCGATGTCCGAATCGGGATAACTGCAGCAAGGATGGATATAACCGAACTTTGCGTCTGCAAGGCGGCGCTTGTCTGCGCCCGCGATCGTGAATTTGCCCGACACGAGTTTGCTGTGGCAATATCCGCATCCACCCGCGCGGCATTTGGACGGAACATTGAGTCCCGCGCGCTCCATGGCGACAAGCAGAGTCTCCTCCGCGCGCGCCTCCACTTCATATTTTTCGTCGCGGATATGAACGACAAGACGATAAGTTGCGGGTTTTACGTCGCGGTTTCCCACGCCGTTCGCCTCTTTTCTGACGTATTTGCCCGTCACGCCCAGCTTTGCAAGTTCCTTGTCCGCAAACGTATACAGCGCCTGAGGTCCGCACATCATGGCGGTGAACTGCGCGGACGGCGCATACTTTTTGATGATTTCCGCCGTGATGAATCCGCTCTCGCAGCCTTCCGCCGACTCGTCGCTCAGCACATAGACGACGCGGAATTTATCGCTTTTCAGCATTTCCAGCTTTTCCGCAAAGATGACGTCCGCTTTCGTGCGCGCGCCGTAGATAAGGGTCAGGTCGAAATCCTCGCTCCCCTCGTTGAGCGCTTGCGCCATGCTGTAAAACGGCGTAACGCCGCTTCCGCCCGCAATGGCGACGACGTGCTCCCGATCACGCACTCCGTCGTGATAAAAATCACCCGAAGGATCGCCGATCATGAAGGTATCGCCCTCTTTTGCATGATCGAACAGCCAGTCGCTGAAAAATCCCGCCTTTTTCACGGTAACGGACAGTCTCTTTTCGCGGAGCGCGTCGTAAGGCGACGAGGAGATCGCATACGGACGCTGGACGAGGCTGTCCCCGACTTTCGCCTGAACGGTGACATACTGCCCCGCGCGGAAGAACATGGGCGCGGAAAGCGCAAACGTATATGTTTTGGTATCCGCAGTTTCCGTCACGATGCGCTCGAGCGTTGCGGGACGGCAGCCGGGATGCAGGATTGCGGCGGTTTCGTTGACGCGGTAAGTTTTGGGAATCGGCGCCGCGGAGCCCTCTTCGAGATGCTTTCTCCGCGCGGGAATCATCTTCTTGAACCGCAGAAGATCCATAAATCCGAAGATCTGTTTTTTGAAACGATATGCCATAGCTCAGCCCTCCCTCTTGATGTCGCCGACTGTCTGGCGGCCCGTGATATCGCCCGAGAAATAAGCGCTCGAATAACCCGAAAGGCGCATGGAAAATCCGCCCGCAAAGCGCAGACCGCGCGTAAGGTGATCTTCTCCCATCATCATAAGGCGCGGCGTCAGGCCGTCCCAATATTGCGATTCGTAGCCGTAAATATCCCCTTCGGGATGCCCGCAATAACGAGCGTACGTCATGGGCGTGGCGACGGAGATCTCCTCGATGCTGTCGGCGATCTTGGAACCCGTATCCTTCTCGAACCGCTCGATCATCATCTTCGCGACCTTTTCTTTGGTGCGGAAATAATCCTCCGCCTTCACGTTGCCCCAATCGTCGCTCATGTACAGCGTGGTAAAATACATCATGCACGTCCCTGCGGGCGAGCATTCGGGATACGCGCGGTTGAGGCATACGGTCGCCTGCGCGCTGTTCGTATCGATTTTCTCCATCAGACGATACTGCTTTGCGGTATCCATCGTGTCATAGAGGAAATAGTTGTGATTTTCGATGCCCAGTTCGTCCGCCGTCTTGTTGAGCCCGAGGAACATGGTAAATCCGCGGCCCGCAAGCTTGCGCGCGTTTGTCGCACGGACGATCTTTTCGGACACGTTGTCCATCATCCTGCCGTAAACCACGTGCGGCGCACAGTTGGCGATGACATGGCGCACGGGGATGACCCTGCCGTCCTTTAAGCGCACGCCCGCGATTCCCCCGTCCTTTTCGTCGGTCAAAATCTTGTCCGCTTCCGTATTGAACCAGACTTCGCCGCCCAGTTCGCGGATGCGCTCAACCAAGGCGAGCGAAATCTCATGAGAACGCATTTTCGGCATCGCTGCGCCCTTCGTGATATAACGGTATACCATCGACGCATAATGGATGAAACTCAGGTCGTCGCAATGCGCGCCGAGATAACACCAGTATGCATTCAGGATATCGCGCGCCCTTTTCGGCATTCCGATCGCTTTGAGTACTTCGTTGACGGAATAAGAGCCAGTGCGGACAAAGTTGCCGTATTTGGACACCATGACCTTGGAGTCCGTCTTTCCGTTGGTGCTGTTGGTGTATGCCTGCGCGGCATGAATATCCTTTGCAAGGGAAAAGAACTTTTCCACGGAAGGACGGCTTCCGGGGACATACTGCTCCATCTTGTCGATAAACGCCTGTACGCCGAACGGCATTGTCGCGTCCAGTTTTTCCTCCCGCGAAAGCACGCGGTATGCTTCGGGGATCTGCAGCCACTCGATTTTGTCGGTCACGCCGAGCGAATCGAACAGATCGCGGACATCCCCGTTGTTTTCTTTTGTTCCGAAATCGTTGAGTTCGTGCAAAGACGCCTCAAACTCAAACCTGCCGCGGCGGAAACTCGTCGCAAAGCCACCCGGAAGATTGTGTTTTTCCACCAGCAGCACGCGCGCGCCGCCCTGAAGCAAACGGATCGCGGCGACCAGTCCGCCGTTGCCCGCGCCGATGACGACGGCATCAAATTTTTCCATGTCTACCTCCTGTATTACCCTTTTCGCGACACGCCGTTGCCTGCCGCGCTTATTTCCGATCGGAATATATCTGACTATCTTCCGATCGGTCTTTTCCGCAATATCTTGCGGACCGTAATCATTATAATCCCAAATCTTCTGTTTGTAAATACCCGTATGCGGATTATTTTATGAAAATCAGAAGAAAATTTCGGTCTTTTTCCGTACGGAAAGGATTTCCGTGCGCCCCCAAAAAATATGAATTAATTATGAAGAAAAGGCGCAGGATGCGCCCTTATCCTCGTCTCGGTATGGCGGAGAGGAATTCGCGCCTTTGGCGGCGCGCCCCGATCATCAGCACACCGTGCTGCCAAGTTTGCGCTCCTTCCCCTTCGTTTCCCGTCCGTATCGCCAACAAATCGCTCCCGCTTATTTTCCGCCATCGAATCCCCCCTCTCTCCGCCAAGAAAAGCGCAAGGCTTATACCCTGCGCTTTTCTTGGCGAGCAGGGTCACGTTGCTTTTCAATTCATTTTGATTTTATATTGTATGTTTGCGTTATTGCCTTTTTCAAAAAGCAAAAAATATTTCAGTAGAAAAGGTCAAGCAAACGGGCAATACTTTATGCTCAACGAGGGGTAGATATTGTTCCTTGCACTTTTTGCAGAGCGGGACGCCTTTTACGCTAGGACCGAGAGGCACATTGACAGAATATATGATTTTTGGTATAATAACAACAACGATAATTTAGGACGGAATGCGTTATGAAAAAAAGAATACTGATATCGATTCTGTTTACAACGCTTATTATCGCGCTGTCACTGACAGTTGCGGCATGCAATTTATTCGGTAATGACATCCCGCCGATGGATGAGAATACCGACGACTTCGGCAATAGCGACTACGACGACAGTGAAACCGACGAAAAAGTCGAGGAATATACCGTGTATTTTGAAACGGGTACGGAGCAGACGTTTGAGGAAATTTCGGTTGTTTTGGGAAAAAGTTATACTTTGCCCACGCCCGTAAGAGCAGAGTACGGATTTTTAGGCTGGTATAACGGTGAAACCATAGTGGAAAACTCCGGTACATGGACTATTCAAAGCGATACGACTCTGTCAGCAAAGTGGGAAAGACGGACTGTCGGCATAATTTACGAATTAACGGAGGACAACAGCGGATATAGAGTCAAAGGATATTCCGGCGATGCGGACGAAGTGTATATAGCCTCATCATATCAAGGCAAACCCATCGTAGCAATAGGCGATTATGCGTTTTATAATTGCCGTACCATCTCAATCGTGACTGTTCAAGGCGAGGTGAAAACGATAGGCAAATACGCTTTTTACGGGTGCAGCGGCATATCGGATATTACGCTCCCCGACAGCGTGGAAACTATCGGCGATTACGCTATTCAAAATTGCACCGGATTGAATACAATGGTTATTCCGGAAAATGTAACCGCTATCGGCACAGGGGTGTTCAAAGGGTGTCTGAATCTGTATTCGGTTACTATTTCCAGCAAAGTGTCGGATATAGGAGAGAACGCTTTTTTGGGCTGTCTGAAGTTGGTGGAAGTCGTTAATCTTTCACCGCTGAAGCTGTATCCGGGCAATACCGATTACGGTTATGTCGCGTATTACGCAAAACAAGTTGTTTCCGACGTCGGACAAAACAACTTTATGCTCGAAGACGATTATGTTTTTTACCGTTTCAACGATAGGTATTATCTGGTCACCTATACCGGCGATAGTACTGATTTGACGCTACCGGGGGAGATAAACGGCTCGTCATATACCATCAATCAGTGTGCATTTTACGATACCGCCGTTGTGTCGGTGACGATTCCCGTCGGCGTCGAAGAATTGGAAGACAATTCATTTGCGGATTGCGACGAGCTTTCAAACGTAGGATTTGCCGCAAACGGCGTACTTAACCGAATCGGCAAAAATGCGTTCAGCGGTTGCATAAATCTGACGAATATCACGATACCCGCCGGCGTGACAAAAATCGACGATAACGCTTTTTACGGCTGTACCGCGCTGACGGTAGCGGTGTTTGCGGAAAACGGCAGTCTGACCCGAATTGGGGATAATGCTTTCGGAAATTGTTCCAATTTATCGGAGATTGTGCTTCCCGATACGCTATTGGATATAGGCATTTATGCGTTCGGCGGCTGCGGTGCATTACAAGATATTTCCATTCCCGAATCCGTCGGGATAATCTCCGCCGGGATGTTCGAGAACTGTGCAAGCCTTATCGGCGTGGAAATTCCCGCCGGTGTAAATACGATAGGCAATTCTGCATTCAAAGGCTGTGAAAAAATTACGAAGCTGATTCTGCCCGATGGCATAACCGCCATAAACGACAACACGTTTGAAGGATGTTCTTCCTTGTCCGAAATTGTGCTGCCAAACAGTATAACCGTGATAAACGACAATGCTTTTAAAGATTGTTCTTCCTTGTCGGAGATTGCGTTGCCCGACGGGATAAGCGCGATAGGAAAGCATGCTTTCGACAGCTCCGCTTTGGAGAAAATATTCATGCCTGACAGCGTAATTTCAATAGGCGATTATGCGTTTAACAAGTGCGTTGAATTGAGTAGCGTAGTGTTCGGCGATAACATAAGATTAAAAGAAATCGGCGTTTATGTGTTCGGCTATTGCTATGCTCTTGAATCGATTGCAATCCCGAATACCGTAACTACATTAAAACGCGGCGCTTTTTCCAATTCGGGGCTGACGTCGATCTTTATTCCTGCTTCGGTGGAGGTCGTTTCCGAAAGCGCTTTTAATAACTGCCGGAGTTTGAATAAAGCGACAATCGCTCAGAATTCCAAACTGCGAGTCGTTGAAAAAGGTGCGTTTAACAGGTGTATTTCATTAACAGAAATCAATATTCCCGCAAAACTGACAAGCATCGGAGACAATGCTTTCCAATTCTGCAGTATGCTCAACAAGGTATACTTCGAGGGAAGCTACCAGGACTGGAATAAAATAAACTTAAGCGCTATCGGAAACAACTCATTAACCGAAGCCACGCGTTACTATTATTATGCCGAAAAGCCCGAAACGGGCGGCGGGTGGCACTATGACCAAAACGGAATGCCTACGCTGTGGTAGCGGCTGACGTATTGTGTCCGACTCAATTTTCAAACAGACGCCGACGGACTGATCATCCCTAAAGTTTTATCCTCAGGAGGTGTCTTAATTAAATTTTTACTCAATAGATACCGTACAGAAATATGTTTTATCTTTTTATAGAAAATCGTCAAGATAAAATTGCACTGTTCAAAAACGAAAATAAACGGCATTAAGCCGTCTTGTTTTGT
>CASGEQ010000089.1 GCA_949300535.1 uncultured Bacillota bacterium
GACAACCGTATTGCTGACAAGTTTCAGTCCGATCGTAAGAGCGCGCTTTGCGACCGTGAAGGACGCGGAAACGATCTTGATCTCATAATTTTCCGACTGCGCCTGCGTGGTTGCCGTATACGCGCTGTCGCTTGCGGGGAAGCTCGTCACCCGTTCCCCTTCCGCGTTCTGATAGATCACTTGGGGATTGCCGAGCGTCGAAAGAGATTCGCCGAACACAAAGCCTTCCGCATTGATATCGCCGAAGACCGCGTCCCCGTATTTAAGATCACTGTTCTGCACTTTCACGGTCAGGGTCAGCGCCTTCTTCTCTACCGTGAAGGAAACGGGCTGCGCATAAGAAATTTCATAGTTTTCGGACGTGTAGCCGCTCACCGCGACCGTATAACTGCCCGCGCTGAAGTTTCCGCTCACCGTATAAGGCGCGCCGTTTTTCGTATATGTGAACGCCGCTTTCCCGCTGAGCGCGCTTGCGCCTTCTTCCCATACAAATCCTGCAAAAGTGATCTTTGCCGAAGGCGTATCGCCGTAGGTATAAGTCCCGTTTACCGATACGCCCACCGAAAGCGCCGCCTTAGAAACCGTAAAGGATGCCGCGTTTACCGTGAGATCATAGTTTTGCGCGATCTGTTCGTCCGCAAACGCAGCCGTCAGCGAATAATCACCCGAGCCGAGCTTTTCCGCCGATACGGGCTTACCGCCCTTCGTGACGGAATACTCGGGAATAAATTTCGCCTTATCCCCCTCGAGTACTCCCGAAAGGGTGAAGCCGAACTGCGCCGCCTCGCCGTAAGTGATATCTTCCGCCGTCAGAGTTGCGCTTACACTCTTCTTTGCGACCATGAACGTATCGCTCACATAGCTTATCTCGTAATTGTCCGAGGTATAGCCCGACCCGGTTGCCTGATATTCGCCCGCCGTAAACGTCTCTTCCGCATACGGCGCGCCGTTCTTTTTGTAGCTATAGAGAAGAGCACCGCCCAGAACTCCTTCATCCTCGCCGTAGACAAATCCGTCATACGACACGGAAGGAACCGCGCTTTCCCCATAAGTGAAATCGTTCACGCTCACCGTTACAGTCAGAGCCTTCTTCTGTACCGTCAGGCTCTTTTCGAGCAGGGTGTATTCATAGTTCGTAAAGTCCGCGCCTTCCAGCGTGACTGTATAGACTCCGACGGAAAGCCTGCTTCCGTCAAAGCTCTCATCTCCGAGAAGGTAAACGACTTTGACGTTTTTCGTCAGTTCCGCCTGATCGTTTCCGATGAACCCGTCATACGTCACGCTCGCCTCGGGCGCGGTGCCGTAGACAACCGTATCGCTGACAAGTTCCAGCCCGATCGTAAGGACGCGCTTTTGCACCGTGACCGTCTGCGAAAGTACGATACTGTCCGTAAAGGAGCCGTCTTGATACGTCGCCGTAATGCGGACGGAAACCGTCTGCTCCCCTGCGCGGCGGAAGGCAAATTCCGCCGAATCGGAAGAGCCGCTCCACTCGCCGTTTGCATCGCTCCACTCGAAGGTATAGACGATATCCTGATAAACGCGCGTCTGAACGCGGACGGGATCCCCGCCGTATACGGCAGTCTGAGGGAGTGCGAGGGACGCCCTGCTGAACTCGAAGGCATATTTTGCGTAAATATCCACTCTTCCGCTCTCGTCTGCGGCGGGCATACCGTCGGGGTATGCCTCTTCCACCGTTTTGTCGAACGATTCGGAAGTATACCAGCCCATAAACTGCAATCCCTGAGGCAGTTCGATTGCCGAAAGGGAAATTTCGTCGCCATAGAAAAGCGTTTCGGTCATTTCCCTGCCGAGATAATGTCTGACGAGCGTATAAGAATTTTTCTCGTATTTTGCGGTGATGTCGGTGCGGCCCGTGATATTGGTATAATCTCCGTCCCAGCCGGTAAACGTATATCCCGCATGCACGGGCGTTTCGGGCGGCTGCGCGTCCTTGCCCTTTTCCACCTTTTCCGTTTTGAGCACTTCACCTGTCACTCCGTCGAAAAACGTAACGGTATAGGTGACCGCCGCAGGCTGTTTTGCCTGTGCGTCATAGACCGCGTAATAGATGAGATCGGACGAAACGACCGCGCCCTCTTCTTCCGTTTCGCCGTCCTTCGTCAGACTCCAACCCTTGAATTCATAGGTATACGATTCGTCGTCGTCTTTGACGGGATTTTCCTCGGGAAAAACCACTTTGGTCCCGACGACATACTCATCGGAGAGATATACTTCTTCCCCGTTCATGAAAGTCACTGTATATTTTTTCGTCGCCGAATCTTCCACGTTGATGCAGGACGCAAACAAGAACAATAGTCCGATCGTCAAAAGGGCGATTAGAGATAATTTCCTTTTCATTGCACTCCTCCCTGTTTTCTCATTATGTCTTCCGATTCAAAAAACTTAATAATTTTTGACATATTGCCGATTATTTTATTTGTCATGAATTATATCATTCCCCGTCCGATACTGTCAAGCATTGAACCCGCCTGCAGCTTTCTGTGTGCATTTTTCATCCTCTTGTCACGAATCTATTACTTTCCTGAAATTTAATATTCATTTTTTTGCAAAAAATTATCCGTATTTACAAAATTTCCCTGAATTTATAATCTGACCGATCCCATAATTTCCCGCGCCGTGAATTTTTTCTCAGTGCAAAAATGCTTTTTACGTTTTTTCCTTCGCCCCTTTCAGGGGGCGCCGCCGTGAAAAATCCCTTCAGGATTGCCCGAACCGCACGGAAAGCAACCCCTCCTTCTGCTTCCTGCTGGCAAAAAAAGCCGCGGCGGCGCGGTCTGCCGACCGCGCCGCCTTTGTCTTGTTCTCACCGAAATAATGTGTCCGAAATAAGCCCGTTCCGCCCTTTCAAACGGCGCAGAAACTACGCACGGTCACCCGCGACTGCTTCGGGAAAAACAATATTTTTATTAAAAAAAAACGAAAGCATTCTCCCCGTCACGGGAAGAACGCTTTTCAATTTATTATGCGCTTTTTTTGTGGATGAGCGTAGGTTTTGCGCCCTTATCCACGCAGTCCTTGGTGATGATGACCTCTTCGATATCGCTTTCGGAAGGGATCTCGTACATCACGTCGGTCATAAGATTTTCGATGATCGTGCGCAGCCCGCGCGCGCCCGTCTTCAAACGGATTGCGGTGTTTGCGATTTCGCGCACCGCGCCGTCCTCGACGGTGAGTTTCACGCCGTCCAGCCCGACCAGCTTCTGATACTGCTTGATGATCGCGTTCTTGGGTTTGGTGAGGATATTGACCAGCGCGTCCTCGTCCAGCGGGTTGAGATTGACCACGATGGGCAGACGTCCGACAAACTCGGGAATCAGCCCGAATTTGGTCAGATCCTGCGGCTTGACGTCATCGAGAAGGGAATAATCCACTTCGTTTTCGCCCAGCTTGACGTTCCCGCCGAAGCCGAGCGCGGTGTCGTCCTTTCTCGCGCCGACGATCTTATCCAGCCCGACGAACGCGCCGCCGCAGATGAACAGAATGTTCGTCGTGTCAATGCGCATGCAGTCCTGCTGAGGGTGCTTTCTGCCGCCCTGCGGGGGAACGTTGGCGACCGTGCTTTCGATGATCTTCAAAAGCGCCTGCTGAACGCCTTCGCCCGAAACGTCGCGCGTGATGGACACGTTTTCGCTCTTGCGGGCGATCTTGTCGATCTCGTCGATATAGATGATGCCGCGCTGTGCGCGCTCGATGTCATAGTCCGCGTTCTGAATGAGCTTTAAGAGGATATTCTCCACGTCCTCGCCGACGTAACCCGCTTCGGTCAGCGTCGTCGCGTCGCTCGTGGCGAACGGCACGTTGAGGATCTTCGCGAGCGTGCGGGCGAGCAGCGTCTTGCCGCAGCCCGTCGGACCGAGCAGGAGAATATTGCTCTTCTCGATCTCCACGTCGTCGTCCTTTTTCGTACCCGCGGCAAGGGAATTGATGCGCTTATAGTGGTTATAGACCGCTACGGAAAGCACCTTCTTCGCCTTGTCCTGCCCGACGATGTACTGATCGAGCGCCGCCTTGATCTCGGCGGGTTTTTTCAGTTCCACCGTCTCGGTCGGGGAAGAGGGCGTGTTTCCGAGCATTTCCTTGCACAGTTCCACGCATTCGTCGCAGATGAAAATCCCGTCAGGACCCGCTATGAGCTTCTTCGTCTTGGATTTTTCTTTTCCGCAAAAGGAACAGTATTGTTCGTATTTTTCCATTTTTACTCCGATAGATTATCTCTTGATGTAAACCTTATCGATCAGCCCGTATGCGAGCGCTTCGTCCGCAGAGAGATAATTGTCGCGATCGGTATCGCGTTCCAGAACCTCAATGGGTCTGCCCGTATTCGCGGCGAGGATGGCGGTGAGCTTCGCCTTGATGCGGAGAATGTGCTCCGCCTGAATCTTGATGTCGCTCGCCTGACCCTGCGCGCCGCCGAGGGGCTGATGGATCATGATTTCGCTGTTTTTCAGCGCGTAACGCTTGCCCTTCGTCCCCGAAGAGAGCAGGAACGCGCCCATGGACGCCGCGAGTCCCACGCAGATGGTGGATACGTCGCATTTGATATAGTTCATGGTGTCGTAGATCGCAAGCCCCGCCGATACCGAGCCTCCGGGGCTGTTGATATACAGGCTGATGTCCTTGGAAGGGTCTTTTCCTTCCAGATAGATGAGCTGCGCGACCACCGTATTCGCGACGGCATCGTCGATTTCGCCGCTTAAAAAGATGATGCGGTCTTCCAGCAGTCTGGAATACAGATCATAGCTTCTCTCGCCGCCCGACGTGCGCTCCACGACATAAGGGATGAGAACGTTGCGTTCGTTCATGTTACTCCTCCGTGTACATTTCGTTGTTTGCCTGCAGGAAGTCGAAGAGTTTGGTCACCTTGATATCGCTCTCGATGTACTCGATCTGTCTGGGATCCATCGTCTTTTTATACTCTTCCGTCGTCTTGCCGACGCTCTTTGCCTGCTCTTCAATCTTCGCTTCCACTTCTTCCGCGCTTGCGGTGATGTTCTCGAGCTTGATGATCTTCTCGACGATGAGCTGGTGAAGGACGGTTCTCTTCGCGTCCTCTTCGAAATTCTTCTTGTACTCTTCGCGCGTGGTCCCGATATATTTCATGTAGTCGTCCAGCTTGATGCCCTGATACATGAGGTTATACTCGAGTCTCTGCATGGAAAGCTCGGTCTGCTTGTCGATCATCGCCTGCGGGATCTCCGCCTTCGCGCCCTTCGCGATCTCGGTGATGATGGAGTTTTCCGTCTCGTTGAGCGCGCGCGCCTTTGCGTTCTGCTCGAGGCGCTCTCTCACCTTCAGGCGGTATGCCTCCACACTGTCGCTTCCCACTTTCTTCGCGAATTCGTCGTTGAGTTCCGGGAGCTTTTTGCCCTGGATGGCGTGCAGCGTGACCGTGAAGACCGCCTTCTGCCCTTTCAGGTTCTCCGCCTGATAATCCTCGGGGAAGGTGACCTCGATGTCCTTCACGTCGCCGATCTTCATGCCGACGACCTGATCTTCAAATCCGGGACTAAACTGACCGGAACCGAGCGTGAGATTGAATTTCTCCGCGGAACCGCCCTCGAACGCCTCGCCGTTGAGTTTGCCGACGAAATCGATGTTGACGGTATCGCCGTTTTCCGCAGCGCGGTCGGTGACCTCGATCTTCTCCGCAAAGCGGTCGAGCGTGGACGCGATGTCCTTTTCCACGTCTTCGTCCGTAACAGTATACTCATACTTGCGGATTTTTATACCCTTGTAGGAAGCGATCTCCACGTCGGGTTTGACTGCAACTTCCGCGACGAGCACCACCTTTTCGTCCGAGATATCCTCGACGGAGAGAGAAGGGTCGGATACGACGGTGAAGTTGTCCTTCTCCTTTTCCAGCGTCGCATAGTAGTGCTCGGAATAGAGCAGGTTGAGGGCGTCTTCATAGAACAATCCCTTTCCGTAATACATTTCGAGGACGTGCTTGGGAACTTTGCCCTTGCGGAATCCGTTGACCGCATATTTGCCTTTATTCTGCGCGTATGCCTTGTCGATCGCTTCCGACCATTCTTCGGGCGTGAACGTCATTGCGATCTTGACCGTGCTCTTTTCACCTTTGGTTACAGTATAGTTCATAGTATTTCTCCTAAATAATATTCTCGAATTATTTTTTCGCAACTTACATTTTACCATATCGGCAAAAGAAAGAAAAGCGTTTTCGTTTACAAAATTGCTTTTTTACGTTATAATAAAGCGGAAAAACACGACGAAAAAGGAAGATGTCATGCCGCAGGACGCTTTTACTCTCCGATTCAACGCGAAAGAACTTGACGCCGCTTTAAGAGGCGGAAAGATCAGCCGCATCAATCAGCCCGAAAAGGACGAACTTTCCATTCTTATATACACCGGAAAACGCACGGTTAAACTCACCGTGAACGCAAACGCCTCCGATTGCGGCGTGTATTTCACCGAGGACGACAGGGAAAATCCGCTCGTCGCCCCCAATTTTTGCATGCTTTTGCGAAAACACCTGCAAAACGCCGAAATCCTCTCCGTCGCGCAGGTGGAATTCGAGCGCATTCTCGCCTTTACCCTGCGCTGCACCTCCGATTTTTCCTCGTGCGAGCGCGTTTTATACGTCGAGGTCATGGGAAAATACTCCAACATCCTTCTCACCGAAAACGGCATCATCCTCGGCGGAATGAAGACGACTTCCATCGACGAACACGTCAAACGGCTGCTCTGCCCCGGGGCGAAATACGTTCTGCCCGAACCGCAGGACAAGACAGACCCGCGCGATCTTTCCGCGCTTTCCGCGCTCCTTACCGCGCCGCAGGACGATATGCCGCGCTTCCTGTTCACCCATGTCGCGGGGCTTGCGCCCTGCACGGCGGAACAGATCGTGAAGAGTTTCCGCGGCGGAAACTTTGCAAAGCACGTGCACGATTTCATCTTTTCCGACGACGTTTTCCCGTGCGTGACGGAGAAAAACGGCATTCCCGTCGATTTCTTCGCGCGGGCGGAAGAGGGCGCAGTCCCCTTTGCCACCCTTTCCGAAGCGCAGGCGTATTATTACCGCAAAAAACGGGCGGCAAAGCGCTTCGACGCGCTCCGCCGCAAGCTGGAAAACGCCGTAAAGACAACGAAAAAGAAGCAGGAAAAGCGGCTTTCCCAGATTCTCGACCGACGCAAAGACTGCGAAGACATGGAACTCAACCGCATCCGCGGCGAGCTCATCACCGCGAATCTCTACGCCCTCTCCAAGGGGATGCGCTCGTGCGAACTTTACAACTACTACGACGAGGCGGGCGGGACGATGAAGATCGCGCTCGACCTCTCCCTCACCCCCTCGCAGAACGCGCAGAAGTACTATAAAAAATATCAGAAACAAAAGCGCACGTTAGAAGCGCTCGCGCCGCAGGAGAAAGAGATACGGGCCGAGCTGGACTATTCCGACAGCCTGCTCGCCGCCGTGTCCTCCGCCGACAGCGCGGAAGATCTGCGCTCGCTCGAAGAGGAACTGCTTGCGGCGGAACTTTTGAAAGCGCCGCAGGAAAAAGCGCGCAAGAAAAAAGAAGAAATCCCCTTCCGCACCTTCGAAAAGGACGGCTTCCGCATTTATGCGGGGCGCAACAACCTGCAAAACGACAGGCTTGTCCGCTCGTCCGCGCCCGACGATCTCTGGCTGCACACGCAGAAGTATCACTCCTCGCACGTCGTCATCCGCACGGAAGGGAGAAAAGTTCCCGACGAAGTGCTTGGCTTTGCCGCGAGCGTCTGCGCGCGCTATTCGGACGGAAGATCGGGCGACAAGATCCCCGTCGATTACTGCGAAGTGCGGTTCGTGAAAAAGCCTTCCCGCGCAAAGGCGGGATTCGTCGTCTACACCGACTACAAAACCGTGCTCGTCACGCCGCTCGGGAACGGGGAATAAAACATAAAAATGACGTGCGCCGCCTTCGTTAAAGAAGGCGGCGCACGCCGTTTATCCCCGATTCCGTTCCGAACGCTTACTTTTTACAGGTTTTCCCCTGCGGATAGAGCGGCAGTTCGAAAAATCCCGAACATACCTCCTGCGAGAACTCCTGCGCGGGAGGGATGGCGCAATAGCCATAGCTGGGAACGAGCAGTTCCACCTGCATGGCGATCTTGATAATGACCGTCACGCACGCGCTGATCGTGAACGTGTCGTTCGCCGTGTTCCATACCCCTTCGGGTGCCACGCAGGAGGCAATGCTCGTGACCGTGAAGGGCATGACGGAAGCGGACGGGACGTACATCAGGACGTCCTCTTTGAGCACGACCGAACTCGTCGCCTTGCCTTCCGTGCCGTTGGCGTCGAGATAGACGACCTCGATGGGAATGGTGATCGTCGCCTGAACGCGCGCGCACTGTTTGTCTGCCTGCCGTTCTATGGATACGTCGGACACGGTGCCCTCGGACGAGAGGGAACGCGCGCTGACGAACGTGAGCGGATATGTAGGGTTTGCGGGCGTAAGATTTTCAAGCGTGACGGAATAATTTTCAAGGCGGGTCTGAATGATGCCCGCGTCGAAAATCTTTTCCGCCTGGATGCACACCTTTTCGCACAGCCCGTTCAACGGATTGCCCGTGATCGTGCCGGGGCAATGATCCGATGAAAAATTGGAAAAAAATGACATTTGTTACCTCCGTGTGAAGAACCATGTCGGTTCATATTGCATCGTATGCGCGGAGGCGTCATTTTTGTGCCAGAAACACCTTTTGTCCGGGATACAGACGGGTCGTGCAATTGAGCCGTTCGAAGGCGGCGGGCGAACCGCACAGAAGCGTTTTGCTCTCCCCGCCGCGGACGGTATAGAGATTATGCTCCGCGCGTGGCAGGCGGAGAATCTGACCCTCGGATACCTCGCCCGTCAGCCCGTTTTCCGCCGCAACCACGCGCGGCGGAAGCCCGTACGCTTCCGCGATCGCGGCGAGCGTCTGCCCCTTTCTCACGCGGATATACTCGCCGCGCACGAGATTCAACGCTTTCATGCCCTTATTTTATGACAAAAGCCGCCGCCGTTATGACGGGCGTACATATTCCGCCCCGCAAGGCGAATAAAATACGGCATGAAAAACTTGTACCGCACCGCCGCGCTCGTCACCTTCTTTTCCGCGTGCGAGCATTGCCTCGGTTTTCTCTATCGCATCATCTTATCCCGCGTGCTCGGCTCGGAAGGGCTGGGAATCTATCAGGTCGCGCTGACCGTCTTCGCCGTTTTCATCACCGCCACGAGCAGCGGGCTTCCCATCACCCTTTCGCGCATCATCGCCAAGCACCGCACGCGCGGCAATCCCCACGGCGAACACGCCGCGACCACCGCCGCCATGCTGATCGCGCTCCTGTTCAGCGTGCCCGCCACCCTTCTTTTGTTTCTCCTGCGCGAACCCTTTTCGCATATCTTCTCCGACCCGCGCTGCGCCGACCTTTTCTATATCATGATCTTCGGGCTCTCGTTCACGTCCGTCTATGCCATCATCCGCGGGTGCTTCTGGGGGAACAAACACTTCCTTGCCTATTCCCTCATCGAACTCATCGAGGAGATCGTCATGATCGCGGTCGGCGTCTTCCTCCTGCTCTGCGCGGGCGGCGGGATCTCCGATCTCAACAAAGCGGCGATCGCCGTCCTCGTCTCCTATCTCACCTCCTTTGCCATCGCCCTTTTCTGGTTCTTCCGAAAAGGCGGCAAACTCTACTCCCCAAAAGGAGAATTCCGCCCGCTCCTGCGCGCCGCGCTCCCCGTGACCGCCATGCGCACCTCCTCGTCCCTCATCAATTCGCTCATCTCCGTCGTATTTCCCCTGCGCCTCATCGCCGCGGGGATTTCGCCTTCGCTCGCCATGAGCGAATACGGCGTGGTATACGGCATGGTCATGCCCATTCTCTTTACTCCGTCCACCCTCATCGGCTCCATCGCGCTCGTACTCGTCCCCGAACTCTCCGAATGCTTCTACCGCAAGGACAGAAAAAAGCTTTCAGGCTACGTCGAAAAGGCGCTGAACGCGACCCTGCTCATCGCGGGCGCGCTCATCCCCTTCTTCATCGTATGCGGCGAGGACGTCGGTATCTTTCTCTATTCCAACGCCGCAAGCGGGCGGCTCATCGCCTCCTGCGCGCTCCTGCTCCTGCCCATGAGCATCACGCTCATCTGTACGAGCATGCTCAATTCGCTCGGGTGCGAACGGCAGACGCTGTATTTCTTCCTCGCAGGCGCGGCGGCGATGCTCCTGTGCGTATGGTTTTTGCCGCAATATCTCGGCAGCGGCGCGCTCTGTGTGGGCATGGCGTGCGATTATACCATTTCCGCCGTGTGCAGCCTGTGGCTGCTCGCAAAAAAGACGGGAAAACTGCGCTCGTGGAAGTACTTTCTGCGCCTTGTTCTGGCGCTCGCGCCCGTCGTTGCGGGCGGACTTGCGCTGCGCTTCGCGCTTTTGCGTTTCCTCGGCTTTTTCCCCGCGTTCGCGCTCACCGCTCTCGCCGTCGCAGGCGCGGAAATCCTCATCTTATCCCGCATGAAACTGCTGGATTTACGGGCGGTTTTCTCCCGATTTTTCAGAAAAAAAGCAAAAAAAGCGCCCTCTCCTATTGACAACGCCTGAAAAGTGATTTACAATTACATTATGAGATTTTAATTTTAACGGAGGAATTTTATCATGCGAATGACCGAAGAAATGCGCAAATCGCTGCGGCTCACCGTCGATTATACCAATATGACGGATAAATATCTCGGTGAGAAGGGATACAGCGCGAAGAAACTCGATTCGTACAAGAAGCTCTCCAAAGCGGCGCACGCATACGTTGCGGAAAACCGCGGCAAAGACGAGCTGTTCATGGGCTGGACGGAGCTTCCTTACAATCAGGACGAGATCGTGGCGGATATCCTCGCGACCGCAAAAGAAGTGCGCAGAAAATTCGACTATTTCGTCGTGCTCGGCATCGGCGGTTCGGCGCTCGGCCCCATCATGGCATTCAACGCGCTCTGCCACCTGCATTATAACGATCTGCCCAAGTCCAAGAGAAAGGGCCCTAAATTTTTCGTCGAAGACAACGTCGACCCCGTCAGAATGAAGGAACTGCTCGACGTCATCGAACCGGAAAAAACCTGCTTCAACGTCATCTCCAAGTCGGGCGCGACCAGCGAGACGATGGCGCAGTATCTCATCATCTCCGATATCCTCAAAAAGAAAGGCTGCAACGTGAAAGATCACGTCATCTTCACGACGGACGCTTCCCGCGGCAACCTCGTCAAGATCTCCGATGAACTGGGCGGGGTCAAACGCTATATCCTCCCCGACGGCGTCGGCGGAAGATTTTCTGAGCTTTGCCCCGTGGGACTTCTTCCTGCCGCTGTGCTCGGCATCGACATTAAGAACCTGCTCAAAGGCGCGGCGTACATGGACAAACTGTGCAAGAGCTCGGATATCAGAAAGAATCCCGCGCTCCTGTGCGCGACGCTTCAGTATGCGGCGATGAAAGACGGAAAAAACATCGGCGTTCTTATGCCCTATTCGGATAATCTCAGATATGTGTCCGACTGGTATGCGCAGCTGTGGGCGGAATCGCTCGGCAAAAACGTGACGCTGGACGGCGTTCCCTGCAACGTGGGACAGACGCCCGTCAAGGCGCTCGGCGTGACCGATCAGCACTCGCAGGTCCAGCTCTACACGGAAGGCCCTTACGATAAGGTTGTGACCTTCCTCTCCGTCGGAAGCTATCGCGAGAAGACCCCCATCCCTCACGGATGCGAATCCATTCCCGACGTTTCCTTCCTCGGCGGGCATACGATGGAAGAGCTCATTCAGGCGGAAAACAAGGCGACCGCTTTCGCGCTCACCAAGGCGGGAAGACTCAACTATACCATTAACATGCCCGAAGTCAACGCCTTCACGCTCGGACAGCTTCTGTTCCTCTTTGAGATGCAGACGGCTTACGCAGGCGCGATGCTCAACATCAACACCTTCAACCAGCCCGGCGTGGAAGCGGGCAAGAAGGCGACCTTTGCTCTGCTCGGCAAACCCGGCTATGCGGAACAGAAGGCGGCGCTCGATCAGGCGGCTCCCGATCCCGATTATATCGTCTGATCAAATCCTCCCAAAATTACGGGGAGCGGCACAATCGTGCCGCTCCCCTTTTCTTCTGCCGATATCAAACCGCCCATAAGGAAGAAGCCGTCAGACTGACGGCTTCTTCCTTATCCTTCAAACAATCCTTCAAAAAGGTCGTTGGGCGTTATCTGAAACAGTTTGCATAAATAAACGATCTTCTCATAATCCAGCTCGATTCTGCCGCTTTCATAATTGGAATAGTCGGGCTGGTATTTGTTCAAAAGGGCTGCGACTTCCTTTTGCGTCATGCCGCTCGCCTGCCTTGCATTTTTCAGATTCTTTCCTACGGTCGCGTTGATTGTGTTCTGCATACTAAAA
>CASGEQ010000090.1 GCA_949300535.1 uncultured Bacillota bacterium
GGAGATGAACCGCGACGCTACGGTCAACTATGTCAAGGAGCACGGCGTGGATCTGCTCGATTCCCTTGTCCGCAACACCGAAGCGGAGAAGGATGAATACGGCGCTGACGCGAAGTACTGGGTCGACACGAACGGCGTTTCTACGGGCGCTACCTGGTCGGATATGAATTCCGATACGACGGGTAAGGGCTACCTGAGCTATGTTCAGCTCATCCTGAAGGCTTACGACGCAGCAAAGGCTGACTAAGCGATCACGTCCGATCGGGCGAAGATCTGAAACGAAAAGGAGCGGAAGTTTTATCTTCCGCTTCTTTTTTCTTGTTTTTTTTCGCAAAATGAGATATAATGTCGGTATTGTTACGAAAAGGGAGTATTTCATGAAACATCGGTCTATTTCATTTTCCGTCGGCGCCGGGATGATGGCGGCGTGTCTGTTGCTGTCCGCTTGTACGTCCTCCGACGAAAACGGTCCGGTTGGGAAATTGCTCGGATATAATAATTTTGCCTATTTCAATACGCAGTCTACCTGGGCGTTCATGCCCGAGGGTGACGAGGCGAGCGAAACGGAAAAAGCGCTCTGGGACGAGATGAAATCCATCTTCGCGCGCGTGGAGAACAGTGTTTCTACCGACATCGAGGGCAGTTCCGTGGCGCGTTTCAACGCGGCGGACGCGGGTGAGGAAGTGGAGATCGATAAGACCGCATACGAGATCTTGCAGACGGCGAAAGAGGTCTACGAAAAGACGGAAGGCGCGTATAATCCCGCCGTCGGGCTTTTGGTCGATTTGTGGGGATTTACGCCTCGCTTTACCGATTCGGACGTCGTAGCAGACAGCCAGCCTTACGATCGGGAAAAATACTGGGAACAGCTTCCCGACGGAGAGTACATTCAGGCGTTTCTCGCGCTGTCCGATTTTTCCGCTGTTACCCTTCGGGAAGACGAGGGGAAATACTATGCCCTGAAACCCGAGACGGCAGCGATCGCCGTGGACGGCGTCACTTATACCATGCAACTCAATTTGGGAGGGATCGGCAAGGGATATGCGGTCGACGAGGCGGCGAAGCTGGTGCGCGCGAGCGGGCAGGAATACGGCTATATCAGCCTGGGCGGGAGCAGCATGTACGTTATGCAAAATCCCACCGTCAATGCGAATGAAGCGGGGGTGCGTCCCTGGAAAGTATCCGTCAACAATCCCCGCAAGTCGCTTTTCCCCGGGGCGTCGTATGTGGAAGTGAGCAAGAACGACGTGTTCCTTTCGTCGAGCGGGGACTACGAGCAGTATTACGAGATCGGCGGGAAACGCTATTGCCATATCATCAATCCGACCACGGGCTATCCCGTCAACGCCGATCCCAACAGCGACGGCAGCGGAATCGTAGCCGCTTCCGTGTTCGGTCTGACGGCGGCGGAAGGCGACGCGACGACGACAGCTCTCATGGTAATGGGCAAAGACCGCGCTCTCGAATACATCAGTGATCATCTTGAGGGGAAAGATGTAATCTTCGTCTATTATGACGGCGCGGTGAACAAATATACCGTTTATACGAACATGGAAGAAGGAAAATACACAATCCTTGCGGAAGGTATGTCGGTGGTGACGTTCTGATGGCATTCAGGCAATTGGAGCAAGTAAAAAAACGCAAACCGTTTGCGCTGTGGGATCTTCTCGTCTACGCGGTTCTAGCCCTTTTTATAGTCGTTT
>CASGEQ010000091.1 GCA_949300535.1 uncultured Bacillota bacterium
GAAGAACCGGTACCTTTTTTATGAGCGAATAAACTGATAAAAATCATATTATTTCTCCTTATAAAATACTTTCGGGTTTCCCCAATGCGATCAAAGGCTGATCTTTTCGATCTTGACCGCGGTGAAAGGCTGTCTGTGACCCTGCTTCTTGCGCTCGTTCTTCTTCGCCTTGTACTTGAAGACGATGATCTTGCGGAACTTATCCTGCGCTTCCACTTTTGCGGTCACTTTCGCGTTGGCAACATCGGCGCCTATCTTCACGCCGTTCTCGTCCGATACCATAAGCACGTTGAAGGAAACTTCCGAACCCACTTCTGCGTTCAGCTTCTCCACATTCAGCACGTCGCCCTCGGAAACTTTATACTGCTTGCTGCCGTTTTCGATGATTGCGTACATTCTTTTTACCTCCTCTTCCCAGTCTCGCAGGTTGCTTAGGCGGTTTCAAAAAAGAAACGCTTAGAAAGCCCGTCCCTGGCGGCTCGGAATTGAATTTACCACATCCGCGCGCTTTTGTCAAGCGCTTTTGCATACTTTTCGCGCTTTCACGCAAACTGTTTTCGATAAGGAGAATTCTCTATGGATATAAAAAAGAGCGAGGAAGTCCTCGCGGAAATTTATCGCAACACCCAGCTCGCGCTGCAGTCCATTTCGGATATCCTGCCCGAAACGGAAGACGAGCGCGTGCGCGAAGAGCTCATGCGCCAGCATGAGGAATACGAGAAGATCGGCGGCAAAGCCGCCATTCTCGCCAAAGACAAGGGCATCGAACTGAAAGAGCCCAACCCCCTCAAAAAGGCGATGATGTGGGGAAGCATCAAGATGAACACCATGACGGACAACTCCCCTTCCCACCTCGCGGAAATGCTCATTCAGGGGACGGTCATGGGAATCACGTCCTTAAAAACCACGCTCGGAGAGATGACGGACGAATCCTCGGACGAAGACGTCAAGGCGCTCCTTGCGGAACTCGTTTCCCTCGAAGAGGGGTTCGAATCCAAGTGGAAGAGCTTCCTGTAAGCCCTTCTCAGGGCAAAAGGGCGCCCGCCGCGGTTGCGGCGGGCGCACTTTTATATTTCCGAATGTAGCAAGATCTGTTTAAAGGACATCTTATAAAGCGTTTCGCTCAATCTGACCGCTGCTCTTTCCAAACAGCGCAAACTGTATCTTATAAAACGCGTTCCCCGTCTGACGATTCCGCCTTTTTCAATATAAAACCTGCGCGTCGTCGGGAAGATTGAGGACGCCCGAATTGTCCCCGCGCACGATGATCTTTTCCTCGTGGAAACTCGTATGCGGAATGAGATAGACCTGCTTTTCTTTCCATGCCGATCTGACGTCGGCGGCAAAATAGCGCTCGGAGAGGATCTTCTCCATCAGACCGCGGTTGAGCTCGACGACCGCCGCGCGGTATCCGCCCGCAAAGCAGTCCAAAATGGCGTTGCGGATGCGGATCGCCATATAAATATCCGAAAACACGAACCCCGCGCGCGTGCAGTGCGGGCACGGTTTGAGCAGAAAGGACAGCACCTCGTTCCCCGTGCGCTTGCGCGTGAATACCGTCACGCACAGGTCGTTCATGGGCAGGACGCGGCATTTCGCCTTGTCCTCGGCGAGCGCGCGTTCCAGCGCCTCCGTGACCGCGAGGCGGTGCTCTTCCTCGGTCATGTCGATGAAATCCACCGTGACGATTCCGCCGATGTCGCGCAGGCGGACCTGCCGCGCGATCTCCTTCGCCGCGAGCAGATTGGTCTCGTACACCGTGCTTTCCAGATCGGACTCCCCGACAAATTTGCCCGTATTCACGTCGATGACGGTCATCGCCTCCGTGCGGTCGATGACGAGGTACGCCCCCTTTCCCGCCTCGACGCGCTGATCGGTGAGCGCGGACAGCTGTTCAGAAAGCCCGAACTGCGTGAACATGCTCCTTTCGCCCGTATAATAGACGAGTTTCTTTTCGTTCAGATCGGCGCGCAAACGGACCAGCCTGAGCAGTTTTTCATACAATTCTTTATCGCCCACATAGATGCCCGTGACGCCGTCTCCCAGGCTGTCGCGCATCACCTTGACGGGCAGTTCGTATTCGCGGTAGACGAGCGAACCGACGGGCGCTTCCTTTGCCGCCTCGCCCACCGAACGCCATACCCTTTTGAGATATTCCGATTCCGTTTTCAGATGCCTGCGGGACGCCGTCGCCGCCGCCGTGCGGATGATGAATCCCTCGCCCGCGCCGCGCAGCTTATCCGCCGCCGCAAGAAGGCTTTCGCGCATTTCCTTGTCCGTGATCTTGCGGGATATGCCCAGAAAATCCGTTTCGGGGAGATAGATGAGCGTCTTACCGACAAAGGAAAGCGCCCTCGTCACCTTCGCCCCCTTATTCCCGCGCGGAGACTTTACCACCTGAACGAGGATCTCGTCCCCCTCCCTGACGGAGGCAGGCGCGGACGCCGCCGCGCCGTCGTACGCCGCAGACACTTCGGGCGCCGACTCGTTGAGCGGGAGATAGCAGTTGCGTTCCAGACCGCATGAAACAAACGCCGCCTGCATTCCCGCGACGACGTTGGTCACTCTTCCTTTGTATACATTCCCGACGATATCCGGGCATCGCTCGTTTTCCACGGCGAATTCCACGATCTTTCCGTCTTCCGCGTATACGACGAACTGCTGCCCGCAAAAGCGGTCAAAAAACCATTCCTTCTTCATTCTGTCCGCTTATCCCATTACACTTCTTTGTGTATAAACGAAATCATTTTAACACAAAGTATACTGTTTTTCAAGTCATTTTTTTGTATTTTTTCACAATCGGACAGAGTTTTATTCCTTTCTTTTCCTTTTTATAAAATATTTTCCAGCGCGCGGAGCAATTCGCCGAGCGCGCAGTCCCAGCCCTGCGATTCCGCGCCCTTCAGAAACTCTTCTTCCGTCAGTTCTCCGCAGAATTCCTCGTTTTCGTACAGCGCAAAGACGGTATATTTGTCGTCGCGCAGAAAGCGCACCGCATAGCCCGCCGTACGGTCTGCGGAAATGGCGATGCGCCGCTCTTCCACGCCGCGCAGGAGCGCCTTCTCGCGCGAAAAACGCACGCGGGAGTACTTTCCGCCCCCGCGGCTGCCCGCCGCCAGAAAGACGCAGAACGCCAGAAGCGTCCACTGCGGTTTCCCCGCGGCGCACCCGAACGCAAACCACACCGCTCCCGCCGCCGCAAACAGCAGACTGACCGCCGTACAGACGATTTTCGAACGCCGCGCGCCGATCGGGCGCAGAAAGACGCGCAGAACGCGCCCGCCGTCCAGCGGAAACGCGGGGATCAGATTGACGACGGCAAGCGATAGGGAAACCTGCGCGGCGACGTCCGTATACGGATACGTTTCGGGATACAGCCACCACAGCGCGGCGAAAAAAAGGGCGGTGACCGCATTGACCAGCGGTCCCGCCGCGCATACCGCGAGTTCCTGTTTGGGCGTCATGCCCGACAGATCGCCCGAAATCACCGCGCCGTAAGGCATGAGCACGACCCGATCGAGCGAAAAACCGAACCGCCGCGCCGCGAATGCGTGCGCGCACTCGTGCTCGACTGCCGCCACCGTCGCGGCGAGAAAGGCGAACAGCTGTCCCGTGAACGCCGTCGCCGCGCCGAAGAGCAGAAAGAGCGGATGAACGGTAAACCTGAGCGCGGACGCGCTCCGCGCCGCGCGCTTAACTCCACGCAAGCCCGTTTTCGCCGTCCACCGTATAGCAGTTGAGGAGCGTTCCGTCCGAATAGAACATCACGCGGACTTCCCCTTCCCCGTCCGTATAGCCGAGCGGAAGATTGGACTTCACCGCCTCGCCTTCCGCGCAGTACACGGTATCCAGACCGCTCAGAATGGTCGAAAAGGAATCGGAATGCCTGATCTCCACGGCATAGCCGCTTTCCGCGTCGCCGCTGATCGAAGATACCGTGCCGTCGCAGGGCGCGTATACGCTGCACTTCGCCGTGAAGGACATCACGCCCGTATCGGAAACGGCGATCTCCACATCCGTATACTCGTTGACGACGGGCGAAAGCTTGAAATCGGCATATCCGCGCGTATCCGTCGTCTCCGCGGAGCCCTGGAACAGCCCGCGCACGAACGTATTGATCGCGCTGTCCGCCATAAAGATATTGGTGAAGAAGATGGTCGCGACGAGCGCGCACGCCGCGGCAAATTCCGCGATCAGGATCTTATGCGCGCGGCCCGTCTTCTGCGGACGGACCTCCCGCTCGATGGGCGTGCTCTCCGCATAGGCGGGGTCTTGCTCCGATTCCATGCGGTCGTTGACCTGTTCCACGAGCTGTTCCTGAAGATCGGGCTCGCGGTGCTTTTTCTTGCTTTTCCGCTTGACGGTCACCGTCTCAACGGGGATTTCCAGCATCTCGGCATAATCGAGTTCTTCGTTCATAATGACACCTCTCATTTTGGTTATAGCGCGGAAAGGAATATCCGACCCGCCCGAGGGCCTGCGCCTTCCTTTCTCATGCACTACGCCATACTATATGCCGCTTTTTCCGCATTTAGAAGAAAAAAAACTGTCGAAGAGAGGCGAACTCCCTTCGGCAGTCTGTTTCTTTGGCATTATGGTCAGTCTTACGGCGCGACGGACGTCCGAACACGCCTCCCGCAGTCTTTGCTTTGTATATTATATTCAGTCCCCGATCTCGTAATCCACCGCGACCGAACGTTCCGTCTGCGTGTGCGCGTGCATATACGGTTTGACCGTGTGCGCGTGATAGCCGTCCTTCTGATACCGTTCGAGCGCGTCTTTGTCCTTTAACGTCACCTGCAAAATGAGATCGTACGAGCGCGGGGAACGCAGAAAGTCCACCCCGACCTCCACGGAAACCGCCGTCTCCTCTCTGCCCTGCATGGACAGGAGCATCTGCGCCGCTTCTTCCGCGGAGCAGCCTTCCTTCATCTTGAAACATACGATATGTCTGATCATCTTTCTTCTCCTTTGATCGTGCGATAGCACGTTATGACCGTTTCCGCCGCGTAAAGCGCTTCTTCTTCCGTCGTATTCTTCCCGAAGGAAAAACGGACGCCCTTTTCCGCCTCGTCCTCCGTCCTGCCCATGGCGAGGAGGACGTGCGACGGCTTCGCGCTCTGCGCCGAACACGCCGCCCCGTTGGACGCCGCCACGCCCATGAGATCCAGCCGCGCAAGCAGCGTCTCGCCTCCCTTTGCGGGGAAGGTAAGGTGGCTGATTCCGGGCGCTCTGTTTTTTCCGTCCCGCCTTACGTCGGGCAGCGCGGAGAGCACCTTCTCTTCGAATGCGTCGCGCAGCACCTTTATTTTGCGCGAATTTTCCTCCCGCGCTTTCTGCGCGCGCGCAAGCGCGCCCGCGAACGAAACGATGCCCGCCACGTTGAGCGTTCCGCCGCGCATTCCGCGCTCCTGTTCGCCGCCCGCGATGAGCGGAGAGAGCGGGACGCCCCTCTTCACGACGAGCGCGCCCACGCCCTTGGGCGCGTAAATTTTATGTCCCGAAAGGGAAACGGCGTCGCACAGCGAACACACCTGTTTCAAATCGAGCGTACCCGCCGCCTGCACGCAGTCGGAAAAGAACACCGCGCCGCGCTCGCGGCAGAGCGCGGAAATTTCTTCGAGCGGCTGGATACAGCCCGTCTCGTTGTTGACCGCCATGACCGCGACCAGTCCCGCGGGCATTTTAAGCGCCTCTTTTACCGCCTGAGCCGTCACGATTCCGTCCCCGTCCGCTTTCGCAACGCCGACGTTCGCGCCCGCCTTGCGGGCAAGTTCCGCCGCGGAAAGCACGGCATGGTGCTCGATCGCGGAAATCACGACTCCGCGATAGGGCGATTTTGCCGCAATCCCCCTGATCGCCCAGTTATCCGCCTCCGTGCCGCCCGAAGTAAAGTATACCTCAGACGCCTTCACGCCCAGCGTCTGCGCGACGAGATCGCGCGCGCACGTCACCGCATACGCCGCCTTTCTGCCGTATGAATGCAGGGAATCGGGATTCCCGAACATCTCCCCCAAAAAGGGGAGCATTTCCTCCACGCTCTCTTTGTCGGGCGGCGTGGTCGCCGCATAATCGAGATATACGTTCATCTCACCAGATCCTTGATGACTTCTCCCGCCATGATCAGCCCCATGACCGAAGGCACAAAAGAAACGGAGCCCACCGTGTCCGCGCGAAGGCGCGGTTCTTCTTCCGACCAGACCGCCTTTACCCCGGACACGCCCCGCTTCTTCAGCTCCCTGCGAACGACTTTCGCAAGCGGACATACCCTGGACTCGGACACGTCCCCCACGCGGAAGGCACAGGGATCCAGCTTGTTCCCCGCCCCCATGGCGGAGATCACGGACACGCCCGCCGCCCTCGCGCGGGAAAGAAGACAGATCTTCGCCGTGACGTTGTCGATCGCGTCCACGACGTAGTCGTATCGGGCAAGGTCGAATTCATCCGCCGTATCGGGCAGATAAAAGCATACGCGTGCTTCCGCCCTGCAATCGGGCGCAATGTCCGCGATGCGCTCCTTCATCACTTCCGCCTTGTATTTGCCGACCGTCGAATACAGCGCAACGAGCTGGCGATTGAGATTGCTCTCCTCCACCCTGTCCTTATCCACGAGCAGCAGTTCTCCCACGCCCGCGCGGGCGAGCGCTTCCGCGGCAAAGGAACCGACGCCGCCCAGCCCGAAGACCGCCACGCGGCTTTTTTTTAGTTTTTCCACGCCCTCCTCGCCGAGCAGGAGCGCGGTGCGGGAATGTCTTTCTTCCATGTCTGTTATTATAATGCGCAAAGACCCGATTGTCAACAAAAGAGCGCAACCCGCTTCCGCCGCGGCCGCGTGTTTTGCTTACGTGAAAGGTTCTCTTCCTCCGTACCCGCGCGTTTTTTACTCGCCTGAAAGATTCTCTTCCACCGCGGCCGCGCGTTTTTTACTCGCCTGAAAGATTTTCTTCCGTCGCACCAGCGCGTTTTACTCGTTTGAAAGATTCTCTTCCGCCGTACCCGCGTGGTTTTACTCGTTTGTCCCTCTTCCCTCGGACAAAAACGCAATTTCCGCGCGCTCCTGCGCGCCGTTTTTCCGACCGGAAAAAAGCACAAAAAAGGCGCGGCTTTAAGCCGCGCCCCCCAAATACCGTTTTTACTGCCAGTCGCAGACGTTGACCCATTTCGCGAGGAACTCCGCCTCTTCGGGTTTTCTCTTGACCGACTGAGAAGCCGCCACGATGGGCAGGACCTTCTGAACGTACTGGATCGCCGTATCCGTCTTCGTGCAGAACAGACGAAGATATTTTTCCGCGAGGTCGTCCTGTCCGTGCAGTTTGAACAGCAGATACGTTCTTGCCGCGTCTGCGGAGCCGTTGCCCTGCGTCGCGTGCGACCAGTCGATGATATACGGCGTGCCGTCCGCCTTGATGATGATGTTGCTCGGCTGGAAATCGCCGTGGCACAGCTTGTTGTGACGGGGCAGACCGTCCAGACGGACGTGCAGGTCGTATCTTACCGACGCGGGATACGAACTTGCAGAGATCTTCGCGTGCATTTTATCGCGCAGATGCCCCAGAAGCGGCACCTTTTCCTTGCTCATCTGAATCTGGAGATCGACAAAGAAATTGAGATATTCTTCCGTCTTCTCGGGATGCTTTTCCATGAGCGATTCGAGCGTCTGCCCTTCGATGAATTCCCAGATCAGCGACCATTTTCCGTCCACGACGGAAACGCCGAGAATCTTGGGTACGTTGAGCGAAGTCGCTTCCACGCGCGCCTGATTGAGCGCTTCGTTGAGAATGTCCGCTTTGGAATACGTCTCGTCAAACGACTTGACGAGGCAGTCGCCGTCGCGGTAGACCTTCTTGCCGACGCCTGTGTAAATGAGTTCCATAAAGTTTCCTCCTTATCCGCGGGGAATTATCCCGCAATATTTTCCCGCTGCTTATTATACCTTATTTCCCCGTGAAAGTAAATACCTTTTTGGAAATTTATTTCCCTCATTTTTTCGCACATAAAAGCTTCTTAACAAAAGAAAAGCGCGGAACAATCGTTCCGCACTTAACGATTATTCTTCCTGCGCACCGTCCAGCACGTCGGCAAGGCAGCGCAGTTTCAGTTCCGCTTCCGCAAGGCGCGCGCCGTCTTCCGTGGATGCGGGGTCTTCGTTTTCGCGGCACAGCCTGAGCGCAACGATGAGTCCGCGGAGAAATACGAGCGCAACGATGAGCGCGACGAGGGCCACAAGGGCGAACACGCCGACCAGGACGATGGGAAGGATGCTCGTCGTACGAACGATATACGCCGCGCTGACCGCAACGCCGATGAGGGCGACCAGGAGCGTTGCCGCGAACGCCAGCACGCGGACGAGGTAATAGTTCCTGTTCGCGCGGAATGCGCTCCTGCGCTCCTCCCGCTCGGCGAGCACGCGTTCGCGCAGCGGCGCCGTTTCCTTTTCCAGCGCGGCGCGCTCCTCTCTCAGCCGCTCTCCCGTCTTGGACAGCAGGAATTCCCGCGCTTCTTCGGGCGCCTGAGCCGCTTCCAGCGCGTTCGTTTCATCGTAAAACGCGTCCGTTTTGGTAAAGTTTTCCGTCCGCGCCGCCCAGAGTCCGCAATGCGCGCCCACGCTCTCCCTGTCCAGCGCGACCGCCTGATCGAACAGAGACTCCGCTTCCGCAAAACTCCCCGCCGCAAGCGACTCTTCGCCCGCCGCAATGAGTTCGTCGCGCCGCTCGGCCGCCTCGCGCGCTTCCCGCTCGCGGCGTTCCAGCTCTTCTTTGAGCTGTACGGGCGTGAGATCGACGAGGGATTCGTCCTCCTCTTCCGCCTCTTTCGGCACCTCGATCAGCACTTCCTGCGGTTCGGCGAATTCGTCCGATTTAGCCAGTTCGTCGATCACGTCCTCGATCGCGCCCTCCGCCGTCCGCCGTACCTTGATCTTTCTCAGTTCTTCGTCGTCAAGTTCTCTGCGTTCCATTTGTTCTCCTTTATAATCCGCGCTCTTCGTCGCTCAGCACGAACGGATTGCGCCATCCCGTTCCTTTTTTGTTCGGTTCCGCCGTCTTTACGCACAATGTGCGGTATCTGCCGCGATATCGGCTTTTCGCCCATGCGCAGAACTCCGCATTTTCAAAATAAGCGAACGCCGCGCTGCCCGAGCCCGTCATGCCCGCGCCGAGCGGGGAAAAGCTCTTCGCCTCTTCCAGCGCGCGCGCCGCATCTGCATTCAGATTCGCCGCCGCGGGATACAGATCGTTCCCGATCAGCGAACCGAAAACTTCCTTCTCGCCCGCGCGCAGGGCGTCGATCGCCGCCGCCGTCCTGTCGCCGCCCGCAAGGGACAGTTTATCCCATTCCGCATAGCACTGCCCCGCCGATACGCCGCTCTCGGGACAGATGAGGAGAAAATACAGTCTCGGACACCCTTCCAGCGGCTCGATCTCATCTCCGCGCCCGCGCATCCGCGCGAATCCGCCGTCCAGCATGTACGCCGTATCGCTCCCGCATTCCGCCGCCAACGTCCGAAGCGCCGCGCGGTCGGTCACTCCGTACAGCTTCGCCAGGGCGTTGATCGCCCCCGCCGCATCCGCGGATGAGCCGCCCAGGCCCGCGCCCACGGGAATATTTTTATACACCGTGATGTCCGCGCCGGGCGTTCCGAACGCCTTCGCGAACGCTTCCGCCGCGCGGAAGGCGTTGTTGCGC
>CASGEQ010000092.1 GCA_949300535.1 uncultured Bacillota bacterium
TATTCCCGCATGACACTCCGCACTGTATGGTGGAAGCTATAGGGATCGAACCTATGACCCTCTGCTTGTAAGGCAGATGCTCTCCCGGCTGAGCTAAGCTTCCGAATTGCTTGAATAATATACCATATCCGAACAAAGAAATCAAGCGTTTTTTTGCCTTTTTTCCAATTTCTCCGAAATTTTTTTGATTTTCCCCTTCCCCTCTATCCTATGCGCCGCATGACTATATCGTTCCTTTCCGCTAAATCACGCCGCTCCGCTTCGCATAAAAGAGATATTGTTGGAAATATCCCGCGTTTTCCCCGAATTTTTCCTCAAAAAACGCGGCGATCTTCCCGCGGTCCCGCTCCTTTCCCCCGTATTCTTCCCTGTAAACCTTTTCCAGCCAGGTATCCACGGGAAACGCGCGCGTCCTGTGGAACGCAAACAGCGAGATACAGTCCGCCACTTTCTTTCCCACGCCGTAAAAACAGGTCAGATCGGTCCCCTCGCACACCTTTTCGCCAGAAGCGACCGACTTTGCCGCGCGCAGAAGGTACGGCGCGCGGTATCCCGCGCCGACCGAACGGTAAAACGCCTCGTCCGCTTCCGCCATGCGCCCCGCCGACGGAAAGGCAAAATATTTCCGCTCCCCGAACGCCCGCCTTTCCCCGAGCGTCGCACAGATCTTCTCCGTCGCCGCACGGATACGCGGGATATTGTTGTTCTGAGAAAGGAGAAAGGTGACGAGCGTTTCAAAGGGAGGCTGGCGGAAGATGCGGATGCCCTTTCCCGCTTCCGCCGCCCGCGCGAGCGCGCCGCCTTCCCGCTGCGCCGCGAGATAAATCGCTCCGTAATCGCGCCCGAGATCGAAATACTCCTCAAAGAACCAGATCGCGGACTCTTCGGCTTTAAGGACGGTCGTATCCCCTTCCGTGCGCAGAAAACACGCCTTATCTCCCGCGATAAGGAAATATCCGCCCTCTTCCGCACGGTAACGGAACATCTGTCCGCATTCCACCGAACTCTTCGCGTCGAAATATTCGCTTGGATAACTCCGTTCCGTCATGTCCTCTCCCGTATGATCTCCCTGCCCGAAAATGTTCTGCGCACACGCAAACGCTTCGCCCGTACAGAGCCGCCGCGAGCGCACCCGCAGACGTCCTGCGCCCGCATTTTACGCCCGCCGCGCAGACCGCGCTTGCCCCGCGCCGCACCGTGCGGACAAAAAAAATCGCCCCGACGATGCGGGGCGATGATTCTCAATACACGCTGACTTGTTTCTTGTCTCTGCCGAGGCGCTCATACTTGACGACGCCGTCCTTCAGAGCGAACAACGTATCGTCGCTGCCGATACCCACGTTGTTGCCCGGATGGATCTTCGTCCCTCTCTGGCGGACCAGAATGCTTCCCGCGAGGACAGCCTGACCGTCCGAACGCTTTACGCCCAGACGCTTCGCTTCACTGTCTCTTCCGTTGTGGGAAGAACCGGTACCTTTTTTATGAGCGAATAAACTGATAAAAATCATATTATTTCTCCTTATAAAATACTTTCGGGTTTCCCCAATGCGATCAAAGGCTGATCTTTTCGATCTTGACCGCGGT
>CASGEQ010000093.1 GCA_949300535.1 uncultured Bacillota bacterium
TAAAGAATTTAAAGAGCGCAAACACGGCAAAATGTCGCTGTTTTAGGCGCGCCTCAAACAGTTAGGGATAAAACACAAGCTGATCCGCCCTTATACGCCGAGACACCACGGCAAGGTTGAACGCTCCCACAGAAAGGATAACGAATACTTTTACGCAACCCACAAGTTTTATTCCTTTGAAGATTTTAAAAACCAACTCGCTATACATAACAGAAAATACAATGCTTTTCCCATGCGCCCTTTGAACTGGCACTCCCCGAAAGATTATATCACCGACTTTTTACGCGACGGCTCGCTTCATTAACCTTTTTTACTGTCTCATATGTTTGACAAACCTACAAATTTGTTTGAGGATACTTTCGGGAGACGCGGCGGACAGAACGCGGGCAATTTCGCTTTATGAAATTCCGATAAAACAGGGGAATCATCGTTAAGGGACAAAAAACGGCGGGCGCAGAATATTCTGCGCCCGCCGTTTTTTTCTCAGATTGAATCGCGGGAAAATGCTTTTTCCGCATTCTGCTCGGATGTATTACAAAGAGGCAAAGACAGATACGTTATTTGAGATGCTCCTCGATATATTCGATAAAAAGAGGAGTCCAGCCCGCGGAATAGCCTTCTGCGGTAGGATGAATATCGTCGCTCCAGAAACAGGAGTAATTCTTGTATTGACTATGGAAGATATCGAGCGGCTGAATGTCCCATTTTTCGCAAATTGCTTTGAAATCCCCGTTTACATAATTTTCATAAGCAGTCCGATATCCCCAGCTGTTTTTTACGGAACCGACATAAAAGACGACCTTTATATCGGGACATTGCTCTTTTGCATAGGCGATTATATATTGAATCGCCCCCGAAACGGTGGAAGTGTCAAAATCGGACGAAGCCGTACCGTTTTCTACGGTTCCGAGCGGTTTATTCTGCGAAAAATCGTTCGTGCTAAGCTGAACGACAAGAAAATCGGGATTTTCCGAAAAATCAAACGATCCGTTTTTCAGTCGCTGAACATAGGAAGAGCTTCCGTTGTCAACGAGAGTGGTCCCCGAAACAGCTTCTTTGGTATACGGATTGCCCGAGATCTGATGAATGATATCCCCGAAAGCAACGCCGCCGGATGCATAGCCGTAAGTAATGGATGAACCGAGATAGAAAATCCTCGTTCCGCTCAGCGGGTGAGAAATCAGGCGTCTGTAACCGTCCGGCGCCGTCGTTCTGACAGAGAAATCGCTGATCGCGGCATTGCAGGCGAACCCGTCTGCGCCGATGTTCGTGATCTCGATAAAGTTCTGCCCGAGAACAGAGCGGATCAGCTTGTTCAGAGTCTCCGAATCCGTTTCGGGGTCTTCCAGCCAATTTGAATTGGCCTGGTTAAAGTTAATGTCTGTCATCGTTCTTTTTTCGCCGCCGTCAACGGAGAGGTAATAAATCCCGTCATCGTAGCTGACCGAATAAGTATGATCGTTCCGGAAGAGAGAAGTATCGTCGAATTTCCATCCGTAATTTATGTATACGGTATTCATTCGTACCCCCAGATAGAGCATACCGCTTGTTTTATTGACCCCGATATATACCCGTCCGAATTCTGAAAACGGATTGCCGGCAAACAATTGCGCGCCCGTTGCGGATCCGCTGAGAAGGGTGCCCGTGATCCCGACTTCCCAGGACGCGCCTTCCCCAAGGGGAAGAATAACGCTTTCCTGTAATCTTAGAACGGCGTTGCTCATTTCAAGGACAGAATTTTCCGTCTTTGCGCTTCCCGCTGCGATATATCCGTCAAAAATTCCGTTTTCAATCAGATGATATTCCAACACTTGAGGTTCCTCTTCTTTGGGCGTCACAAGCTGTTCGAGCCATTCGGTCCATTCCTGTTCCGTGCCCGTATAAGTCGGATTGTCCTGCAACCAGAGTTCAAACGCGCTTTTTTGCTCCGAGGGAAGCTCCGGATTAATCTGAATGTCCGTCTTTTTTCCGTCGACATAAACATAACCGTCCTGCACGGTGACGACGGGATCCGTTGCGGGCGGCGGGGGCGTCGTCTGACTGCCGCAGGCCGAACTAACCGCTGCGGTACCTGCCAGGAGCAACGCAAGGGGCAAAGCAAGCCATTTTCTCTTCATCGTAACCATCCCTTTTCTGCTGCGGATTCCGTTTTTGCCCGGAACGATGCGCAGAATTTTTTTGTTTTTATTCTAACGGACATACGGGCGGGAAGTCAAGAGTGGAAGAAAAAACGAATACGAATGCACACGAAAAGAGAGTGTAAATTTCACATAATCGCCGACAGCTTGCAGTCAAGTCAGGTGAGCATTTTTCTGAAGTCGGAGGGGGTAACGCCTATTTTGCGCTTAAATAGCCCCGAAAAGTAATGTTCATCGGAAAAACAGAGCTTATCGCTGATTTCTTTTACGGTCAGATCGGAATAGTGAAGCATGAGTTTTGCCTGGGAAAGTTTCTTGTTCAGATAGTATCGGTACGGCGACATTCCGTACATCCTTTTAAATTCCCGCGTGAGGATAACTTTTGAAACGAAAAGCTGTTTGGTCAGTTCTTCGACCGTGATGTTATCGAAGATAGAATTGTCGAGAATTTCCTTTGCGCGTGCGGCGACCGCGGTGCCGCCCTCGGGGCGGTATTCGCGGGCGGCAATCTTATTGAGCACATTCATCAGGATGCTTGCGATATTCGACCATTCGTTATCGTTTACGCAGCTCCCGAATGCGGCGATTTCAACGAGACGGATGAAATCTTCCTCGCATTCGGGCGCGTGGAAGACATATTTTCCGATCAGGCGATAATCCGCCTGAATTTTTGTGAACGTTTCGCTGTAAAAGTTACACCAAAGTTTTTGAAACGGCTGTTCGGGATCGGCGCGATAGCTGTGAGAACTCTCTGCCGGCAGAAGATATACGTCGCCTTTTTCCAAAGAAAAATTTTTTCCGTTTACGGTCAGCATTCCTTTTCCCGAAGCGATAAATTCAATCACATGGTAATCGGATCGGTTTCTGGAGATGAAATAATCCTTGTCGGGGTGCGTCACGCCGATCGCTTCGATATTAAACGGGTATTCCATATTTCCGTTGAACAGGTATTTCTGTTCCCGTTCCAGATTGCCGTATATAATATTTTTAAAAGGATCTGTCTGACGGATAAATTGCTGAGCCAAAACGTTTTCCTCACTGTTGAATATTTACGAATCCTCACTCATTTGACAATGATTGCTTATTGCCAAACGGAATTTTCATATTATAATGATATTATATCACACGGCAGTGAAAAAAACAATAAGTTTCCGAACAAAGCTTACGCGGAAAATAATGTAAAATCTATCGGTAATAAATTCGGTAATAGATATTGGGCAATAAAAATTATCAGGCATAAGGAGGAAATGCAAGATGAAGAGAGCTATGTGGGGCAAAAAAAACATTGCGACGGCAGCCTTGTCGGTTATGACCGCCGTTTTGTTTGTTTTGTCGGCGATAATTCCCGCCGCCGGTGCGTTTTCGTTTACTGACGCGCGCGCGCAGGAAAATGTCCGCGTAGAAGAGGCCGACGGCGCGAAGAAGTATGTGATCAACGAAACGTTACGCATCACGCCGCTGTCCGAAAGCGTCGTCCGCCTGGAGGAGAAAGGGCCGAAAGGATTTGAGGACAGAGAAACCTTTTATGTTCTCGGCCGTGATGAGTTCGATGCTCCCGATTCGGCATTTGAAACGGTCGGGGAAGAGATCGTAATAACGGCGGGCGATTACCGCGTCCATGTGCCGGACGATTCGTCCGATCTTACGGGAGTATATGTGACGGATGCGGAAGGGCTTACATTATATAAATATAATGGCGTCAGCCTTCCCAATACTTATCTTCCTTCTCCTTCCGACGATCCGAGGGGCTGGTATTTTTCGGATAATCCCCGTATTGTCCCCGGAGAAAACGGTTATTCCGTCCTGGACGAAGAGGTAGAACTCAACGGCTGGGATTTTGAAAACGAAGCGCCCGACGTGTACGTTTTCGTTCCCGAAGATTATACCGAATTCTGCAGGGACTATGTTACGCTTACCGGGAAGAGCAATCTTGTGGACCTGAAAAATCTCGGATATTGGGATTCGCGCTGGTATGTTTATGACGATGAAACGGCGCTGCAGCAGATTCAGGATTATCTGGACAGAGGATACAGCATTGATATGCTCGTTATCGACACGAACTGGAGAAAGGGCGACGTAAACCAGACGCCCGGCATGGATCCCGCAGTCGGCGGTATGGGGTACGAGATCGATGAAAATCTGTTCCCCAACATGTCGGAGTTCTTGGAAAAAGCGCATGAAATGGGTGTGAATATCATATTCAACGATCACCCCGAACCGGTTGCAGGTACGACGAGCGGTCTTGACAGCGAAGAGATCGCGTACCGCAGCGATAATCTCAAACTGATCCTCTCTTACGGGCTGGACATGTGGTGGTATGACAGGAACTGGCATACTTCGCTCAATTCTCCCGATCAGGATTTGTCGGTATTTGCCTGGGGCATGTACGCGTTCCAGTTCATCGAAAACGAATATTACGAAGAACTTTCGGAACAGGAGCTGGAAGAATACGCCCGCCGCGCAATTATCATGGGGAATGTCGACGGATGCCTGCACGGCAACTGGAAATATGCGTCCGACATTTCTTCTCACAGATACACCATTCAGTGGACGGGGGATATCGGGGTAGACGAGCATGCGCTCGCTCTCGAAATCCGCGATTCCATCTACGGAAGTGTGGAAAACGGCATTCCCTATATCAGTTCGGATATCGGCGGACATACCTCCGCGGTCACGGACGATATGTATGCGAGATGGATGCAGTACGGCGCATTGAGCACCATCTGCCGCGTCCACTGCACGCATGAGGCGTACTGCCATCAGGAAGGCAGAATGCCCTGGCTTTTCGGCGAAACGGCGGAAGAGGTCACGAAAGAATATGTCGGTATGAAATATAATCTCATGCCTACATATTACGCCCTCGCGGCAGAGAATGCCAATACGGGGCTTCCGATCCTGCGCCGTCTGGATATTGCTTATCCTCAATACAGCGAGGCGTCGAGAAACGATGAATTTCTTCTGGGCGACAGCATTATCGTGGCGCCCATCAACGAAGCGTATATCAAGACCGGTTTTGACGAAGGATTCTTCACGCATACGGAGAACGGCGTAGAGAAAAAAGGCCTTCTTGGAAGCTATTATGCAAATGCGGATTGTTCGGGAGAACCCGTGTACCGTCAGGCAGATACCGAATTTGTACTCGATTGGGGACTTGCAAGCCCGAAGGGATTGCCTGCGGATAATTTCAGCATCGACTGGAAGGGCAATTTCACGGTCGGCGATACCGATATGAAGTTTTCCTTCTTTGCCGATGACAGGGTTCAGGTCAGGATCGATAACAAAACGGTCGTCAACAGCTACGACGATGAAAAGCAGGAAAATCAGTACGACGTCCTGTTTGAAACCGATTACTATGAAGCGGGCTCGACGCACAGCATCGAGATCAGATACGTCGAAGAAGGGAATTATGCGCATTTCTATATGTACGGTATGGAAAGGCAGACGCCCGGGGCGTCCTACTGCTATGACGACCGCGAAGTTTTCCTTCCCGACGGCATCTGGATCGACGTATGGTCGGGAAAAGAATATCAGGGTCCGTACACTTATACGGTAAGACATCCGCTCGAAACATCTCCGATTTTTGTGAGGAAGGGCTCTTTGGCAGTGCTGGCGCCCGATATGAAAAATTTGAGCGAGAAAGATTGGAGCGAGCTGACGCTGGACGCCTATCCGTCGGCGAGCATGACGGAAACCACCCTCTATGAGGATGATACCACCACGCAGGCATATAAGTACGGGAAATACCGCACGACGAAGATCACTGCGGGTGCGGTCGACGGCAAATATACCATTCAGTTCGGTAAGGCGATCGGAGAATTTGAAGGCGAAAAGGCGTTTACCGCACGCAAATGGAATATCCGGCTGCATGCTTTTGAGGAATTGGGCGAAGTTGTCAGCGTCACCGTCAACGGGAAGCGGGTATCCGGGATGAGTTACTATTCGCGAAACAGCGAAGCGTCCCCGTTCTCTTTCTCGGGCGCGTCTGCCGATACCGCCGTTTACGAATTTTCTTTCACGGGAAGCGTGACGGAAGAGACCACGGTTGTCGTGGAATTTGCAAATGCTTCCGCGCTTGCCACTTTTGCGAAAAACGCATTGTATGACAGCACGGCCGCCGATTTTGATGTGACCGTTGCTGACAGCATGAACGGATATATCGATCTTGATAATCCCGCATATGAGGATTGGGCGTATTTCGGAAACGAAACCGCCAGAAAGGGCGGAGTCGAGCATGTCATCGGCGATCTGACGAGCGATTTTGAGCTGTATACCTCACAGAATGCAGCCATTCAGGCGGACTGGACGAACGGCGAAGGCGTTGAACTCGGCGAGGGAATCTCCCGCGGCGTGACCGGTCAGGTAGACGCAAACGTCACGCTGAACATTGCGGGCGGTCAGACAAAAGTATTCACGCTGTATCTGGTGAGCGAGCAGTGCGTCGGAAAACTCACTGTGCGCGACAGAACGGGTAACGTGCGGACGATCATTCTCGATTCGGAAAGTGCGGATTTGAGCTCGAGCGGAGATCTCAACAATAACTTCAACGGAAAAGTGACGAGAAAAGTCATGATTACCGTTTCCGCAGAGGAAGATACTCAACTGTATGTGCGTTACAGCGTGCATTCTTCCAGAAAGGATGCGGGTGCGGGCACAGGGTCTCCCGCAAGAGTCGGCATCAGCGCGGTAGTCTGCGGTACGGAAGTCGCCGAGGATTCCGTATTGTCCCTTCCGGAACTTCCCGCGACCCAGATCGCGGCGGAAGATGTGCCGGCGGCGGTCAATCTTTCCGAATCGGAAAGCGGAGATGTTCTCGATTGGTATAAATCCAATTACGGCGACGACGGTGAAGTATATATGCAGGGAGGGGAAGCGATCCGCTCTGTCGTTTATACGGAAAAGAACCTGTTCGGCGATTATAAATCACTGATTTCCTGGACGGACGGCGAGGAGGCGGAAAGCTGCCTCGGAACATCCACGGGCTATCATACGAACAGCAACGGAAATATCGAACTGATGTTCAACGTCGACGAAAATACCGATTATATCGTTTTGTATGTCGGCGCATGGAACGGCAGCAACCAGATCACCGTTCACGATTATAACGGAATCATGAAGGGATATACGTTATTCTCTGCAGGCAGTACGTCTGTTTGTAAAAAAGTTGTGATTCCCATTGAAGTTACGGGAGAAACGCGTATAAAGGTCGTCATCACTTCGACCGGCGCGCATGACGGAGGCAATGCATCGCTCGCCGCGGTGCAGGTGATCGGCACTCTTCTGTCTGAAGAAAAAAACTGAGCATCAAATCAGGATTCGACCGTTATGAGCCGCAAACTTCTGCGGTTCATAACGGCGTAAACCGAAAGGTTTTTCGGCAAGGGGTTCAAAAGACATGAAAGAGGTAAGGAGGAAATTATGAAACGCAGGAGTATTTGGGTTCTGATCGGATTGCTGATCGTTATAACCGCATTTGCCCTTACGGGATGCCGCCCGAAGGCAAAGCCGGCTTATAAACTCAGCGCAACGGAACTTTCCCTGACAGTGGGAAATGAAGAAGAACTGCTCATCACGCCGACGCCCGAGGGCTCGGTCACATGGGAATCGGGCGACGAAAGCGTTGCAACCGTGAAAGACGGGACAGTCAGGGCGATAAAAGAAGGGAAAACGACGATAACGGCCGAAATAGAAGGCGCCGAACTCCCGCTCAGGTGTATCGTTACGGTCAAGGCAGAGGAAGAGCCTGTAAAACCGACGACCGATTGTACGCTCGATATTTCTTCCGTATCTTTGAAGACGGGAGAAACGAAGCAGATCCATGTTCTTACCAAAGACGGGGAAATTGCGCAATCGGCAGAATTTTCCAGTGAAAACGAATCGGTGGCAACCGTTTCCGCCGACGGACTCATTACGGCTGTCGCAGCGGGCGAAACCAATATCATTGCGAAGATAGACGGCGCGGAGCTCGTCTGCAAGGTAAGCGTGGCGCAGAAATATACCTATGCGCTCGATTACGATACGCTTGACATCGCTGCGGGCGCAAGCGGCAGGATCACGCTGATCACGACGCCCGACGGAAACGAAAGCACGCGGCCACATACCTTTATGAGTTCGGATGAGAGCGTGGCGACGGTAGACGGCGGCACAGGTAAGGTAACTGGTATTTCCAAGGGAACGGCGGCGATCACCTGTCTTGTGGACGGGGAAGAACTCACGGCGACCGTAATTGTAACGGAATATACCGTAACGATCGACGGAAAGGCGCTCTCCGAAGAAACGGAGCTGCGCGCGGGGACCGAAACGCCCATTGAGGTAACGGCATCGCCCGATCGCGAATTTACACCCGTCTATGAGTCGGGTGACGAAAGCATCGCAACTGTGGCAGACGGCAGCATTTCCGCCCTGAAAGAGGGAAGTACATACATTTCTGTCACTGTCGGCGGCAGGGAATTCCGGACGACTGTTACCGTGCTTCCCGCGGTCGTCTACACTATCAACGAGGACGAAGCGACGCTGAGTTTCGGGGCAACCGATAATACGTTGCAGCTCGTGGTAACGCGCGACCCCGCAGGGGAATTTGAAGTAACGTATTCCTCTTCGGATCCCGATATCGTTTCCGTCGATGAAGAAGGGCTGATCACGGCGGAAGGGCTCGGCACGGCGACCGTCACGACGAGCGTTACCGGTACGGAATTTATCTTTACTACGACCGTAAGGGTTGTCATGCCTTCGTCTTTGGCTCATGAGGATTATACGTTCGGATCCGGCGCAGTCAACCTGACCCGACTCGACGAAAATAAGACGCTGGATTGGCGTTACTATTACAATTACGATAATATCCCCACCAGAATGAAAGACAATGCGGGCCTGATCGGCGATTATACGATGATCAACTGCGATGACGAGAGATTCTGGGATTATAAAGCGCCTATCGTCTTTGAGGACGCTGAGGGAGACAAGAGCGGCTCATATACATACGGGCGAGCAGTTCACGGCAGTTTCACGATTCCCGTTATCATCGATAACCGCGTATCCAAAGTGGTGATTCTGACGGGAAGCTGGAAAGAAACCGCGACGATCGAATTCAGCATTGGCGGAAGCGTGCTGCAATCCGAGACGTTTGTCGGCGGAGAAATCGCGTTGGCAAGAAAGTACGAGCTGACGCTGGATACTTCCGCGCTGGAGGACGGGCAGACCGTAGAGCTGACCATCACGGTGGATTGTCCCCGCACCAACGGCGGAAATGTATCGCTTGTGGCTGTCGCGGCGATCGGAAAGACCGCGCACGAAACGGCGGTCTCCGCAACGGCGACGGCGCAGGTTACGACAGGGCTTACGGGCGTACAGGATCTGACCGCAGCCGGTACGATTGACTGGCTGTCGGCAAACGGCACGAAAAAGGCAGGGGTTCCCGAAAATGCCGTCATCGGTGCAGACAATATCGTTTACGATCCCAACAAGGGAAGCGCAAACGACTATCCCGGCGCGACCTTTACCTGGACGGACGGAACTGCTTCCGCTCCTGCAGGATTGGCAGCATTCCTCCATTCGGATAATTCCGTCACGATTCCCGTTCAGCTGGAAAAGGGCAAAACGACGGTCACGCTGTTTGCGACGGGTTGGAACTGCGGTTATTTTGTCGCGGTATACGATACAAACGGGATTTTTGTGAACGGTTATCAGGGCGCGGACGAAAAGAGTCAGCAGAGCGTTTCCAGCAAGATCGCGATCACGGTAGACGCTGAAGAAGCGGGGATCTATACATTCAGAATCATGAAATGCCGCGGCGTAGGCAACTGCGGCTGGGCGGCGATTGCGGTTTCGGGCGCAAACGGCTTTGAACCCGAAAAGACCGTTTACGATCTGTCAGCCGGCGAAAAAGCGGATATCGTCCTGACGGGCGACGGGGCAGTTTCTGCGGCGTCGTATGAATCGGATAATCCGGAAGTCGCGGATGTAGACGAAAACGGCAGAATCACGGCAGGCAAAGCGGGCATTGCGACCGTCAGCGTGACGGTGGAAGGCGTTACCAGAAAGATCTTCGTGACGGTTACGGAATATCTCCTCGCAAGCGAAAGCGAAATTTCTCTCTTTGTGGGAGGCACTTCGAAAATTCAGGTCGTCAGCAATCCGCAGGGACATGAGTTTGCTGCGATCTATACGATCGTGGAAGGCGGAGAAGAGGTGGTCCGTGTTTCTGAAGAAGGTATGATCACTGCGCTCAAAGCAGGCGTAGCCGAAATAACCGTCGAAGTCGGAGGAAAAGCGATCGGGACGATTACCGTTACCGTCGCAAATTACGAGCTGAACGCAACGCAGCACACGATTGTCACTGCAAGCGGAACGGATTCCTTTACCCTTCAGGTAATAGACACAGTCACGGACAGCGTAGTCGAGCCGAGCGAAATCGTCTTTGAATCGCACGATGAGGACATAGTTACGGTAGGAGCTGACGGCGTGATCCGCGCGGTCGGAGTAGGAACGGCGGTCGTCACGGCGACATGCAACAACACCGTACTCGAATGCGAGATCACAGTAGTGACGATCCCCGTTACTACGCAGTCGATCGAATATGAAGAGGGCAAGGATTATACGGTAAATCTTTCCATGCTGGATGAGACGAACGAAACGCTTGACTGGCATTATTTCGGCAATAACATGACCGACCGTAAAAAGGGCGGTTCGCTGATCGGAGAACTGTCGGCGGAACGCAGCGCGCTTTTCTATGATTACAGAGTGAAAGTGAACTGGGCGGACGGTACGACCAGAGAAACCAGTTATGCCGATTATACAAGCGGCTGGACGTTCAAAAACAGCGTTTCCTTTACCGTAAAACTGACAAGCGACGTCGAATATATCGCAGTATTTACGGGAGCTTATCACGCGAAGAATATTATTGAAGTCAAAGTAGGGGATGCGGTTCATGCGGTTTATGAGTTCAGCAACCGCGGCGACAGCGACAAAACGGATAAGAACAAGCAATTCCGCATTTATCCCGACGTATCGCTGATGACGCAGGAGCAGACGATCACGGTGACGCTGACATGCGGCGCCGAACCCGATCACGGCTGGACGGACAATATCAGTCTTGTCGCGATCGCGGTGGTCGGGAAAGAGGCGCGTACCGATAAGATCGGAGGAACCGCTTCCGCAGAAGTCACACCGCTTATGCCCGCAGAGGCAAACGTAATTGACCTTACGCAGACGGGTACCCTTGATTGGGTATACGCGAAGAACGGCAGCGGCGGCCTGGCACGAAAGGCAGGTGTGCCCGAAAACAGCGTTATCAAGGAAAACGAAATCGTGCGCGTGGGCGGCGACGGTTACGATTATTTCGGGAACAGGAATCAATATTTCAGCTGGACGGACGGAACTTCTGCGCTTGAAGGCGATAGGGTCAATAATTTCCAATGGATCAACGAGAAATACTATATTCCCGTTCGCCTGCCCAAGGGAGAAAGCGAAGTTACGCTGTATCTTTCGGGATGGAAGTGCTCTTATTTCGTATCCGTTCTCGACGCATACGGGAACAAACTGATCGATGCCCATCAGGTCGTGGCGGGCGACGGCGTGAACAGTCAGGCGGCGGCGGTGAAGATCACCGTGAATGCATCTGAAACCGGAACGTTCACCTTTGTCATGACCAAGCAGGGAGACGGCAATCACGGCTGGGCGGCGGTTGCGGTGGCGCAGAAGACGGCATATTCCGTCGCGCAAAACGCATTCGATATTACGCTCGGCGGAGCTCCTGCAGGTCAAATTGACGTCCTGAAAGACGGTGCGGAAACGACGGATGAAGTAAATTTCGTTTCGGGCGACGAAAGTATCGTCAAGGTGGCGGCCGACGGGACGCTGACGGCGGTCGGCGCAGGGTCTGCGGTCATAACCGTCGAGGTAGGCGGAACGCAATTCTTCGTGTACGTCACCGTTACGGATTATATTCTGGATTCCCCCGCAGAAGTCGTTTTGCCTCTTCAGGCAACTTCACAAATCGTGATAATGTCCAATCCTTCCGGGGATTTCACGGCGGAGTATGTATCTGACGACGAAGGCGTTGCTTCCGTAAGCGACACGGGACTCATCACCGCGGTTGCGGAAGGGGAAACTGTAATTACGATCACCGTAGGCGGGAAGACGCTGACGGTTCAGGTGAAGGTGGAAGCTTATCGCCTCAGCGATGAACAAGTGCTTCTCAAAGCGGGCGAAGGGGAAGAAGAAACATATACGCTGTCCGTGCTCAACGGAGCGGGTGATCCCGTGACGGGGTCGGAGTATGATTCGTCCGATCCGGACGTCGTCGAAGTGAACGCAGACGGACTTTTGACGGCACATTCCGTCGGGGAAGCGATCATCACGGTAACAACGGAAAACGGCGTGGAGCTTTTTTGCGAAGTCGTCGTATCCATTCCCGATACGGAATCGGTATATACCGAATTGGATATGAGTTTCGAAAATCTTTCAAGAGTATCTGCGGTGTATGAAACCATTGATTATAAGCACTGGTATTCGGGCGGTACGGTGACGATGCCGGGCGGCGCAGGGCTGATCGGAGAGCCTTCTTCCACGGTCGGTAACTTCTGGGATTACAAAGCGACCATAGGCTATGAATTTGCGATAGGCGGAAAGAATCTCGGAATGTCTTACGGAAAGACGAGCAAGAACTTTGAAATTCCTGTAACGATCAATAACGGCGTAAGCGAGATCGTTTTCTATACGGGCGCTTATCACGGCGCGGCGACGATCTCCTTCATGCTGGACGGCAGGGTCTTTGCAACAAAATCGTTTGAAGCGGATCAGGGAGTGGCAAGAAAAATCGCGCTTCCCGTCGATACGTCCAAAATGACGCAGGATCTCACGCTTATCGTGGCAGGCGAATTCAGCGGCCAGGATGACGGAAACGTCAATGTCGTTGCGCTTGCAGTCGTAGGGAAAACGCCATACAGCGGCGCAAAAATTGCGGCGGGCAGCGCTGTTACGGCAGTGCAGCAGATCACGGGGGACAAGGGAAGCAATAAAGTAGACCTTACCGCGGTCGGTACGCTCGATTGGACGTATTCTCAGCACGACGGTACGCCTTATCGCATGTTCGGGTCCTCTCAGGTAATCAGCGGTGAAGTATATTATGACCCGTCGGGCAGGGAAACGACCGCGGGCAAAGAGTGGGACGGATTCTCGGCGTTCAAGTGGACGAACGGAATGCAGACCGGTACGGAAGCGACGGAAGGGACGGTCAATCCCGCCGACGTGAACAATGAAAGCTGGGAAGGACACGACGAATATACCAATAACTATTGCACCGCAAGCGGCGAAATTCACATCGGGCTCAGCCTGATTGAAGGCAGATATCAGATCACGGCATATCTCAATTCGTGGAAAGCGGCAATGAGCGTGGCGATTTATGACGGAAATCACAATTTCATTGCGGGGAAACTCCTCAAAGACGATTCCGATGACAGTACGGGATGGGTGGTGACATTCACGCTTGACGTTACGTCGGAAAGCGAATTCAGTCTTGTGATCGGGAAGAGCCGTTCTCACGATGAGAACAGACAAGTAGGATGGCAAGCGATTGCGGTTGCCGCATTGCCGGCACAAGAGCAGGCTTAAAGTCGGGTAAAACGTCACCCCTCCGCCCCCGGATTTCCGGGACGGAGGGTAAGGACGTTTGCAGGATATTTGAATAAAACAATCAGGAGGATAGTTACAGTGAAAATGAAAAGGACTTGCATGGTATCGCTTGCCGCTGTGTTGGCGGTATCATCTGCAATCGGATTGGCGGGGTGCAATAACAATCCTGACGATACGGACGACGGAAAGGGCAACTCTTCCAAATACACCACGATTCAATTCTGGGGTTCGGGCGATGCGGACGAGTTAAACGTTTTCGGCGAAATCGTAAATGAATTCAACAGGACGATCGGAGCCGAGAAAAAAATCAGGGTCGAATATTCCGGCAACCATGAAGACCCTGCCAATAACGCGCTTCAGCTGAGCGGCAACAATCCGCCCGATGTCATCTATGTGCCCGATCGTTACCTGAAGTCCTGGGCGAGCGCAGGCTATCTGGAAAATCTCACCAACATGGACGGCAGCGCAAAGTACGAGGGGCTGGAAGAGTTCACCGCTCCGGGAAAAGTCTGGGAACAAGGCATCCAGCGTTATCGCTTTGATATTGCAACGGCGACCTCGACTCCCGATTCTGTGCTCTGGGCACTGCCCAAAGATATCGGCCCCACGGTCCTTTACTATAACAGAGAGTATATGGAAGAGATGGGGATCATTCACATTTCCCTTGATCCGACCGATCCCGAGTTTATCGAAAAAGGCTATCCCGAAAAGGGATATTTCCTGCATACGGACGGAAATTGGTATTTTAACAACCGCGTGCCGATGAGCTGGGATGAAACGACGTCGCTCGCGATGAGAATGCAGAAAGAAGTGGATGCCTGCCAGTACGGATATTTTACCGAATGGTGGTTCAATTACGGCTGGTCGATCGGCGGAGACTGCGTCGAGTATGTGCCGGAAGGGACGGATTCGGACGGAAATCCTATGGGTTATTATGAATTCACGCTCGACGACACGACGGTCAACTGGATCGTAAAAGATGACAGCACCGAAGGCGTCAAGGTCAACGGCAATACGTATTCGGCAGGGGAAATTATTTCCTATACGGATAAGCAGGTGCTTACCTCCGCACAAAAGGCGGAATGCAATCAGCTTCCTTCCATGAAGGATGCATTCCTCGAGTTCGTCGCACTCACCGCGCCCGAAACAGAAAAGGTCGGAACGACGTCCAAAGGGGTTGATGTTTACGGAAAGAACGTCTCCATGGGTCAGGAATCCATCGGAACGCAATCTGCGCGTGACAGGTTTTCAGCCGGCTCTTTCGGCATGTTTGTCGGCGGCCGCTGGGAAGTGACGCATCTGCGCAAGAAGATCGGTACGGCGGGTTCGTGGATGAAGGACAATGAAAGCTGGGACGTTGCCCCGCTTCCCGTCTATAAAGAATATGATGAAGAAGGCAATATTACCGTGCACGGCGTACAGGCGGGACACAGCGGGTCGATGGGGCTTGCGATTGCAAGAGGCTCCAAAAAGAAGGAAGCGGCCTGGGAACTCGTAAAATACATTGCGGGCGAACCGGGACAGACTTCGCAGGCAAAAGCGGGATTCTGCATCCCCAACCAGATCGATGTCGCAAAATCGGATGTATTCCTTCAGCCCGATCAGGCGCCGCTCAATGCGCAGGTGTTCGTGGATGCCGCGCAATACGAAACCCCCGGCGACTGGTGGTATCTGAAAGACGCGCTCTGGATCGACGATTGGGCAAACTGCCTCAACAACGAAGTGCGCGAACCCAATTCCAAAAATCATAAAACGGTCGATGAACTGTTCGCGTTGTACGGAACAAGCACGCAGGAAGCGCTCTATAAGTATACATACAGTTCGAAAAACCCTTCGGCAAAACCTCAGACCTGATGAAGGAGAAAAGGCATGCAGAAACAGGAAAACTTTTTGACAGAAACGGGGGAGAGTCGGATTCCTCTGCGGAAAAGAAGTCCGTCGGCGCCTAAAAGGCGCTGGACGAACAAGGAGGAATTGCTCGGTTGGGCATTCGCCTGTGTTCCGATTATCGGATTTCTGATTTTCGGACTTATCCCGCTCATACTGTCTTTCTACATCGCATTCAATCATTTCCCCGGATTGAAGCTCGTGTCCGATTATTCGGACGAGTTTTTCCCGTATGTCGTATCGCCTGCCGGTTTCGATAACTTTCTGACGGTCCTCAAAGATCCTGAATTCTGGCAGTCAATCCTCAACACGCTGTTCGTTATCTTTACGACGCTCGTGTCGTTGGCGCTGTCGGTGTTTATCAGTATGATGCTGTATCACTGCGGGAAAGGCAAGAAACTTTTTCAGACGGTTTTCTTTATTCCTTATGTCTGCTCCATGGTTGCAGTCACGTTCATGTGGCAGTGGGTGTTCAATTACGATGCGGGCATTCTCAATTCGCTGTTCTGGGAATTAGGGATATATAAAGAAAAGGCGGACGTCATCAACTGGCTGGTACGTTCTCCGGAGACATTCCGGTTCGTCATGTTTGCAGTATTACTCTGGTCGGGAACTGGGTTCAACATCATCCTGCTTTCCGCGGCGCTGACGAATATCAACAAATCCTGTTATGAGGCGGCGGAAATCGACGGAGCGGGCATGTTCGTGAAATTCTTTAAAATAACGCTTCCCGCAATTTCTCCAACGGTATTTTTCCTTCTCGTTACGGGGGTGATGGGTTCGTTGCAGGAATTCACGAGATTTCAGGTCATGAAACCGGACGGGGGGCCCGAAAAATCCGGGGTGACGATCGTGTTTTACCTGTATCGTCAGCTTTTCAATGAGGGCGGCGGTTCCAACATCGGAATTGCGACGGCTGTCGGCTGGCTCCTGGCGGTTCTGATCGCCATTGTGACGTTCCTGAACTTCAAAATTTCGAAAAAGTGGGTGAGCTATGATGAATAATAGAGATTGCGTCACGATGCGCGCGCCCGTCGAAGATACCGCAAGCATCAAATCTGCCGATTCCGTCGGAAAAAAGCAGCTGCGGACCACGAAAAACAATCCCGTCAATATCACAAAAAGAGTTTTTGTTTACATTTTTCTCATTCTCTTTCTTCTGTGGATTCTCGTGCCTTTTTATATTATTTTAGTCACAAGTTTCAAGACGGAAGCGGAGGTAAACGAAACGATATTTTCGTGGTTTCCCATGAAGGGCTTTTATTTCGGCGGGTACGAAGCGATTTTTGAAACGCCGATCGGTTATATTTCGATCGTCAACAGCTTCTTCAACACACTTTGGATTATCCTTCCGCCCACCATTCTCGGGCTTTTGACCTCGGCATTTTCCGCCTATGCGTTTGCAAAGCTGAAATTCCGCGGCAAAAACATACTTTTTGCGATTCTTCTTGCCACGATGATGGTCCCCGGGATGGTGACGCTGGTGCCTTCCTTCGTAATTTACGACAATATCGGATGGAATAAAACGCCGCTTCCCCTCATGATTCCGGGAATGTTCGGCGCAGCGGCGTGCGTGTTTTATCTGCGTCAGTTTTTTATGGGAATCCCTTCGGAGACTCTCGAAGCGGCAAGATTGGACGGCATGGGATATTTCGGAATGTTTTTCCGCATGATGCTTCCGCTGTCCGTGCCGGCGCTTATTGCGCAGGGCGTGCTTGGATTCGTGGGAGGCTATAACGATTACTTCGGGCCCATGCTCTATCTGAGCGGAACCAAATATGAAACTCTGCAGGTTGCGCTTGCAAGTTTTGCGGGAAACTATCAGGGACAATGGAACCACATCATGGCTTCCACGATCGTCGCGCTGATTCCTACGATCGTCATTTATCTTGTGGCGCAGCGCTATTTTATCGAGGGAATCGCCGTTACGGGGTTAAAGTAATTGAGAAGGAAAATGATTATGAAAAAACCGATCATGTGTTTTACCGGTACGTTGCTTGTCGCAAGCGTTGCGGTCGGCATGTTGGCCGGCTGCGGCAACAATGCAGGCAGCGTTCCTTTGGAGTATCATTATTATATGAGCGAAACAGACGATCTCGGCAACGTGATCGAACAGGATTACAATCACGATATCGTCTATCAGAACGATCTCAAAGAGCTTGGCGCGGACCCTTCGGCGATTTATGTGACCGAAGGCGATGAAGCGGGGTACTATTATATGTATTCCACGTCCGACCCGATCGGCAGCACAGGATATCTTGGCTATCGGAGTAAAAATCTGAACGACTGGGAGTGCATGGGCGTCGTTTACAATCCTGCGATGTATATCGAGGACGGAATCACATATACCGCGTTCGCGACGGCAATGTATTGGGCGCCTGAGGTTATCTATGATTCCGATTTGGGATTGTATCTCATGTTCTACAATGCGAGCTATATTTTCAATTCGTATCGGTTCTTCATCGACGTCGCAGTAAGCGAAAGTCCGAAAGGTCCGTTTGTCCAGTATGCAAAATGGATCACCGATTCGGAAACCGCATCGCCCGAACAGAAAGCGGAATGGGCTCCGGTCGACGATGACGCGTCGGCAGAAAAAGCGGGGCTCGGGAAAGGAGAGCTCAAAGTTTTCCGTCCTCTTTTGGATTTTTCCAAAATTCCCGCCGGAACGCAGATAGACGACAGCTGGTATCTGGGGGATTCCGTCAGAAAAGAAGAAACAGATTCGAAAGGCAATGTGACCAAAGTGACGGAAGAACTGCCCGGTTATATGAAGGTCATTGACGCCAGCCCGTTTATTGATGAAAACGGGGAAAAGTACTTGTATTTCACGCAGGATCTGGGCGATTACCATAAGGAATCCGCAATCGGCGTGATCAAGATGAACGACGATTGGACGCCCGATTATACGCAGCTGAAAAAGCTGACGGTGGCCAATCAGCTTGAAATGGACGACAATAAATCGCTGTCCACTTATCCCGATTATCTGGAAGGGAATACCAACGAAGCGCCGTTTATGGTGAAGCGCGGGGATAAATATTATCTCATGTTTTCCGTCAATACCTATACGCAGACGAGTTATTCCGTGCGCGTGGCAGTAGGGGACAATCCCATGGGCCCGTTCAGAAAGCTCACGCGGGAAGAAGGCGGTTGGCTGTTGTATCGTGAAGGAGAATGGGCAAGCGGTACGGGACATCACAGTTTTGTCAATTCGAACGGCACGACATTCATCGTCTATCATGCCCACGTCGACCGGAAACTCGGGAGCATCGACGACGGACGCGCGATCGCTTTCGATGAAATTCGCTGGGTAGAGAACGAAGACGGGCTTGAAGTGCCGCATTGCAACGGCCCGACATATTCCTATATGCCTCTTGTGTCTGCGGAATGGAAGAACATCGCCGCTGACGCGAAAATCACGAGCACCAATGTCGCCGACGGCAGCGACGTAAAGTACCTGAACGACGGTCTGATCAAAATTCACGACGACGTTTCTTATATCAAGGAATTTGAGATGAAGGGCGGGGCCGCTGTGATCGAGCTGACCTTTGACGATTACAGGGAAGTGACGGCGCTGTTCATCGCGAACAGTTACAGCTACGATCTTTCCGTGGGTAGGATTTCCAAAGTCGAGTTTGAATTCAAAGACGGAGAGATCACGGGGACTGCATACACGGGCGATCTGCAATTTGACTGGAACAAATATTATCCCGGCGGCGAATATTACGTTACGGGCGGAACGTTTGCACTCGAATTCAAACCCATGCTGGTAAAAACGATACGCATCACGTTGCCGAACGTTTCCGCCGCGCGCGCACTTTCCGATATCGCAGTGCTCGGCAAATAAGGAGGGGTGAGCAATGAAAAAGAAAAAGTTAATCATCGCAGGATTGGCGCTGTTGGCAGCCGGGCTTGCGGGAGCGGCGTTTGCAGGCTGTACTGCCCCTTATCAATTTGAGAAATATACCTTCAATTACGGTGGAACGAGCGAAAACGACTGGCGCGCGCTCGAATATCCCGATACTTCGATCACGATGGACGGGCTTGTGCAAAGCGAGGAATACGGAGAAAACCATCTGAGCTTTTCCGATGTGAACGGCGTAAACATGAAGGTCTATGCGCATCTGGGAGAGGAAGGAGTATTTTTCGGATTTATCTCCGACGATAAACAGGTCAACTACAATACCAAAAACGACGTATTCAACAATACGAGCGTTGAAATTCAGGTTGCGCCCGAAGGGACGGAAACGCTCAACAGCAATGTCGTGCAGTTGCGCCTCGGCGCGAACGGGACGCCGGATCAATGGATCGGATTTCCTTCCGACGATCAGAAGTATGCGTATACCAAAAAATATATTCCCAGCATGGGGGTTGTGCACATCGACGGCGAACTGAATAAAAGCGCAAACGGCTATTCTGTGGAATTGTATCTGCCTTATACGTCCATCGGACTTTCGGACAGACCCGAATCTGTCGTGTGCGCGCCGTCTTTCAACACCTTGCCCGATCCGAACGGTTCGACCCGCGCAACGTGGACGATGATGCTCGGATGCGATCTCGGTCAGCCTGCGACATGGTACGTCGTGGATGACGAGGGAATGACTGCGCATACCGCAGGATTCAAGGAAAAGGGTACGGGTATCGCGCAAGAAAAAGGATTTAACGAATTTTATTATTTCGGGACGGCGCCTCAGGAGAGTTATTATCTGAAAACGACTCTGAATGTACAGACGACGATCAATCCTTTCCTCAACGATGATATGTTCCCTAAATTCGGGCTTGTCAACAAGTCGGAACACAAGTTGCAGACATTCCATATCGATGCGACAAATCGGAACGGTACCAATTTCGGAACCGTGAGCGCAATTCAGTCAACCGCGAGCGGGACCGACTGGATGTGGGATAACAATGCCTCTACATCCATCGAAGGGCATTGGGGAAACGATTATATCGGCAATTACCGCAAAAAGCAGCTGGAGACCATCTATTACGGCGGCGATCTCTATTTCGTTCTGGACGGGGTGCTCGTCAAGACAGTCAAAGATTTCGCTCCCGAATCCGAGGGCGCTGTTCCCGGGCTGATGTGTTTCAACACCAAGGCGACGTTCACGGAAAACGAGTTCGTTACCGATAAAGCGCTTGTAAAAGCCGAAGCCGAAAAATATATGGCAAAGGATATGCGCATTGACGGAGATCTTTCCGATTGGACGGATGAGGCAGTCAACCGCCATGCACGTTCGGTGAGCGATCCGGACAACGGAAACGGCATGAAAGTGCGGGCTTTCCGCGGAAGCGACGGATTGTACATTGCCTATGAAGTGGCGCACAGAGTCAATCTTACTCCCTCCAAATGGGATGAAGGCTGGTGGAACAACACAAACATTGAGTTCTACGTCAACGGCGCCGAAGAAAAAAACCATTATGCGCTTACGACGTTCGGAAGCGGCGGCTATATGGATGCGGTCATGACCAGCATCAGAAATGAAGATCGGACATACAGCACGACGGCAGAGATATTTGTTCCTTTTGCGTCCCTTGTCAAAGACGGATTCGACGAGTCGGAAACCCTTAAAGTCGGATTTGCGTTCAAATCGGCGAACGGGACGGCGGACGATAAGCTGCTCGGGAAAGACTGGTGGACTCTGGAAGGCATTCCCACGGCATCGCAGCTCAACGTGCAGGAGAAGGGTATCGGAAATGAGTTCACGCTCACCTATTCCGCGGGTACGGAGGCGGGGGTGACGGGCGCTGCTCCTGCCTCAGAAAAGGTTTTTGCAGGCGATACGGTTGCGCTTGCTCAGAATACACTTGTCAGAGACGGCTACGAGTTTGCAGGGTGGACGGACGGAAAACACGGGTATCTCGAGGGAGATTCCTATCTTATGCCAGAAGCCGATGTGACGCTGGTGCCGAAATGGATCGCGGCAGGCTCCGGGGAAGAATCGTTCGGGGTCGTATATTCGGACGGCGCAGACGACGTGCAGGGCGACGTGCCCGTCGATGAAAACAAGTATGCGCCCGGCGACATCGTGACGATCGCCGAGTCTGTTCTGATCCGAGACGGATATCGTTTCATGGGCTGGACGGACGGAGCGCACGTTTATGCGGCCGGCAGTACGGTATTTATGGGAAATGAGCAGCTGATGCTGACCGCCGTCTGGGCAAAGGAATATATCCTTTCTTATTCGGTTGGCGCGGACGATGTTACGGGTGAAGTTCCCGCGTCGGCTGCATATCTCGAAGGGGAAACGGTTCAGATCAAGTCGGTTTCCCTTACGAGAAACGGATACGATTTCTTCGGATGGTCGGACGGGAAGGAGATAAGGCAAGCAGGGGATTCTTTCGCGATGCCTGGCGAAAACGTAACGCTTACGGCTGTCTGGAAAGGCAGTATCCGGGTAGACGGCGATCTGTCCGATTGGGAAGCGCTCGAATCCAAAACGGTCGGCGCGCACAGCATTGTTGACGGCGATGAGCGTCAGGCGACATGGTACGGCGTCCTTCGGGAAAACGGGTTGTACCTTGCAGTAGAAATTTACCATAATTCTCTTGCGAGCGGCAAGGCGGAGTGGTGGAAGAACCTCAATTTTGAAATTCACCTCGGCGCGGATTCTGTACAGCAGTACGTTTATATTTCCGGCATTTCGGGCGGGAATTATAACGTAGGCAAGAGTGCGGCGGAGATGACGGCGGCGTATACGCATGAAGAGGGAACGCTTCATCATACCGCACACCGCAGCGTTTTCGAAGTATTGCTCCCGAACAGCATGATCTCCGGACTCAAAGAAACGGACGGCTCGATCAGAATCGGCGTTGCCGTAAAGACCAACGGCGACTACGGCGATGCGGGAAGCGAATTGATTACGGGCGGATCGTATAATTACGAAAGCGGAGACGCATGGTATGCGCCTTATGGCGTTCTTGCCGATCGCTACGATCAGTTTGCCTTTGTCACAAAGGACGGAATGTATCTCAAAAACGAATATCTGTATGACGATATGCGTTTCGGCGCATCGTCTGCGGCGGACAATACGGGCATTACGCTCGACGGCGACCTGTCCGACTGGTCGGTTGCGGCAGGCAAGACGATCGGCGTGACCGGAACAGATCAATACAGCGGAAAGAGCGTGAAGTTCTACGGCAAGATGACAAAAGACGGTTTATATCTTGCAGTCGACGCGTATCATTCCCTGTTTGCGTACGGGCAGCCGACATGGTGGCAGAACACCAACTTTGAATTCCGTATCGGAGAGGTGTTTGCAAGCGCATTCGGTCAGGACAATCTGCGCGCAAAGCAGTACTATGTTTATGCGGTCTCCGCAACTCAGTTTGCTTCCTCCATGTCCGCGATTCAGGTCAGAAGTCATGTGGAGCAGCTCGCTTCCGGCAGTTATCATACCTGTTTGGAACTGTTTATCCCTGCAGAAGATCTGGTGGAATACGACTATATGGTACAGGACGGCATGATCCATGTCGGCGTTGCCTGGAAAACGCCGGGCGATCAGATCAATAACAACGAGATGCTGGGCGGAAAGGATACGGATGAATGGTGGCGTCCGAAGGGAACACATGTTGAATACGAACCTGCCTGCGTGAACGGCGACGGCATTTATACCGCAGAAGAGTATACCGCTCTTTTGTGATCGGAAAAGGAGTATGAGTGCGCCGCAGAATTGCGGCGCACAAATTTAAAAAAATGAAACTGATTACACCTGAAAAGGGGACTCCCGCATCGCAAGGGGATCCGTATCTGTTGAAGGCAAACGGAAAATATTACATCTACGCAACGGGGACGGACGGCGTTGAAGCGTATGGTTCCGATCGTCTTTTCTCCGGCTGGAAATACCTGGGCAAAGCGCTGACGGAAGCGCATTGCAAGGAGTTTTGGGCGCCTTGCGTTATCGAGCGCGACGGCGTATACTATATGTATTATTCTTCTGTGCAGGAAGGCGAAGCGGATATGCACAAGCAGGCGGTCAAAGCGGCCGTCAGCAGCTCGCCCGAGGGTCCGTTCGTGTATAAAAAGACCATATTGCCGGCATTTTCCATCGACCCGCATGTCGTAAAAAGCGGAAAAGATTACTATATATTCTATTCCGTGAATGACGAAAACGGCGAGCGGGCGGGAACATACATCGTCGTCGATAAACTGGCGGATATGTTTACGCCCGAAGGTAACCCGCAGGCCGCCGTCGTGCCTACGATCGATGAGGAGATCTTTATGCGCGACCGATTCCGGAAAGGGCAGCATTGGCATACCGTTGAGGGGGCGTTTTATTTCAGGATCGGGAACGACCATTACCTCATCTATTCGGGGAACTGCTATCAGAATGAAAAATATTTCCTCGGCTATGCATGTGCGCATGCGGAGGAAGACGATCTGAGGAAACTCAAATTTGAGAAACAGCCTTCCGCAAGCGTATATGCGCCTTTGCTGTGCCGCAACGACAAGGAAGAGGGAACAGGGCATAACAGTATCGTCGAGGAAGACGGAAAATACTATATCGTATACCATGCCCGCGACATATCGGCGGATAAGACATTGCCCGACAGCAGGACGGCGCGCATTTGTCTGTTGAAAGCCGAAGGGAAAACGCTGAAAGCGGTGAGAGACATACCATGAAAAACGAGTTGATACTGAATGATTTACGCATCTGTTTTTTCGGAAAAGATATCGTCCGCATCGAGCGGGCGCGAGATGGGTATTTTTGCGATGAAAACACCTTTTTTATCCCCGACCGAAACCGTTCGGGGCAAGGCGGACGGGAATATGTTCTTCGGGGAGAATCGTTATATTTCGATGAATATGCGCTCCGTATTCCTCAAGGCGGAGGATTGAACGGTTTATATCTGGAAAAGAACGGGAAGACGATCTATCGTTACAAAAGGAAAAAAAACAGCGGCGAACTTCCGCGGCCTTATCGCACGCCCGAGGTTTTTGCCATTTCGGATACTCCGCGCATCTTCATTCCGCAGGGCGGATATTCCGCGGAACGCGAAGGGGAATACCGCATAGAAGAAGGGGCGGAAGATATCTATCTTTTGTTCGCCGAAGGGGATGCAAAGAAGCTGCGGCGCCTGTATGTGGCGCTGACGGGCCGGTGCGAACTGGTTCGCCTTTCTACGTTCGGGGGATGGAATTCCAAATATTATGCCTATCGCGAGGAGGAAGCCAAACAGCTGATTCTCGATTATGAAAGGTATAAAGTACCGCTCGACAATATGGTAATCGATACCGATTGGCGCGCGTCGGAAAACGGTTGGGGATATGAGATCAATTCGGCTCTCTTCCCCGACATGAAAGGGTTTCTGGATTTTGCTCACAGCCGCGGAGTAGAGATCATGTTCAACGATCATCCCGAACCCGTCGGACAGTCACATGTTTTTGCGCCCTGTGAGATCGAATATCGTGAAAAAAATCTGCAATCGCTGATGCGGCTGGGATTGGATACCTGGTGGTACGATCGGAACTGGCATACGCACCTCATTTCCCCCACGAAAAACGTGCGCTGGGAGACGTTCGGACTGTATCTGTTCTGCGATATTACGAAAAACTTTTACCGCAAAAAATCGGGGAACGCGGATATATATCGCCGTCCCGTCATAATGGGAAATGTCGTCGACGTTTCAAACGGCGATTATTGCGGAATCAAGGACAGCGCGTCTCACCGATATTCTGTACAGTGGACGGGTGATATCGCAAGTCTTTCCTGTACCCTGGCGCAGGAAGTGGAAAATCTCGTGCGCTGTACGGATAACTGTGTACCGTACATGCATTCCGATTGCGGCGGGCACACGGGCAATCCCGACAAAGAACAGTTCGTTCGCTGGATGCAATACGGGACGCTTTCCCCCGTGTTCCGACCCCATTGTACCAATTCGGTTGAAAGATTCCGCGAGCCGTGGCTTTACGACGGTGAAACGCTCTCCATCGTGCGCGAATACAATTTGCTGCGTTATCGCCTGATTCCGTATTTGTATTCCCGGGCGTATGAAACCTATCAGACGGGCGTGGGGATGTTTCGTTCACTCGCGATGGAATTCCCTCAGGACAGGCGCGCACGGCGGACGGACGAATATCTGCTGGGCGGCGATCTTCTGATTTCGCCCGTATGCGGCGCCATACCGCGCAAGTTGCGCCGCACGGATTATTCGGCTCCCGTAGAAGTGACGTTTTTTGACGGAACGGAAGGGAAAGGAGAGCCGATCGCGGCCGCGGTCTGGGACAGGCTGGATATGAATCTCAACCATGTATCACCCGCGAATGGGGTCCCCGTATATAATTTTTCGGCAAAGATCAGGACTAAAATATGCGTCCGCAAACCTGTACAGCTTTACATAAAGACAGATGACGGCGCAACGGTATTTCTCGACGGGAAATGCGTCCTGGAAGATAAAAGCATGCATTCCGCAATGCTGTTTCCTCTCGCAATGCTCGCGCCGAACGAAGATCACAGCCTGGAAATCGATTATTTTCAGGCGGGCGGCGAAGCGTTTCTCGGATTATATGCCGCAGAAATCTCAAATGAAGGGGAAAAGGAAGTCTACCTGCCTGCCGGCAGGTGGATGGATTTATTCAGCGGCACGGTTTATTCGGGGGGGAGGACGGTCAGAAAGAAATACGATTTGAAGGAGATGCCGCTTTTCGTTCGCCTCGGTTCGCTGATTCCGCTCGCGGAGGCGGCGCAAAATACCAAGCGGCAGGATTGGAGAAAAATCGTTTATGATTTTTATCCCGACAAATCGGCATCCGCAGACGGGTACCTCTATGAAGACGACGGGGAAACGACGGCGTATCAGACAGGTCAATTCCGCAGGAGCGAATATTTTGCGGAATATCATGCGGACGAAAACGCCTATGTCGTTACGCTGAAGGGCGCGCAGGGAGGTTTTTCCGGTGAGCGTTTCTGTCAGTCGAGAACCGCCGTCATAAAATTTCACTGCGTTTCAGAGGAAAGCGATGTCATCCGCATATGCGTGGATGACAGGGTATGCGCATTCAGCCGCTGCGAAAAAGCGCAGATATTTCCCTTGAATGCGGGAGAGGGCGCGCCCGACGGCACCGTGCTGTCCGTTTCTTTTGAAGCGGATGTTTCAGCCGATCATGTGATAAAATTCTATCTTGCCGACGGAAGCAGCGCCGTCGAGAGCTCTCGTCTATGAGCGAGGAAAAATTTGCGTCTTGAAACGAAGTTAGCCCCGGCAGGTCCCGGGGCTTTTTTGTTATAAATTCCGGGCTCCGATGAAAAACCAAAGCTGATTTTTCAGATTTTCGTTGCGTTTTATGACTGTATATGTTAAAATGCGAGTTGTAATCGTAAAGACTTATCGAATAAAAATGCCGATCGGACGGCTCGGATACATTAAAATTTATTTTATCAGACAGTATGATTTTCCCAGACGGTTTGCAAGGCCTTGCGGTGTCAGCGATACGGCCGACTGCGATAAATTTAATAAAGGAATTCCGCCGAACGGTGAATTCGGCAAAGAAAGGTTGGGATTTATCTGTAAATATATCGAATTACGGAGGGAGCAGAGTTGAGCGATAAACAATGGAGGCTTGTCTATTACAAGCTGGAAGAGCAGAATGCGCTGTTTGCCTATGGTGAATATTACGAATTCTTTGAAAGATATGACGTAAGTTCACGGACCTGGCGGCCAAGCGAAATATCATACAGCCGTTTTCTGCACGATTTTAACGGCACGGTCGTGGACGAAAACGCGGCGAGTGCAATGACCGGCGGCAATCTGCCCGATAAAAAATATGAAGAGTACCGCTGTATGTTAAATCGCTGCGCGGAGTCCGGAAAAGACGAAGAATGACAGTAAAGATATCGGCGGACGGGTCGCGGCGACCGCGGCTGATCGGTGCAGAAATACAAAATTACGGAGCGGGCGATCATCGCGGACGTGACGGAAGGCGGCTCCTGTTTCGGAGCGCACTCACGATAGCTGTTTTTCCGCGCTCAACAACGTCAGAGAATGGCAGACTTGCACGTCACAGGCGGAAAAGCAGGTTTGAAAACATATGAAAGGGGAAGGTATTCGGGACAGTGGCAAACATCATAAAAAAACCGTCGCATGAATGCACGACGTATCTGTTTCTCAAATTGAAGGGCGTTTCCGATTATCTCGTCGATGCGGATACGCATGAGCGTATGCTCAGTGCCGGCAGAGCGATTTCGGCGTTTACCGAAAATTACGTTCTCGGAAAAAACGGCTATGAAATTGAAGTCAACAGGAAATACGACGTCGATATCAATAATATGGTACGCAAGACGATAAAACATTTTGTCGGGAAAGAGAAGGAAGTTAAACAGATGCTTCAAAAGCTTGGCGCCGAACTTTCTCTCGAAATTATTCCCTATCTGTGTGCCGACAGCGAGTATCCCAATCCGATCTTGTCGATGGACAAAGACATAATTGCCTTTTTGTATCAGTCCGGCACAGAGCTCGATATTGATTACTATATCATTTAACGGATACCCGCTTCCCCGAAAGTATTGTCGGTCGGAACGTTATTTGGGGCAGATCGGGAGTTTACTATTAAAATGGTTAATAGGGGGCAAGCGGTTTTCAGTTCAGATTTTTGCATCTATGGTAATACGGATTTATCGGACAAGCGAGCGGTTGGTTATACGGCAAGCTGTTCCGTAAAAATCGGCAATGCATTATCCAAAGCGTCTGTTTGGCAGGCTCAGAAGCGTTACGACGCTGTTTCTTTTGTTTGACAGACCGCTCTTTAAATTTATAAAACAAGCAAATTTTATTTGAATAGTCCTTTGCGAAGAGCTCTGACGATGGTCAGGGCTCTTTCTTTTATCGAAGTGTTTGTTCGCTCGGGAAAAGTTGCTTATATCGCGTTTCTTGCATAAAACAAAAAACCTAAACCGATCTCTCATAAAAGAGTTCCGATTTAGGTTTAACGTGGTGACCCTAATGTTAATTATCCGAACACCTTATTTACTTTTAAAAATGGATTTTGCTTCATAATTCAAGTAAGTTAATCTCTATTAAATAAGGATTACATGGTGATTCAAGTAATGAAATATATGGCAATTGACATAAGACTAAATATTTGTTACAATATTTTTTGATAAAGATTCTATGTACATAGGGAAAGCTAATCATGCAAGAATTTCCAAAACCGCAATATATTGGCTGGATAATAAAAGAAAATGGCATTGTATTTGAAGACAAAGTCCCATTACTTAGCTATCGAATTGACTATGATGAAACTAAGGACGATGTCCTAGATGAATGGGCGGACCATATACGCAAACATTACATCAGGGACGAAGCTCTTGAAGAAAGCATATCTTCGTTACATTTAACAAAAAAAGAATATTTGTCTTCTTATGAAATTCCACAAAAATGTCATACTATGGGACCAAGTACTATATCTGCAGAATGGGCAGAGATACTAGTGTATGATTTAATAGAGTATGTTTTAGATTATGTAGCTTTACGAGGTCGACATTGGAATAAGCCAACTCCCACCTCCCCAGTAGCAGGCTCTGATATATTGGGAGCTAAAATGAAAAAAGAAACTTCATCTTCAGACGATGAATTATTTATAATAGAAGTTAAAGCATCTTTGTCTAAATGTGACTATAATAAATTAGTTAAAGCGAAACTTGATTCTGAGGATGATACTTTTAGGCATTCAATTTCTTTAAATTTTATGAGAAGAAAATATTTAGAAGCACATGAAGATGTTTTAATGAGACTTGCTGAGCGTTTCCAACAAAAAGCAAATATGCCATATAAGATACGCTATGGGGCAGCAGCAGTTGTCACTCAAAAAGAAATAAAAAATAAAACCATAACCGGAATAAATGGTAGCGACTTAAATATTAAAGTTGATGACCAGATTTTTTTAATACATGGCGATAGACTAATGAATTTAGCTTACAACCTTTACGAGAGGATAATAAAATGATAACAACATCAAGTGTTCAATACATGCTTAGAGAGGCTAAGTCTAGAGCTAAACAAAAAGAATTTAACATAGACGTTGAAGATTATCCAAGATATGTAACAGACTCAAAAGACCTCGATTACTCTGCAGTTTATGCTTTGTCTAAATATGTTGAGGCAATCATTGATAAACAAGAAAACAACATATCTGAATTTTATAAAGACCTAGATGTTGTATCTCAGTATTTCAACGCGGCTACAAACATCGTTAGAGATCATGATTATTCTATAGACTATCTTTTATCTGGTGCAAGTACATATTTTTTGTTAGATGACTTTGGGTCTGCCAAAGCCTTGTTGGATCAATTGTTATATAGGGACTTGGAGAATGACGATCGTCGCGTACTTTTTGCAGTTCTCTATGCCATGTATCATAGAAATAATAATAAGAATATCCCACAAAACAATCGGGATATTTATGAAAAATTTTTAGCTTTTCTTGATACTGGTAATGATATAGACAACATCTATAATAAAGTAGAGAATTATATATCTTTTCTTTTGCGTCAACAAGACGATTTAGGCGTTTATTATAGCCAAATTTTATATGCAATCATCGAAAAAGCAGACAATAATTCTTCTTGGCGACTATTGCCTACTTATAGCAATCTTTCTATTGATATTTGGTCTCCTTTTTTAAAACAATCATATGCTCCAAAGATTTTGTGGACAGCGCAACAACTTATTGGAGAAGCTGGTTTATTAAAAGGCAATAATGGAATAATTCAACTTCCTACTGGTGTGGGAAAAACCAAAAGTCTAGAACTTATAATTAGATCTTCATTTTTAAGTAATCGTACAAATTCAGTTATTATTATTTCCCCACTACGAGCTTTATGCTCCGAAATCAAAATCGATATGTATAAAGCATTCGGTAAAGAGATTAAAATTAATCAGCTGTCGGATGCGCTACAAGAGGACTATGTTGTAGGCAACGACGATAAAAAACATATCACTATTTGTACCCCCGAAAAATTAAAATACATTATGCACCATAATATGGAAGTGCTTTACGCAACAGGTCTTTTTGTTTTTGATGAAGGGCATTTATTTGATTCTCCTAAACGCGGAGCAAGTTATGAATTATTGGTTACAACAATCAAGACATTATGCCTAAACGATACAAACAAACAATGTGTGTTTATATCGGCGGTAATGCAAAATGCAGATGCTATTAAAAATTGGCTATTTAACGATGCGGGAGTACTGGTTTCAAGCCAAAGTATAAGAACAACAGAAAAGAATATAGGTTTTCTTTCAACAACAAGCAATTCTGTTGATTATTATATTGATAATGACTATTCTACTAGAAACTATTGGGTTCAAAATGTCATTAAAGAATACCCGTTATTAACTCCTACTGGTAGAATTTCAAAAACAAAAAAATTTCCAGATTCAACAGCTAAAGATGTGTCGCTTTACTTAGCAAATTTATTGTGCCACAATGGTTCAGTGGCAATTTATTTATCACGACCGGATTGGATAGAAACTTATATAAAAAGAATAATCGAAATAAAAAGCACGCAAAATTTATTTGAAAATTTAAGATCAGAAATTAACGAGATTGAACGTGATAAATTAAAACGATTAATGGATATACATTATGGAGTAAATTCGAGTTTTAGCAAGGGCGTATTATATGGGGTGCTTCCGCATTATGCCGATTTAGAAGATGGGATTAAGACATCCGTAGAATATGCAATTAAAAATGATTTTTTCAAAGTGGTTATATGCACGTCCACTCTCGCTCAAGGCGTTAATATTCCAATCAAATACTTATTAATTGCAGAATTTAGTGCTTATCAAAGAGAGCTTCAAGCTAAGGAAATTCAAAATCTTATTGGTAGAACAGCACGTTCAGGTATGCATACAGAAGGAAGCATCATAGTAACAGATATAAAATTTTACGAAGAGCGAAACAATTCAAAGGGTTATATTTTTCAATGGGGAGGTAAATACAACTGGGAAAAAAAGACTGCGCTTTTTAATCCTCAAAATAGTGAACCATGTGGTAGTTGTATTTTGGAAATTTTTATTCCGCTTAATATTTGCAATAGATATGAACCAGTTTTTTTAGGCGGTGAGGTTATTGAGGCAATAAAAAATGGTGATATTACTTTATCGGAGCTAAATAAAGAATTAGTTCAAGTTGCAGAAAAAATAGAATCGAAATACAATAAAGAAGAAATTATCAGGAATATCAATAAATATATTCGCAATACTTTATACACGTTGGATTCAATAGAAACACATTTGTGTTTTCTAAAGGGTATAGAGCCTGATTTATCTTTTGAAGAAATAGCAGAAAATTTAAGTAAAACTACTTTAGCATATGCCTTAGCAGATGACAAAACAAAAACATTTATTAATAATTTATTCTTGGCTATAGCTGAGCAAATTAACAGCATTGATGAAGAACAAAACGTAATTTACCAAGCAAAGGCCATGACAAGCATAAATTTAACTAAACAAATTAAAGAATGGTTGGTGAAAAATGCAGATGAGGTAGAAAAACAAGATGTACAGAAAACAATTAACCTTTTTTATTTGTTGTATTATTCTATAAATGAAAACATTGAACTAGAAGAAACTGTAGCTCTAAAGGTCTTAGAACTATGGTTATCAGGGAATACTATTGTTCAAATACAAAATAAAATCTTTAACCTGTTCAATATAGATAAAACAATTTATTCAATAGAGAAATTTTGTCGGCGCCACTTGTCGTATACCTTAAGTTTTTTGATTGGTAATGTAATTGATTTAAGTGAAGAATTAACAGAATCTACAAAACTGTTTTTAAAAAGACTGCAAAAAAGAGTTAAATACGGACTACCGACAACAACATCAATATCTATATATGAGAAAGGAATTTGTGATAGAGCTATAGCACAAGATTTAGCTTCTTTAATTGGCTTTGATGATGTTGATGATAGTTATATTATTCCTATACTTCAAAACAAAAAAGAAGAACTTAATGAAAAATTGAAGCTATATCCAACCGTTTTCTATAAACTGTTTAATGAAATAATATGATAACATTTACATATATTTTAATTAAAGAGCAAAACGGAGATTGCCAATTGGCAATCCCCGTTTTGTCTCAACATCTTTGAGTAACATTATTCTTCTATTATCCAGATATTCGCCTTTGACTGCGAATTCTTCGTATTACCGTCTGAGCGGTGTAGTCCCTATGGTTTCAACAGGACATCTTTCTATCTATTTCATATTCAGTTGTCGTTTTTGTTCCTTCCATTCTTCAAACTCTCTTTGCCC
>CASGEQ010000094.1 GCA_949300535.1 uncultured Bacillota bacterium
CCCGCACCCCCGGCCCCCCCCTCTCACCCCCCCCGCCTTCCACCAAAATCCCGGCGGGCGCGCCCCCCCCCCCCGCCCCCGCCGCTCTTTGCCCTTCAGGTGAAAATTTTGCGGAATTTTTCCGCCGCTATTGATTTTGCCGTTCTTCCGTGATATAATATAACGGAAGTGAAGAAAAGGGGTATTCGTTATGGAATGGTTAAACGAGAATGCGGGCATCCTGATCATCGTATTTGCGGTCGCGCTCATTGCGCTCACCGTGACCATCATCGTGATGCTGAACAGAATGCTGCGCAATATCGCGGTACAGCGGCTGAATTTTCTCGGATTTTACTCTGCGGACGTGCAGACGCGCGCAAAATATGCGGAACTCACCATCGGCAACAAATCGCTCAACGACGTGGGGCTTTCCGAACTGGGCATCCGCAACGGAAAGGTCAATTTCAGCCTGACGGCTTTGTATAAGCAGAAAAAGGGGATTGCGCCCGAAACGCGCGTCGTGGTCGAACAGCGCAGTTCCGTTTCGTTCACGCTCTCGGCGGAAGAGCTCCGCGTCGTCCTCACGGACGGAAAAGACGGGAAAAAGCAGCTGAAAACGCTTCGGCTGTATGCCGTCGATCTGACGGGCAACCTCTATCAGGGCAGGATCGGCAACGTCCGCAAACTGCTTGCCGAACTGCTCGCGGAAGACAAGGCGCTCGAAAAGGGAACGGAGCGCACCGCGCTTCCCGCCTTTCTGAGTTTGGGCAGGAAGCATGCGGAAGAGGAAAAGGCGGAAGAACCCGCCCCCGTTTCCGCCGCGGAAGAAAGGGCGGAGAGCGCGGAATCTTGCGAAAAGGCGACCGAAGCGTGTGCAAAAGAGGCGGCGGAATGCGCGGACAGCGCGGAAGAAGCCGCGGAAGCCGCAGAAGCGGCGGAGAAGGCTGCCGAAGTGAGTGCAAAAGAAGCGGAGGAGAGCTCCAAAGAGGCGGAAAAAGCCGCCGAAGACGCCGAAAATGCCGCTCGGGAAGCGGAATCCAAGGCGGAAAACGCAGAATAATGGCTGCCGCGCATAACGCGCGAGGACAACCGCATAAAATAACCTGTCGGAAACGGGAGGTTATTTTTTTATGAAAAAAACGATCAGCATCGCGCTCGGTGCATTCTTCCTTGCGGGGACGCTCCCGATCGCGGCCTGCGCATCTGCGGAAAAAAACAGCAAATACGAGATCACTGCGGAATATCTGCCCGAAGAGAGCAAGCTCACTGCGGAAATGCAGTTCACTTTCGTGAACGATACGCAGAACGCGCTGGACGATCTTCGGTTCGAACTGTACCCCAACGCTTATCGGGAGGGCGCCGAATACGCGCCGGTGTCCGAACTTTACCGTCCTTCCGCCTACTATGCGGGGGAGAGCTACGGCGGGATCGAGATGCTTTCCGTAGACGGCGGAACGGCGTGGGAAGTGTGCGGAGAGGACGAAAACATCCTGTCCGTTTCGCTTGCGGAACCCGTCTATCCGGACGGACAGGCGACTTTGTCCATGTCGTTCGAGGTGACGCTCGCCAAGGTCAATCACCGACTCGGAGTCGGGGAGCATACCGTCAATCTGGCGAATTTTTATCCCATACTCTGCGCCTATTCGGATGAAGGTTGGCGCGAATACGTCTATTCGTCCAACGGCGACCCTTTCGCGAGCGAATGCGCCGATTATGACGTTCGGCTGACCGTGCCCGATTCGTATACGGTGGCGTGCGGGGGCGAGGCCGTTCTCTCACAGTCGGGAGGAAAAAAGACATATAATATAATGTCGGAAAACGTGCGGGACTGCGCGTTTATTCTCGGCACGCAGTTTTTCTCGCGGAAAACGGACGTCGGCGGAACGGAGGTGGAATATTACTGGTTCGACGACGATACGCCCGACGAAACGCTCGCGGCGGCGGCGGACAGCTTCCGCTATTATTCCGAGACGTTCGGCGAATACGCTTATGATCGCTATGCGGTGGTGCAGGCGGATTTCTGTTACGGGGGCATGGAATATCCCATGATGTCGCTCATCTCCGCGTCGCTGCGCGAAGGGGAAGTCGTCCCCGTCGTCGTACACGAAACGGCGCATCAGTGGTGGTATGCCGCCGTCGGGAACGATCAGTTCTGCAACGCCTGGATGGACGAAGGGCTGGCGCAGTATTCCTCCGCCCTCTTTTTTGACGCGCATCCCGAATACGGGGTAGACAAGGCGTCGGCGCTCGCGCGTGCGGAATCGGCGTACCGCTCTTATTTTTCCGTCGTTCAGCAGCTGCACGGGACGGCGGATACCTCCATGTCGCGCCCTCTGACCGATTTTTCGGGAGAGTATGAATACGGGAATATTGCGTATCATAAAGGTATGATCCTGTTTGACCGTCTTTGCGCGTCGATCGGGGAAAAGAGATTTTTTGCGGGACTGCGCGATTATTACCGCCGTTATACCTTCCGCATGGCGAAACCGGAGGACATGATCGCCTGTTTCGAGCGCGCGGGGGCGGATGCAGAGGGCTTTTTTGCTTCCTTTGTGGACGGCGCATGCGTAATTTGAGAAATTTTTTTGTAAAACAGTTGCCAAATGCGGATTGAGCGGTTATAATAAAGGAACAAAATAAAAGAAGGAGTTCGAAATGGACGCAGCCCCAAACAACCGATGTGTTGTAACAACGGAATATGACCTGTGCTGCCGATCCGCAGAATTTCCGCGCGGGTGATCTTTCACGCCGTGCAAAAAGCATTTTCGACGCACAGTTTATTTCCTGTGCGTTTTTTTGTTGCCGCGGCGGCGGCGAAATCAACAAAAGGCGGAAATGCTTATGATTAAATATTTCAAACCGGATGAAAAAAAGCGGATGACGCGTATCCCCGAATTTGAAGAAGGATGCTGGGTGGATCTCGTCAATCCGACCGACGATGAAGTGGAGGACGCCGTCGCTGTGACGGGCGTGCCCGGAGAAATGCTCAAAGCGGCGCTCGATGAAGAGGAGACCGCGCGTTCCGAACGCGACGAAGAGTGCACGATGTTCCTCGTCGATACTCCGACCATCCGCGATGCGGAAGACGGCGATATTTACGAGACCATTCCTATCGCGCTCATCCACAATTCCAAGTGCATCGTCACCGTTTCCCTGCGCGGCAATCCTGTGCTCGGCGACTTTATCTCCAACCGTACCGCGGTGGATACCTGCAAACCCGTGCTCTTTATCCTGACGTTCATGATGGGCAACGCGAAAAAATTCCTGTCCAACCTGCGTCAGATCGATAAAAAGTCCCTGCGCGTGCAGGCGGAACTGCACCGTTCGATGAAGAACAAGGAGCTTATCCAGCTGCTCGATCTGGAAAACTCCCTCGTCTATTATTCCACGTCTCTGAGCGCGAACATCGGCGTATTCAGCAAGATGGAACGGCTTCCCGTCATCTCGCAGAACGAAGAATATAAAGATCTTTTCGACGACGTCGCCATCGAAATGCGCCAGGCGGTGGAAATGTGTAACATTTACCGCGACATTCTTTCGGGCACGATGGACGCGTTCGCTTCCGTCATTTCCAATAACGTCAATATCGTCATGAAACTTCTGACGGTCATCACGATCATCATCACCATCCCGACGCTC
>CASGEQ010000095.1 GCA_949300535.1 uncultured Bacillota bacterium
CGGGGCGATCGAGCGCGCGCTCACGCGCGGAGAGCGTCTGACCATTTCCGACCACCTGCCCCGCGGGGATTACGACGGCGTTGTGCTCGGCTGTACGCATTATGTCTTTTTTCGCGACGAAATCGCCCGATTTTACGGCTGTCGTGTGTTCGACGGCGGGGAAGGGGCGGCAAAACGCCTGCAAAGCGTGCTTGCCGCGCTTCGGGAAAACAAAGAAAATGGGAGCGGTGACCACCCGCGACCCGAACAAGATACAAACAAATGTTTAAATCAAGATAAAAGTATTCAAAAAGACGGGGTAATTTTTCTCGGAAAAGGGCGAAAAATGAACAAAAGCGTCTATCTTACGAACATTTGTTTCAATTTTAGGTAAAAATAATTGTAAGATCGGGAAAAATTTGGGTCAAAGGTGGTTGACAGTGGTCAGCAGTGGTGCTATAATAAAACATGTAATACCCGAAGCGCCGCGATCGCGCGCAGTGCGGAAGAAACGAAGGAACCCAATGAAATTTCTGAGCGGGAAAGTCGCCCATCAACTGGACGCAAAAAACAGAATACGCATTCCCGCCAAGTACAAGGGGGCGTTCCCCAAGGGCGAGACGCTCTACTATGTAGAGTACGCGCCGCACTGCATCTCGGTCATGCCCGAATCGGTGCTCGGGAAAAAGCTCGCCTCCTTCGACGAGGTCAACCCGGGCGATCCCGAGATGATGGACGCAAAGCGCCGCATCCTCAGCTCCATCGAAGAAGTGACGGAGGACGGACAGGGGCGTGCGCAGCTCCCCAAATCCTTCCGCGAATACGCGGGGCTGGTAAAGGACGTCATCACCGTCGGTATGGGCGATTACGTCGAGATCTGGGCGCAGGAGCAGTTCGAGCAGTCGGTCGGCAAAATGAGCATTCAGCAGGCGAACGCGCTTGCATACAAGCGGAGCGCGGAGTCATGAGCGAATATCATCGCCCGATCATGGTGAACGAGGTGCTGGAAGGGCTGAACGTCAGAGACGGCGGCATTTACTTCGACGGCACTGCGGGCGGAGGCGGACATTCCTTTGCGATCCTTGCGAGCAACCCGACGGTCCGCCTGATCGCGACCGACAAAGACGGCGAAGCGATCGCGGAAGCGACAAAGCGGCTGGAACCGTTCCGCGGAAGATTCAAGCTCTACCGCACAGACTTTAAAAACTACGCCGAAGCGTTTGCGGACGCGGGCGTGGAGAAGATCGACGGATTCCTGCTCGACCTCGGGATCTCTTCCCATCAGATCGATACGCGCGAACGCGGATTCGCCTATATGTGCGACGACGCGCCGTTGGATATGCGGATGGACGACCGCGCGCCGCTCACCGCCGAAATCGTGGTAAACGAGTACGAAGAGAATGCGCTGCTGCGCATTCTGAGAGAATACGGAGAAGAGACGTTCGCGCCGTCCATCGTAAGAAGGATCGCAGCCGTCCGCTCCCAAGAACGTATCCGCACCTGCGGGCAGCTCAGAAACATTGTGGAGGAGAGCGTTCCCGCAAAATACCGCTTCAACGCCTGCGCCAAGAAGACCTTTCAGGCGATCCGCATTGAAGTCAACGGGGAGCTGGAAGGGCTGAAAGAGTGCCTGACGGGACTTATCCGAAGGCTGAAACCTGACGGAAGGGCGTGCGTGCTGACCTTCCACTCGCTGGAAGACAGGATCGTGAAAGAGGTATTCCGTTCCCTGAACGAAGCGTGCGTCTGCCCCAAGACCTTTCCCGTCTGCGTATGCGGAAAGAAACGCGAAGTGGAGATCCTTACCAAAAAGCCGATCACGGCGAGCGACGAGGAAGTCAGGGAAAATTCAAGAAGTTCGAGTGCAAAATTACGGATTGCCCGAAAAGTAGAATGAACGGGTAACGAAGAGAATACATTGATAAGGAGAAAAGCGATATGACAAGGCTTGCGATCATGGACGCAACTGAAACGCGACGCAGTGAGCGCCGCGACGAGTCGCGCGCAATTTCTACGGAAGAACGGGAACACTCCGATCACATCTCTGAAAACTATCGCAGGCTGCTGTTCGATAACGCCGAA
>CASGEQ010000096.1 GCA_949300535.1 uncultured Bacillota bacterium
CGCCGCGGACGAATCGTCCGCGGCGCGCCTTTTCGCGAGTTATTTTTCCGTTTCTTCTTCCGTGCCTTGTCCTTCCGAAGAAACCGCCCTTCCTTCCTGCGCGGCGAGTTCCGCTTCCGCCGCCTTGCGCAGATCTTCCGCAATGCGCTCTCCGCTGTATGTGACCGCGCGCGCCGCTCCCGCTTTCAAAAGAAGGCGCATCTGCTCTCCGTTTTCCACGCCCGCGGCTTCTGCGCGGACGCGCCCTCTGCCCGACGCCTGAACGCGGTTCAAAATCGCCGTCTCTCCCCGAACACATACGCCGTCCGCTTCCGCGTCGATCGCCGCACGCACGCCCGTCAAGACCTGTTCTTCGGAAAGTCCCCGATCGTCCACGGAAAGCACCAGCGTGCAGTTTTTCACCGCGCGGCGGATACGCCGCAGTTCTTTCTTCACATAGGCGTAATTCCCGCCCGCCAGAGCGGAATAACAGGGCACGAGGCGAATCTCCCGCGCGCCCTGCCGCATCGCTCGCTTTGCCTCCGCCTTCTTTACGCAGGTCAGGCTTTCGCCAGTCCCGCCGACCGTGCAGCAGACGCAGGTCGTACTGCCTTCCAGAAGCCTGTGCGCCGCCGCCACGTTGACGGGAGAGACCAGCACTCCTGCCGCTTTCAGACGCTTTGCGCTTTCGCAGGCGCGCTTTAACAGCACGGCGTCCGTTTCCCGCCGCGAAGCGTCCACGATGAGTTTACCCAGCGCGAGGGCGATCTCCGTCTCCCGCTTGTTTCTTTTGAATTCACCGAATTCCGCCGCCTCCGCGGCGCTGAGGATACGCTCTTCCATAGAAAGAAGTTTTCCCGTAAAGTGGTGCAAATATGCCAAAGCCGCGCATTTTGTGACAGGATTTGCATGTTATAATGCGATCATGAACCTTCTTTCCGTACAGGGAGCGGGCGCAGGATATCTGTTCACCGTCTTCCTTTTCTGCGTGATCGTCGTACATGTCGTCAAACTCGCGCGCATCGGGTATCGGACCTTCCGAAAAAAACTGCCCCCGCAGCAGCCCGAACCGCACGAACCGAAACCCGACCCCGTCTATTTCATCGTCGAGCGCAAGAAAAAACGCGCGAAATCGGAATATTCTCCCCCCAAGGAGATCAAATTCCGATAAATTTCGTGCGGAAGCAACGCGGAGCGCGGCAAATTGCCGCGCTCCGCGTTATTTTATCAGTCGGTATACCGTTCCACATTCGCGCCCGAATCCCAGAGCCGTTCCAGATAATAGAACAGGCGGGACTCCTCGTTGAATACGTGCACGATCACGTCGCCGTAATCGATGGCGCCCCAGCGGCCTTCGCGCATACCCTCGGTTCGGACGGGCGATAAGTCGCAATTTTTCTTCATCTGCTCTTCGACGTACTCGCCGAGCGCGCGCACCTGCGTGGTGCTCTTGCCGCTCGCAATGACGAAATACGAGCACAGGACCGTCTGATCGCCCACGTTGAGAATGACGATGTCCGTTCCCTTCTTGTCGGAAAGCGCCTTTGCGGCGGCGCGAGCCAATTCGTAACTTGTCATACGTTCTCCTTTTTTTCAAACTGATTTTTCATAAACCTGTAAGCCTCTTCCGTCAGCGGATAGACGGGCTTCCCGCTTTCGGCGAGATATTCCATCGTATGCGAAAGGCTTGCGTACAGGCATTCGTCCAGATCTTTGTAAAAGAGTTTCCGAAGCTCTTCCACGTGCGGAAAATCGCGCTCCGATTCGAGCATATCGGAAAGATAAATGAGCTTTTCCAGCTTCCCCATATCCGCGCGGCCGCTCGTATGAAAGCGGATTGCGTCGAGGATCTCTTCATCCGCTATGCCGAATTCATGCTCCGCGAGATAGGCGCCCGCGAACTGATGCAATACGGGGGAAGGCACCCCTTCGGGCGGCGTGAATCCCTTCAGAAGCGGCGATTCGGGCGGAACGTACTTCGCGCAATCGTGCAAAGCGGCGGCGAGGAGCGCTTTTTCTTCGGGGATACCAAGGCTTCTCGCCCGTCCCGTCGCCATGACGGCGACGCGGTAGCTGTGTTCCTTGCGCGCGGGCTTTTCCAGGGCGAGCGCGGGAGCGATCGCAGGATGCGAATAAAGCCCCTTTTCGCGGATATATGCCGCGACCTTTTTGTCCAGCGCGGGCGTATCCTTTCCGAACGCCAGATCGGTGCGCAGCTGCGTGGACGAGATATCCTCTCCCGCGAAATCCACCTGTACGAACCTTTTCCCGAAAAGGGCAAAAAAGCGTTCTTTGACGCCGTCCGTCCCCTCGTCCGCCCTGCCGCAAGCAGCAAGGGTCGCATATGAGAGCAGTTCGTCGGGATTTTTCCAGGTGAAGAAATCTTCCAGCATATCCGCCCCTACGAGGAAGAAAAGCTCCGATTCGGGATATTTTTCCGAAAAATGGCGACAGGTAAGATAAGAATAGCTTGTCCCGCCCTGTGCGATCTCATAATCGCTCACTTCCGCAAAGGGAAGTTTGCGGAAAGCGATACGGCACATTTCCAGCCTGTCACGCTCGTCCGCAAACGCCCCGAACCGCTTGTGCGGCGCGATGTGGGACGGGAGCACAAACACTTTGTCCAGATTGAGTTGTTCCGCCGCCGCGCGCACATAGCGCACGTGTTCGGCGTGGACGGGATCGAACGATCCCCCGAATAATCCGATTCTCATTTGAAACTATTATACAATACTTTTTTCATCATTGCAAGTTTAATTTATGGGCAATAAGGCAAAAACCAAAACATGAAAAAAATTGATTTTCCCCTCGTTGCGGACGTCGTCTTTTACGCCGCATGTACCTTTATCGTATCCCTTGCGCTGCTCCGCTATGCCCGCGTGCCGCTGGGCGCTTCCCTCGCGCTCGCCGTCCTCTTCGCCCTCGCCGCGGGCGGGCTCGTGTTTCTCCTGCTGCACGGAAAGCACCGCAGGCGCGCCTTGAAACGCAGCGAACTCGCGCAGAAAAACGCGCTCATGCTCCATCTTGCCCTTGAACGGGCGGAACGCGTGCGCGCCGCGCTCGTGAAAGCGTTCTGCGCGGACGGCAAGAACGCGCACTGCGACGGAGACGTCCTCTCCGCCGACGGCGTGGACGTCGTCCCTCTCTTTACCATGCAACCCGTTTCCGCAGACGACGTCGCGCGGCTCATCCGCGAATACGGCAAAACGCCTTTTAAAATCGTATGCAACGCGCTGACCGCGGAATCGGAAGCCCTTCTTTCGTCGTTCGGGATCGAGGCGATGCGCGGAGAAGAAGTGTACGATCTGTTCCGCCGCACGGACACCGAGCCTTCCCCGCTCATCTGCGGAGAGATCCCCCGCCGCACGATGAAGATACGCCTCCAACGCGCCTTTTCCAAAAAAAACGCGCGCCCCTTCTTTCTCGGAGGGGCGGCGCTTCTGACCATGAGCCTGTTTACCATTTTTCCCGTCTATTACATCATCTCGGGCAGTATCCTGCTCGCCACGTCGGTCGGCGTGCGGCTGTTCGGTCACGCCTGAGAATTTTGTACCGTCCTGACGATCGCCTGCGGGAGATGCGCAATGATATCCTGCGCGTCCGGGGAATATTCTCCCATTTCATCCGCGCACAGAACGCCCGCCCTTCCGCACAGGAATGCCGCCGCACAGCACGCTTCAAAAGGCGGCACGCCGCGCGCGCACGTTCCCGCCAGGAATCCCGCGAGCACGTCTCCGCTCCCGCCTTTGGCGAGCGCGGGCGAACCTTCCGTATTGATCGCAGTCCGAATCCCGTCCGTGACGATCGTGCGGTTGCCCTTGAGAAGAACGACAACGCCATATTCCTCTGCAAACGCCTGCGCTTCCGCGAGGGCGTTTTTCTCAATTTCACCTACGCTTTTGCCCGTCAGCCGCGCAAACTCCTTCGGATGCGGCGTGACGATCACGCGGCAGGTCTTGTTTTTGAGGATTTCCGTCCCGTAATGCGCGATCGTATTGAGCGCGTCTGCGTCAAGCACGAGCACGCCCGTATATTCGGGCAAAAGCTCCACGAGCCGCGCGTACAGCTTTTCGCTCACGCCCATGCCCATGCCTGCGGTAATGCAATTCGCGCCCAGCGTTTCCCCGTCGATACTGCGGAACGGCTGCAAAATGCAGGCGGGAAGCCTGCCGATCGCATAAGGAAAAATACTTTCGGGCAGACACAGACGCGTATATCCCACGCCCGATTTAAGGCACGCTCCCGCAGCCAAAAACGCCGCGCCGCTGTATTCCTCGCTCCCCGCGATCAGGCACGCCTTGCCGAACGTCCCTTTATGCACGTTGCTCTTTTTGCGGGGGAAATATGCCGCGACGTCACTCTCTTCCCACACTTCCGCGCCGAGCGCCGCACTCTCGATACCGATATCCGCGACGACGATTTTCCCCGCGTAATCCGCCCCGTCCTGCAAAAGCAGGGCGTTTTTCAAGCCGCCCATTGCGACGGTCTCATCCGCGCGCACGCAATGCGCGCCTGCGATTCCGTTCTCCATGAGACCGCTGGGAAGATCGGCGGAAACGACGTACGCCCCGCAAGAATTGATAAAATCGATAAGCATGGCGGGTGCGCCCTCCGCTTCGCGGGTCAGCCCCGTCCCAAGCACGCAATCGACGATGAAGGAAAAACGCATTCTCGGAATGCGCCCCAGCACTTCGCCGCGGTACTTTTTCTTCACCGCTTCGCAGTCGGGCGAGAACTTTTCCGCAAGGCTGAGAACGCGGACCTGTACGCCCGCTTCGCAAAGAAGGCGCGCGGTGACATATCCGTCCCCGCCGTTGTTTCCCCCGCCGCAGACGATGAGCGCTTCCTCCGCGCCCGTCCTCTGCATGGCGGACAGGACGGCAGATCTCAGCGCCGCGCCCGCACGTTCCATCAGCGTAAGCGACGGGACGCCGAGATCCTCGATCGTATGACGGTCTGCTTCGCGCATCTGCGCGAACGTATAACTGTATTTCATAACCGCTCCTTTCCGGTTTTCCCCATACCGTTTTTTTATTTTGCCCATACCGTGTCTGCGATAAAGCCATCTTACCCCAGACACGGTATGCTTTCCCCCATTCATAGCCTGCCGCGGACATGGTATGCCCGCAGATTAAAACCGTACGCTGATCTCCGCAGCGGACAGGGCATGCGTTTGCCCTCCCGCATCCACGATGAGCCGCCCGTCTTCCGATACCTCGCGGGCGACCGCGGGATAGCTCTTTTCCCCTTCGATGACGGTGATCTCCTTTCCAAGAAAGCGGACGAACGAGAGATAATCGGAAAAGTCGTCCCTGCGCATGAGATTGGCAATCAGCTCATCCCGCACCTCTTCCGTCTTCACGCGTCCGACGAGTTCGGACAAAGCGACGGCGATCCCGCCCAGCGCGGATACGTCGTTGTTGACGTTCAGTCCGATCCCCACGATCGAACAGCGCACTTTATCTCCCGCAAAGACGTTCTCGATGAGCGTGCCGCTCAGCTTCCTGCCCGCCGCGAATACGTCGTTTGGCCACTTGATCTGCACTTCCGCGCCAAATGCTTTTGCGGTGCGGCAAACAGAAACCGCCGAATGAGTCATGATGCGGAAGGCGCGGGATACGGGCAGATCGCGGTAAAAAGTGAGCGCGGAAAGATACACGCCCCCTTCCTCCGAACAAAAACTCCTGCCCTTCGTTCCCCTGCCGCCCGTCTGACGTCGCGCGCAGACGATCACGTCCTCGCCCACGTCCAGATAGCGTCGGATATAGCTGTTGGTCGAATCGACCTCGTCGAGATATTCAATCTTCATCGCTCGCTCCGTATGCGAACAGCGCCCTCTTTGCGGTATCGTGATCGAATCCCTTTCCGATCAGGTGCGCATACGCCTTGCGGAAGGTCTTTTCATCCGCCGCCTTGCCGCGCAGATATTTTTCCAGCACGCGCGCCGCGCTTTCGTCCTCGTCGGGAATCGCTTCCAGCGCCTCCGAAATTGCCGCGTCGTCCACGCCCTTTTGTTTGAGTTCTGCGCGGATGAGCCGCTTTCCCTTGCGTTTGCCCGCGCTCTCGGCGTAGGATTTTGCATAAGCCGCATCGTCGAGGTAGGAATATTCGCGCATCTTTTCCGCGACATAGTCGCACACGTCGTCCAGATATCCCTTCTTTTTGAGGAAATCCCTGATCTGCCGCTCCGTCTTCATGGAAGCGGAAATATGCGTGAGCGCCTTATCCAGCGCGGTCATCTTCTCGCTTTCCAGCTGAATGGCCGCAAGGCGGGAAAGTTCGATATGCTCCCCCGTCTTCAAGCGGTATTTCATCGCCGTCTCCAGCTTCAGGCCGCAATAAAATCTGCCGTCGATCTCGATATTGCAGCGCGTTTTGTCCTTGATCTGCGGCGTGATCGCCGTAATTTCCGCCATGCTTTTTCTCCCGTACCGCCAAACTTCCCGCGGCGCGTCTTTGTTACCCTGACATTATACCCGTTTTGCGGGGAAAAGTCAATCCCGCGGACGGAAAACGAAAATGCGCCGCGCGCAGGAATCCTGCGCGCGGCGCAAAACCGCAATTATGCTTTGAGATACAATCCGTCGACATTGACGTCGAGCGTGAGCACGCTGCCCGCTTCGGGGTTGTTCTTGATGATATACTTCGCAATCAGCGTTTCCGCTTTCGACTGAAGGAACCGCTTCAGAGGACGTGCGCCGTACACGCTGTCGTAACCGTTGTCCGCAATATATTCCTTTGCGGCGGGCGTCACTTCGAGCGTGAGGTTTTCCGCCTTCAGGCGGCCTTCCAGACGGCTCAGCAGAATATCCACGATCTTGCCGATATTCTCTCTCGTCAGAGGACGGAACATGATGATTTCGTCCAGACGGTTCAAAAATTCGGGGCGGAACGACTGTTTGAGCAGAGCGTTGACCTGCGCTTTCGCTTCCTCGGAGATCTCACCGTTCGGCAGGATGCCGTCCATGATATAAGAGGAGCCCAGGTTGGAAGTCAGGATGATGATGGTGTTCTTGAAGTCCACCGTGCGTCCCTGAGAGTCGGTCACGCGGCCGTCGTCGAGAATCTGCAAAAGGATGTTGAACACATCGGGATGCGCCTTTTCGATCTCATCGAAGAGTACGATGGAATAGGGCTTTCTGCGCACCGCTTCGGTGAGCGTGCCCCCTTCCTCGTACCCGACGTATCCGGGAGGCGCACCGACCAGACGGGAAACAGAGAACTTTTCCATGTACTCGGACATATCGATACGCACGATATTGCGCTCGTCGTCGAACAGATTTTCCGCCAGCGATTTTGCAAGTTCCGTCTTGCCGACGCCCGTAGGGCCGAGGAACAGGAAGGAACCGATGGGACGGTTGGGGTCGGAAATACCCGCACGGGCACGCAGAATCGCTTCGGAAACCTTTTCCACCGCCTCGTTCTGCCCGATCACGCGCTTATGAAGATCGTCCTCAAGGTGCAGGATCTTCTCCCGCTCGCCCTCTTTGAGCCGCGCCACGGGGATACCCGTCCAGCGCGCCACGATCTGGTTGATCTGCTCTTCCGTCACTTCGTCCTGCAAAATGGCGTCTTCTCTGTGATTGTTATGCGACTTCGCGTCCGCGAGTTTCTTCTCCAACGCGGGCAGTTCCGCATAACGGAGCCTGGAAGCCTTTTCCAGTTCGCCGCGGTTCATCGCGGAATCGATCTCTCCTTTCACGCGGTCGATCTGCTCTTTGAGATCTTTTTCCGCATGGATGGCGGTCTTTTCCGCTTCCCACTTTGCCTTCATCGTATCGAATTTTTCTTTGTATTCCGCCAGCTCTTTTCTGAGCGCCGTAAGCCGCGCTTCGGAAAGATGGTCCTTTTCCTTGGACAGAGCCTTCTCTTCCACTTCCAGCTGCATGATCTTGCGGTGAAGGTCGTCCATGTCCGAAGGCATGGAGTCGATCTCCGTACGAATCATCGCCGCCGCCTCATCCACGAGGTCGATCGCCTTGTCGGGCAGGAAACGGTCGGTAATATAACGGTTGGACAGAGTCGCCGCCGCGACGAGCGCGTCGTCGTGAATGCGCACGCCGTGGAAGATCTCAAACCGCTCTTTGAGTCCGCGGAGAATGGAAATGGTATCCTCCACGGACGGTTCGTTGACCATGACGGGCTGGAAACGACGTTCGAGCGCCGCGTCCTTTTCGATATACTTGCGGTATTCGTCCAGCGTGGTCGCGCCGATGCAGTGCAGTTCGCCGCGCGCGAGAAGCGGCTTTAAGAGGTTGCCTGCGTCCATCGCGCCTTCCGCCTTGCCTGCGCCGACGACGGTATGCAATTCATCGATAAAAAGCAGAATATTGCCGTTGGATTTGGTCACTTCGTTGAGGACGGCTTTGAGGCGTTCCTCGAACTCACCGCGGAATTTCGCGCCCGCGATCAGCGCGCCCATATCCAACGCAAACAACGTCTTGTTTTTCAAGCCTTCGGGAACGTCGCCCTTGACGATACGCTGGGCAAGCCCTTCCGCGATCGCCGTCTTGCCGACGCCCGGTTCACCGATCAGAACGGGATTGTTCTTCGTCTTACGGGAAAGAATGCGGATGACGTTTCGGATCTCCTCATCTCTGCCGATCACGGGTTCGAGCTTGTGTTCTCTCGCACGCTTGGTAAGATCGGTGCCGTATTTTTCCAGCACGTCGTACGTGCTTTCCGGATTATCGCTCGTCACGTTCTGGTTGCCGCGCACCTTTTTAAGCTGCTCCAAAAAGGCGCTCTTCGTCACGCCGAAGCGGGACAAAGCGTCTTTGAGCCTTCCCTCCGCGTTGTCGAACAGGCAGAGGAAGAGGTGTTCGACGGAGACATATTCGTCCTTCATACCTTCCGCCAGCTTTTCCGCCTCCGTCAGAAGGCGATTGAGAGACGCGGAAAGATAGACATTCCCCGCACTTGCGCCCGACGAACGGGGAAGGCGTTCCACCTCCTCCTTGACCGCCTGCGTGAAGCCGTCCGTATCCGTCCCCATCTTTTTCAGTATCTGATAAATAAGCCCGTCGCGATTGAGCAGAGCGAGGCACAGATGCGCCGGCGTGAGTTCCGCGTTACCGTACTCGATCGCCGTGCTCTGCGCGTTCTGCAATGCCTGCAACGAACTCTGAGTTAATTTCTGAGCATCCATATTCGTTTCCTCCTGTTGCCGTATTATGCCTCAAATTAGCACTCTCTTGTCTTGTTTGCTAATATTATACCGCGTTTTGAAAAGGGTTAAACGGCGCAAAAAATATTTTTTTCAAGGCAAAACGGAAGCTCCGAGCAAGGGATGCCGCATCGTGATAAATACGAAGTTTTCGGCGTTTCAAGCAAAAATATGCTGTATTTTTTGTGATTTTATGTAAAAAATGTTTCCTGCAGATTTTTAAGCACAAAAAACGCGCGCCGCGGCAAAATTGCCGCGGCGCGCAGATATCATATATGTTTACGGATATAACGCCGGATAAGCGAATCCGAGATTTTCCTATCGCTGTGAATACAGATCGGGTAACTTTAATCGGATTATTTTACGATCTTTCTCCAACCGTACTTATCTTCCAGCTTGCCGTACTGGATACCCGTGATGGTATCGTAAAGCATTTTGGTGATCTCGCCCATCTTTCCGCCGTTGATGACG
>CASGEQ010000097.1 GCA_949300535.1 uncultured Bacillota bacterium
GTCCTCGGGGGCAGGTTGAGGGGATTCGCCTTTTCGGGGTGTTCGTCTCTGACCGAGATCGACGCCTGCGGGATTCCCGCGTTTGCCGTCAGCAGGCAGGCGTTTCTGGGCTGCGGGGCGCTTCAAAAGATACATACCGCGTGCGCCGATATCGTCTGCCCCGAAGGCTTCGTTTCCGAACGGGCGGCGTGCGGCTGTTTTGTGTACAGCCGCGCGGATTGAGTTTGACAAACGGGCAAATTTATGATAGCATGAAAAGAGTAAAGCAAAGAGGGCGGGGAAAGCCATGAAAAAGTTTTTCAAACTGATGTTCAGCCGTCTGACGCTGGTCGGACTGACGATCGTCATCTTATTCATAGTGGATTTTGCGGTCGCGTTCGGCGTGCTCCATCTTCTCAATCTCCTTTTGACCGCGCTGTTTCCGTCCGCGGCGTCCTGGATCGACGCGAGCCTGATGGTCATATCCTGGTTTGTCGTCGTTCTGACCGTCCTGCATATCGTCAACCGCGATATGGTTCCCGAAGCGAAAATTCCGTGGCTTTTGTGCGTCATTGCTTTGCAGCTGTTCGGGGTCGCGATCTATGCGGTATTTTCCTACAACCGTCCTTCCAAAAAACAGCGCAAGACCTTCCGTCAGCTTTATGAACGTTCCCGCGAGGTACAGGAGCGGACGGTCAGCAAAGAGGAGCTGGAACGGGAAATGGGCCGCTGGGTGGGATTGGGCGAATCGCTCTGCCGCTATACCTCCGCCGCCGTTCCTCATGCGGGCACGAAGACGGAATATTTCCCGACAGGCGAGACGTTCTGGAAGAGCCTTTTAGAAGATCTGGAACACGCGGAAAAGTATATCTTCATGGAATATTTCATCATCGACCGCGGAGAAATGTGGTACTCCATCCTCGACGTTCTGCGCCGTAAAGTGAAAGAGGGCGTGGAAGTCAGGGTGATGTACGACGATATCGGCAGCATGGGGAAGATCCGCACGGGGTATGCGCGCCTTTTGCGCAAAGAGGGGATCGCATGCCGAAAGTTCAATCCCTTCGTGCCTGTCATTTCCAACATTCACAACAATCGCGATCACCGCAAGATCACCGTCGTGGACGGGAAGATCGGATATGTCGGGGGAGTCAATCTCGCCGACGAGTATGTCAATGTGAAGCGTCCTTACGGGCAGTGGAAGGATACCGCCGTGCGCATGGAAGGCGCGGGCGTCCGCAACCTTATCCTCATGTTCCTGCAACTGTACAATATGCGTTCGGACAACGCGGAAGATTTCGCACCTTATATTCCCGAACGGTATGAGGTGTATGCGGATGAGGGGTTTGTCCAGCCGTACGGCGACGGGCCGCGTCCGCTTTATTCCCGCTCGGTCGGCGAGGACGTCTATCTCAATATCATCAACGAGGCGAAGCGGTATGTCTGGATCACGACGCCCTATCTGATCATCGATTACCGCCTGCGCGAGGCGCTGCTCCGCGCGGCGGCAAGGGGGACGGACGTGCGCATTTTAACGCCGCATATCCCCGATAAAAAGGTGATTTTCGCGCTCACGCGTTCCAATTATTCGGCGCTTATCAAGGGCGGCGTGAAGATTTACGAGTATACGCCCGGATTCGTCCATGCGAAGAGCTTTCTCGCGGACGACGAAGTGGGGGTGGTCGGGACGATCAACCTCGATTACCGCTCGCTGTTGCACCATTTCGAGTGCGCCGTTTTAATGTACAGGACTTCCGCGCTTATCTCGCTCAAACGAGATCTCGAAGAGACGTTCGCGATCTCCGCGCTTCAGACGGAGGCGGATGCGAAAAAGAATGTCGTCGCGCGCGGTCTTTGCGAGGTCGCCAAGGTGTTCGCGCCGCTGTTCTGACGGGGAAAAGGGTTTGCCCGGCGTTTGAGAGATTTTGAAATAAGGAGCCCCCGCATGGCGGGACGCCGCAAAGATATGTATTCATTGTTGTTGGCTGTCATTTATCTGATATTCATCAGCCTGGGGCTGCCCGATTCGCTTCTGGGCGCAGGCTGGCCGACGATGGGGGCGCAGCTGGATGTGCCCCTTTCGTATGCGGGAATCGTATCCATGATCATTGCGGGCGGGACCATCTGTTCCAGCCTGCTTTCCGAGCGGCTCACGCGGAAATTCCGCACGTTCGCGGTCACGTCGGTCAGCATTCTTCTGACGGCGGGCGCGCTGTTCGGTTTTTCCACGGCGACGCGCTTTTGGATGCTCTGTCTGTGGGCGGTGCCTTACGGATTGGGCGCGGGTGCGATCGATTCGGCGATCAATAATTACGTCGCTCTGCATTACTCCTCCCGTCACATGAGCTGGCTGCACTGCTTCTGGGGCGTCGGGACGATCATAAGCCCGTATATCATGAGCTATGCGCTCTCCGTTTCCTGCTGGAACGACGGATATCGGTGGGTGTCGTATCTCCAATTCGGCATTCTCGCGATCGTGCTTTGCTCTCTTCCGCTGTGGCGAAAGATGGGAAGCAAAGATCCCGTCGAGGGGGATACGCGCGTGCTGGGGATCCGCGGCGCGTTGAAGATCAAGGGCGCGCCATATCTTCTCATCGGCTTTTTTGCTTATTGCGCGGCGGAAGCGACCGCCATGCTCTGGTCGAGCAGTTTTCTCGTCGGGACGCGCGGCATTTCGGAAGAGCAGGCGGCGGCGTTTGCCTCCCTGTTCTTTATCGGGATCACCGCGGGGCGCTTCGTCTCGGGATTTGTCGCCGAAAAGTTGGGGGATCAGATGATGATCCGTATCGGTGCAGGCGTCGCAGCCGCGGGAATCGTGCTCATCTGTCTGCCCGTATCCGCCGACCATTGCGTGCTTGCGGGGCTTGTCGTGTTCGGGGTGGGCTGTGCGCCCGTCTATCCGAGCATCATCCATTCCACGCCGCGGAATTTCGGGGCGGAAAATTCCCGCGCGCTCATCGGCATCCAGATGGCGAGCGCATATATGGGTTCCACCTTCATGCCGCCTCTGTTCGGGCTCATCGCCAATCACGTCAGTCTGAAACTCTTCCCGCTCTGGCTGCTTTTGTTCATGGCGCTCATGATCGTCATGCTGGAGATCACGCGCAAAAAGGTGAAGGGAAGAGCGGAGCCTTCCGCGCCGTCGGAAGAATAGCGCACGACCTATATGAGGGGAATGCTTGCGATTTCGTCCGTTGCGGGAGCTTTTGCGAATAAAAGAATCGGGGCGGCGTCGGTCGTTCCGTTATCGGACGTTCAGTTTCCGCAAAGGCTGAAATAATCATAGAACAATCAGCGCCCGCCGCCGAATTGAGGTTCGGCGGCGGGCGCGTTATCTGGAACTTAAAAGGCGGTGCCCTGTATTTTTGTTGATTGGCAGGCGGAGGTAGTTCGGATGGCCTCGAAAGCTGCCGCCCATGCCCGAATATCGCTCCCGAGAGCGGGCGCCATGTCCGAATATACGCCCCGTCGGCGCTTCGACGCCGTGTCCGCTTTTCAAAAAACAGGGGTATGTCGGTGATTCGCTTATGTCGTGGGCTCTGCGGGAAAACAGGGGCATGTCGGTCATTCGGTCATGCTGTGGGCGCTTTGGAAAAGCGCGGGCATGCCCGCCTTATTCGACGTGGAGCACAAAGAATTTGAGGTATTGCGTTTCCTCTTCGCTCAGAAGGGCGGGGTGGTCGGGAGCCTGCGAGCGCAGTTCCGCCGTGCGCACCCTGCGCCCCGAATCGCGCGCCGCCTCTTTGAGCATCTTTTCAAAGAGGGGAAAGGTCATATAGTGCGAGCAGGAGCAGGTGACGAGGAAGCCGCCTTTTTTCACCAGCTTCATGCCCAGCACGTTGAGGTCTTTATAGCCGCGGTATGCGTCGGGAACTTCGCTCGCGCTCTTGCAGAAGGCAGGAGGGTCGAGGACGACGCAGTCGAACGCGCGTCCCGCTTTTTTGTATTCGCGCAGTTTTTCAAACACGTCTCCGCATTCCGTCGTCACGTTGGAAAAGCCGTTGAGCGCGGCGTTTTTCCGCACGTTTTCCAGCGCGAATTCGGAAATATCCAGCGCGGTCACTTTGTCGGCGACCGTCGCCGCGTTGAGGGAAAATCCGCCGCTGTTGCAGAAGCAGTCGAGCACCTCTCCGCGCGCATAGCGGCGCACGGCGAAGCGGTTTTCCTTCTGATCGAGGAAATATCCCGTCTTTTGCCCGCGGGGAATGCTGACGAGCATTTTAATGCCGTTTTCGCAGATCTCCGCCCATTCGGGGACTTCGCCCCAGATCACGCCCGCCGTTTCGGTCAGGCCTTCCTTCTTGCGCACGGCGACGTCCGAACGCTCGTAAATGCCCTTGGGGGCAAATTCCTTCACGAGCGCGTCCACGATGAGCTTTTTGCGCTGATCCATGCCCAGCGAGAGGAACTGCACGGAGAGATAATCTCCGTATTTGTCCACGATGAGCGCGGGCAGGTTGTCCGCTTCCGCAAAGACGGCGCGATAGCAGTTGTCGTATCCGAGCGCGCGGCGGTATTCGTTCGCGCGGTGGATGCGTTCAAAAAAGAGCGCTTCGCCGTCCTCTTCGTTTCCGCGGATGAAGATACGCACGAGAATTTTGGACGCATGGTTGATGTATCCCTTGCCGATGAACCGCCCGTCAAAGGAATAAACGGCCGCAAGGGATCCGTTCTTATCTTTTCCCTCAATGCGCGCGACTTCGTTGGCATAGACCCAGCTGTGCCCCGCCATCACGCGCTTTTCTTCGCCTTTTTTCAGAAAAATTTCGTAAGCCATACATATATTATAATAGAAACTGTTGACATTGTAAAGCGGAAAATGATACAATGGGTACTGTCATAGGGGAGTAGGCGGCTTTCTTCGGAAAGCGGTAAGATCCACAGATTGAGGGGATGTCCTCGGGTTTTATCTGAAACGGCGAGACTTATGTACGGTCATTTTTTCCGTACATAAGTCTTTTTTGTTTGCCGAACTCCCGAAAACAGGGGCAAAGGGAGAATTGCCCCTTCGGAGAATTGCTATGTCGGTATGGGAAATTGTATTGCTCGGGATCGCGCTTTCGATGGACGCGGTCGCCGTCGGCATGACCAACGGAATGGTCGAACCCCAAATGCGCGTAAAAAAGGTGCTCCTGGTCGCCTTCTTTTACGGCGCGTTTCAGTTTCTGATGCCCGTTCTGGGGTATTATTGCGGCGCGGCGTTCACGTCGGTCGTGGAGAAGATCGCGCCCTGGCTTTCGTTCGTTCTGCTCGCCTTCATCGGCGGAAAGATGATCTTCGACTGTTTCAAAAAGGAGGAGGCGTGCGCCGAGCCGCTCGGGCTTAAAAAGCTGTTCGTGCAGACGCTGGCGACGAGTATCGACGCGCTCGCGGTCGGGGTTTCTCTGCTCGCCGCGTCCACGTCGGAGACGGGGCTTCCCTTTTCGGTATGGCTGTGCGCGCTGGTCATCGGCGCGATTACCTTTTCTCTCTCCGTCGGGGCGGTCTTTGTGGGAAAGAAGATCGGAAACAAGCTCGCGGATAAGGCGGAACTCATCGGCGGGATCATCCTCATCGCGATCGGGCTGAAGATTCTGATCGAAAGTTTCCTTTAATCTGCGCAAAGGTGAAATTTTCAGGAAAGCAGGCCGCGCCCTTGACATTGACGGTACCGTTTGTTATAATATCTTTACAGTAACAAATTAACAAATTTAACAAAAGAAAGTGGGTATAGGGAGAGTATGAAAAAGGTAAAGAAATATGATTTTTCGCGCAGACCGCTTCGGGCAAGCAAATTCTGGATGGGACTTGCGCGGGCATTTGCAATCAAGCCGCGCCTTAAAGGGCGCAAGCTGACAATCCGCCGAATCGGTATGGACGGGATCAAGCCGCCTTATCTGCTGTTCGCGACGCACGCGAGCATGATGGATTTTCCCGTCATGTATACGGCGGTGCACCCTTATAACGCGAACAACGTCGTTGCGATCGACGCGATCCGCGACGTGGGCGATTGGGTCATGCGCCGTCTCGGTTGCATTGCGAAGCGCAAGTTCGTCAAGGACTATTATCTTATCCGCAACATGAAGTATGCGGCGGAAAAGTACGGGGATATCGTCTGCGTTTACCCCGAAGCGCGCTATTCGCTGGACGGGTGTGAATCCTTCCTGCCCGATTCTCTGGGCAAAATGTGCCGCCTGATGAAGATTCCCGTCGTCGTGCTTCGCATGTACGGTAACTTTATCATGTCGCCGCAGTGGAACAAGGACGAGCAGTATCTGCCGCTCGAATGCGAATTGGAGCTCATCGCGACGGCGGAAGAGGCGCAGACGCTTCCCGTCGAGGAGCTGAACGCGCGCATCCGAAAGGCGTTCGTGCGCGACGACTACGCTTATCAGAAGGAAAACGGCATCATCAACGCGAATCCCAAGCGCGCGCACGGACTGCACAGCATTCTGTATCAGTGCCCGCACTGCGGCAAGGAATTCAAGATGTATTCGGAAGGCACCCGCCTGTGGTGCGCCGCCTGCGGCAAGAGCTGGCAGATGACCGAGCTGGGCGAGCTGGAAGCGGAAGAGGGCGAAACGGAATTTTCGCATATCCCCGACTGGTTCAAGTGGGAGCGCGCCAACGTGCGCAAGGAAGTGCGCGAGGGGACGTATCGCTTCGAGGATGAGGTCACCGTACATACGCTGCCCAACGCCAAGCGCTTTTACGATCAGGGCAGGGGCAAACTCATACAGACGTGCGAGGGAACGCATCTCGAATGCAACGCGTACGGCGAGCCGGTCACGATCGACTGGGCGGGAACGGAGCTTGAAAGCGTCCACGTCGAGTACGATTATCCCTACCGCAAGGAAAAATACAAGAAGAACATTTTCGGCGACTGCCTGGATATCTCCACGCTCGAGGACAGTTATTGGCTGCACCCCGTGACTAAGCGCGACCAGCTGACGAAGTTCTCGTTTGCGACGGAAGAAATCTATCTGCTCGCGCAGGAGAAGCTGAAAGCGGAGCAGGCGGCGGCGAAAGCGGCAAAAGAGGCAAAAAAGAAGGATTGAGCGCGTAAACGCGCTTGACATTTTCATACGGAAATGGTACGATTTCCTTTGTTGAAAGGGAGTAGTCCGTTTCTGCGTCGCGGCAACATACCCCGGGAAGATCCCGTGTTGCGACGGTTCGTTTCCGAACGACAAGACTTTCGGCAAAGAAATTTGTCCGCAAGTCTTTTTTTTTGCGGAAAAGGACAGGGTATGTTATACTTACAGATCTTTTTGCTCGTTTTAGGGCTTGCCTTTCTCGTGAAAGGCGCGGACTGGCTGGTGGACGGAAGCGCGGGAATCGCGAAAAAGTGCAAGGTTTCTCCGCTCGTTATAGGCCTCACCATCGTCGCGTTCGGTACGAGCGCGCCCGAACTCGCCGTATCCGTCACGTCGGCGATCAATCATTCCACCGATATTTCCATCGGAAACGTAGTGGGGAGCAATATCGCGAATATCCTGCTTATTTTAGGGCTTTCCGCCCTCTTTCACGATCTTCCCGTACAGAAGAGTTCGCTCATTCTCGACCTTCCCGCATTGCTTGTCGCGAGCGCGCTCCTCATCGGATTGGGCGCATGGCAGAATTCCCTGCAATGGTGGGACGGGCTCATCCTGCTCGCCGTGTTTGCCGCGTATATGACGATTCTGCTCGTTCAGGCACGCAAGGAACAGAAGCGCATGCTGGAAGTGGACGCGGAAAAGGCGCTCGAAGAGGAGGCGGAAGAAGAGGCCGCACCCAAGGGAAAGATCGGTCAGTGGTTCGCCCGCATGAAGCAAAAGACGTGGTTTTTGATCGCGCTCGTCGTCGTGGGGCTTGCCATGGTCGTGGGCGGCGGTACGCTCCTCGTCGACGCCGCAAAATATATCGCAACGTATTTCGGCGTATCCGAACGCATCATCGGGCTGACCGTGGTCGCGGTCGGCACGTCCCTTCCCGAACTCGTCACCTCCGTCGTCGCGGCGATCAAGGGCGAAACGGATATTGCGGTCGGCAATATCATCGGGAGCAACATTTTCAATATCTTCTTCGTGGCGGGCGTGTCGTCGCTTTTCTACCCGCTCACGTTCACGACGGCAAATCTGATCGACGCGATCGTCGCGCTCGGCGCGGCAGTCCTTCTCTATGCGCTCTCCCTGTTCAAGGGCAATAAGCTCGGCAAGGTAAGCGCCGTCGTCATGCTCGCGGGTTTTGTCGCATATTACGTTTATCTCTTCCTCGCATAAGAAACGGAGACGGGGAAGGGGAGGAGTTTGTTTTGAAGCACCTGTTTTCCTGTCTGAAACCGTATCGGAAAGAGGCGATTCTCGCGCCGCTTTTCAAATTGCTGGAAGCGAGTCTCGAACTCGTCGTCCCGCTGGTCGTCGCGGCGATCGTGGACACGGGTATCGCGCAGCAAGACACGGGATATATCGTGAAGATGGTGTTTTTGCTGGTGGCGTTCGGCGTGGTGGGACTGGCGTTTTCGCTGACCGCGCAGTTTTTCGCCGCCCGCGCCGCAGTCGGGGCTTCTTCCCGTCTGCGCGATCGGTTATTCCGCAAATTACAGTCGCTTTCGTTTTCGCAGATCGACTCCCTCGGGACGTCGACCATGATCACGCGCATGACGAGCGACGTCAATCAGGTGCAGACGGGCGTCAACATGACGCTCCGTCTCTTTTTACGCTCTCCCTTCATCGTATTCGGCGCGATGATCATGGCGTTTGTCGTGGACGTGCAGGCGGCGCTCGTGTTCGTCGGCGTCATTCCGCTTTTGTCTTTGGTCGTCTTTGCCGTGATGGCGGCGTGTATCCCGCTCTATCGCAAGGTGCAGGAGAAGCTGGATAAGGTATATCTTTCTACTCGCGAAAATCTGGCGGGCGTTCGGGTTATCCGCGCTTTCTGCAAGGAGGAGAGCGAACAGAAGGAATTCGCGCAGCGCAACGGCGAACTGTGCCGCTCGCAGAAAAAGGTGGGCAGGATCGCGGCGCTCACCAATCCGCTTACCTATGTGCTCATCAACGTCGCGGTCATCGTGCTCGTATATGTGGGCGCGCTCCGCGTGGATTCGGGCGCGCTGCAGCAGGGCGACGTCATCGCGCTTTACGGGTATCTTTCGCAGATCCTCGTCGAACTCATCAAGCTCGCCAATCTCATCGTGACCATCACCAAGGCGGTCTCGTGTGAAAAGCGCCTGGAAAAGGTGCTGGACATGGAGGGGGAACCTTCCGTCCTCGCGGAAGAGGGCGTATCGGAAAGCAGTGCGTCCGACGAAGGGATCGCCCCCGTCGATTCCGGCAAGAAAGCTGTTTGCGGGAATGATGACCGGGAAACAGTTCCCGCCGATCCCGAAGAGGAAATCCGCTTCGATCACGTCACGCTTACCTATGACGGCGCGGGCGCGCCGTCTCTGACGGATATCGATTTTACCGTCCGCCGCGGCGAAACGATCGGCATCATCGGCGGCACGGGTTCGGGCAAAACGTCGCTCGTTCATCTCATTCCGCGCTTTTACGCGGCGACGGAGGGGAGCGTGCGGCTGCAAGGCAGGGACGTGCGTTCTATCCCTGCGGAAGAGCTGCGGGAACGGGTAGGCGTCGTATTGCAGAAAGCCGTCCTCTTCAAAGGGAGCATCCGCTCCAATCTTCTTTGGGGAAATCCCGACGCGACGGACGAAGAACTGCTCGCGGCGGCGGAGACGGCGCAGGCTTCAGACGTGCTCGCGGTCAAGGGCGGGCTGGACGGCGAAGTCGCGCAGGAGGGCAAAAACCTCTCGGGCGGACAGCGGCAGAGGCTGACCATCGCCCGCGCGCTCGTGCGGAAACCCGAGATCCTCATTTTAGACGATTCCGCGTCCGCGCTCGATTACGCGACGGACGCGCGCCTGCGCAAGGCGCTGAAAAATACGGGGAGCACGGTGTTCATCGTATCCCAGCGCACCGCGTCCATTCTGCACGCGGACAAGATCGTCGTGCTCGACGACGGGCGCGCCGTCGGGATCGGGACGCACGAAGAACTGATGCGCACCTGTGAGGTGTACCGCGAAATTTACCGTTCGCAGTTCAAAGAGGAGGACGAAGCATGAAAAAGGCAAAAAAGGGCACCTTCCGCCGCGTTCTCCGCTATTTAAGACCCTATTGGGGATATCTCGTCGTTTCCCTCTTTTTTGCGGTCGTCACGGTCGCGCTCACGCTCGCCGTTCCCTATTTTGTGGGACTCGCCATTGACTGTATCATAGGTGCGGGCGAAGTGGATTACGGGCGGCTGGGCAATCTGTTCCTGCTCATCGGCGGGAGCATCGCGCTGACCGCGCTTTCCCAATGGCTGATGAGCCTGAGCAACAACAAGATCGCCTATCACGTGCTCGCGGACGTGAGAAGGGACGCCTTCCGCAAGATCGCCACCCTGCCCCTGCGCTATCTCGATTCCCGCGCATACGGGGAGCTCGCGAGCGTGGTTATCACGGACGCGGAGCAGTTTTCGGACGGGCTTCTGCTCGGATTCACGCAGCTTTTCACGGGTGTGATGACCATCGTCGGAACGCTCGTTATCATGCTCGTCATGCGCTGGCAGATCGCGCTCGTCGTATTCTGTATCACGCCTCTTTCGCTGTTCGCGGCGAAGTTCATCGCATCGCGCACCTATTCCATGTTCCGCAAGCAGTCGGAAACGCGCGCCGAACAGACGGCGTTCATCGACGAAATGGTGGGCAATCTCAAAGTCGTCAAGGCGTATACGCACGAGGACGAGAACGAGGAAACGTTTGCGGAAATCAACGAGCGGCTGCGCAAGTGTTCGCTCCGCGCCATCTTCTTTTCCTCCACGACCAACCCCGTCACGCGGTTCATCAATTCCGTCGTGTATGCTGCGGTCGCGCTGGTGGGCGCGCTCACCGTCATCGGGACGGGCGGGGCATTCTCGGTGGGCAACCTCACGACCTTCCTCTCGTATGCGAACCAGTATACGAAGCCCTTTAACGAGATCACAGAGGTGATCACGGAATTTCAGAACGCGCTCGCCTGCGCGGCGCGCATCTTTGCGCTCATCGAAGAGAAGGACCAGATCTCCGACGCGGACAACGCCCGCCTCGGGAAGGCGGAAGGGAATGTATCCCTCCGCGACGTGGCGTTCTCCTATACCCCCGAGCGCCCGCTCATCGAGCATCTCAACGTCGAGGTGGGCGCGGGCAAACGCATCGCCATCGTCGGTCCGACGGGCTGCGGCAAGACGACCGTCATCAACCTTTTAATGCGCTTTTACGACGTGGACGGGGGGAGTATCTGCGTGGACGGAAAGGACATCCGCACGATCACCCGCCATTCCCTGCGCGGAAATTACGGCATGGTCTTGCAGGAGACGTGGCTGAAAAAGGCGACCGTGCGCGAGAATCTGTGCATGGGCAAGCCCGACGCGACGGACGAGGAGATGATCGCGGCGGCGAAGGCGGCGCACGCGCATTCCTTCATCAAGCGGCTGCCGCAGGGATACGATACGGTGATCGGGGACGAGGGTTCCCTTTCGCAGGGACAGAAACAGCTCCTGTGCATCGCGCGAATCATGCTATGTCACCCGCCCATGCTCATTCTGGACGAGGCGACGAGCTCCATCGACACGCGCACGGAAGTCAAGGTGCAGGACGCATTCGCAAGGCTCATGCAGGGCAGGACGTGCTTTATCGTCGCGCACCGCCTTTCGACCATCCGTTCGGCGGATCTCATCCTCGTGATGAATGCGGGCAAGATCGTCGAACAGGGCACGCACGAGCAACTGCTCGAAAAGGGCGGATTTTACGCGCAGCTTTACCATGCGCAGTTTGAAGCGGTATAATCAAAAAAAGAGGTAGACAGAATATGAGGAAAAAGATCAGAAAGATCGGAGATACGGCGTATCATTACGGCGTACAGCTCGTAGCCGTCGGGGCGCTCACGGGGTTATTTGCAGGGATCGCCGTGACCTTGTATAACGTGCTTGCGAGTATCGGCGAAGACTTTTCGCGGGACATTTACGCACTCTTGCGGGAAAATCCCGCATTTGTGCCCCTGTTATTCGTCGCGCTGTTTCTGGGCGCGATCGTCATCGGCGGAGTGGTGAAGTTCATCCCCATGATCCGCGGGAGCGGCATTCCCCAGACGGAGGGCGCGACGCGCGGACTGCTGCATTTCCGCTGGTATCAGGTGCTGACGGGGATGTTCGCGGCGAGCCTTGCGACCATCTTTCTGGGACTTTCCGCGGGCAGCGAAGGTCCGAGCATCCAGATCGGCGGCGCGTGCGGCTACGGCACTGCCGACCTGCTCAGACGCAAGGAGACGGTACGCCGTTATCAGATCACGGGCGGCGCATGCACGGGTCTTGCGGTCGCCTTCAACGCGCCCGTGACGGGCATGGCGTTCGCCTTTGAGGAAGCGCACAAGCGGTTTACGCCCGAAGTGTTCGTGTGCGCCTTTTCCTCGGTCATTGTCGGCGTTCTGACGCGCAATCTTCTGCGCCCGCTCATGGGATTTTCCGTGGAATCCACGTTTACCACGTTCTCTTTTGCGGCGCCCGATATGTTCTCCTATCTGTATATCCTGCTCGCCGCGCTCGTGTGCGCGTTTGCGGGCGTCGGGTTCTACTTCCTCGTGTTCCGCACGAAAAAACTGTTCGCGAAGATCACCTTCTGGAAGGGCACGGGCAAGATGCTCATTCCCTTTATGCTGGCGGGCGTGTTCGGGCTTATCACCGTCTATGCGATGGGCGGCGGACACGAGCTCATTCAGGCGCTTGGCAGCAAGAGCGAGGGGATCGAGGTCATCTTCTCTTCCCCGCTGTGGCTGACGCTTCTCATCGTCGTCGTATTCAAATTTATCGTTTCCGTCGTCAACATGAGCGCAGGGGTGCCCTGCGGCGTATTCATCCCCATGCTCGCCATCGGAGCCTGTCTCGGCGCGCTTTTGAGCCTGCTGTGCATACAGATGGGCATGGATCCCGTCTATGCGGACGTGATGATCATGATCTGCATGGCGACGTTCTTCACGACGATCGTCAAGGCGCCCGTGACTGGTATCGTGATGGTCGTGGAACTGACCTGGTCGTTCACCTTCCTTCTGCCCGTGGTCATGGGCGTTGCGATCGGGTATCTGATCGGCGACGTATTCCACACGCAGCCCATCTACGATAAACTGCTCGAAGGGATCGTCGAGGAACAGAACGTGCGCGAAGGCGCGAAGAAGGAGACCGTCCGTCTGCGCGTCGTCAAGGGCAGCACGGGAGAGGGCCGCGCGATCCGCGATATCCTCTGGCCGTCGGATGCGCTCGTCGTCGCGCTCAACCGCGGCGGAACGCCCATCGTTCCCGACGGGGAAACGGTGCTCGAAGCGGGCGACGAGCTCGTCATCGTCGGCGAGACGTCCGATTATAAATCGTTTGCGGAAGATCTGGCGGTTACGGTCGGTGAAATCCTGAAAGAGGGCGAGGGCGCGCCCGCGCCTTCTCACGCCGCACCGTCTGCAAGTGCGGACGAAAGCCCCGAAGGGCAAGAGAACGGCGGCAAAAAAGAATAATGGAAGAACTTTCCTCGGCGCGGCGGAGTATATCCGCCGCGTTTTCCGTTCAAAATGATATCGGAAGGGAGGTGCGCTTCTTCCGCTGCGTTTAAGACGAAAACGCGCGGACGGGACGACGGACGGAGCGGAAAGGCGCTGTTATGCGCCCGGACGACGCTCTGACCGCCGTCGGATACCGTCGCAAGACTCGTCGCCGCGGCGCGCGGCGGGAAAAGCGCGGTTCCTTTCCGAAAGGAGAAATCATGAAAAAGACGCAGAACAAGATGCAGAACAAGATGCAGAACAAGAGCGGCGAAACGCAGAACGCGAAGCGTTCGGGCGGCGCAGAAAATTGCGGGAAGGCGAAGAAGTCTTCCGGCAGCAACGTCGACAACTGCCGCTGATGCAAAAGAAAAGCAGCGGTCTGAACAAAGGCGCAAAGATGCGTTCGGAAGAGGACGCGCTCGGGAGTTATACGGGAGTTGTCTCAGACGATTGCCACGATAAACCCACACAAGACGCGGACGATCTGTAACGCAGACAAATGAAAAGAGCTTTCCCGTTTTTTGGAAGAGAAAAAAGAGGGAAAGCGCGGGGGCAGATTTGTTTTATAAGATTGCACCCGGAAAAACGGGGGGACGCGGCGTCATGCCGCGTCCTTTTTACCGCCGTGCAGAACGGTTCAGACCAAGCGGCACGGAAATCCGTTTGCAGAAATCAGCCGAGAAGTCCCCGCGGGCGTTCGTTAAGTGCCTTCGAGTTCGGCGGGAACGAGGCGGGGAATCGTAAAGTTTTTTTTCAGACGTTGTAAAATCGGTCTCGGTGTGGTATAATAGAAGGGAAAATCGGGGAAGCGGCAAAATATTTACCAAATTTTCACAGAACGGTAAACTGTTTTGCGCGATTCTACGATAAAATGAGGTCAAATTTTACGGAACTGAGGGGTGACGTTATGAATAAGAAATGGGTCATGGCGGTTTCCTGCGCGGCTGTCGCGGGTATCACCGCCTTTACGCTTTGCGGATGTGATTTCGGAAGTTTGAGTTCGGGTTCGTCAAAGACGCCCTATGAGGTGGCGACGCAACTCGGATACGACGGCTCGGAAGCGAGCTGGCTCGCGTCTTTGTCGGGCGCCGACGGCGGCGCGGAAATCCGCGCGATCTATGATGAAGCGGTTTCCGAAGGTTATGAGGGGAGTTTCCTCGAATTTTTGCAGGAGTACCTCACCGTTTCCACGGACGATTCCGCGGCGGTCAACCGCGCGCTGATGTCCGTGGTCAGCGTATGGTGCAATTTCCAGCAGATCACCACATCGGGCGGCATCTGGCGTCCGTCTACGTCGACGCAGACGGTCACGAGCGCGGGCTCGGGCGTCATCTATTCGCTGGATAAAGAACAGGGCGACGCATATATCGTCACCAATTATCATGTGGTGTTCGATAAGGACAGCGTAGGGACGGAAACGGTTTCGCATATCAGCGACGACATCACCGTCTATCTGTATGGTTCGGAACTGCAGGGCGAAGAGATCGAAGCGACCTATGTGGGCGGCGCGATGGATTACGACATCGCCGTTCTGCGCGTGGAGGACAGCGAGGTGCTGAAAGAGAGCTCTGCGCGCGAGGCGGTTGCCGCCAATTCGGACGCCGTCACCGTGGGCGAGACCGTATACGCGATCGGCAACCCCGAAGGGGAGGGGATTTCCGCTTCCTCGGGTATCGTGTCGGTGGATTCGGAATACATCTCCATCGCTTCTTCCGACGAGACGAAGACGCTTTCCCTGCGCGAGATCCGCACGGACGCGGCGGTCAATCACGGCAATTCGGGCGGCGGACTCTTTAACGCGGACGGAAAACTCATCGGTATCGTCAACGCGAAGACGGAAGAGGAGGGCGTCGACGGGCTCGGCTATGCGATCCCCGCAAACCTTGCGCTTTCCGTGGCGCAGAATATCATCGACAACAGCTCCTCAAAGGGCGCGCTCCGCGCGGTGATGGGCGTCAACATTCAGGTGACCGACAGCAAAGCGGTCTATGACGAAGTGACGGGGAAAGCGTATATCGAGGAGACGGTGACCGTTTCCGGCGTGACCGCTTCGCCTGCGAGCGGCGTTCTCGAAGCGGGCGACGTGCTTTACAGCATGACCCTGAACGGTCAAGAATACGTCATCACGCGCATGTACATGGCAACCGACCTCATGTTCAACGTGAGAAAGGGGGACACGGTGACATTCAAGGTGTACCGCGACGGTCAGATCGTGACGGCGGACATCACGTTCGATAAGGATTCCTATTTTACGCTCTACGATTAAGTCGGGCAGAATAAAAGCGGCGGCGCGTTAAAAAACGCGCCGCCGCTTTTTTGATGCGGGTGATAATACAATGCAGTTCGCTTTCCGCAAGGCCGCGCTCCGCGGCGATGACTTTGTCCATGTCATAACAGCGGTATCCGGCCGTCCGCCGAAGAGGACGTTGTTTTTGCGGTCGGGGTTCAAGGACGGCAGATCAGATTATAGCTTGACGCCGACAGTGTTCCGCAAAAGCGGCAAGAGCGGTTTTCCAATCGCGGAATTCGTC
>CASGEQ010000098.1 GCA_949300535.1 uncultured Bacillota bacterium
AAAAATGCGGGGCGCGCAAAAATACTCATTTTTACTCTTTTTCCATCCGGACTATACCGTCGGTACGGGAATTGCACCCGTTCGGGAGCTTGCGCTCTTCGCAGACTTTACTGCCGGTGGAGAATTTCACTCCGCCCCAAAGAATATTCGATTGATGATATTATACAACGTCTTGTTATATTATGCAAGCGTTTTACAGCACGTCGTTCGCATAAATGGGGAATTTTTCGCACATCTCCTGCACGCGCGCGGCCACTTCCGCTTTTGCCGCGTCCTTTTCGCGGATCATGCGGGTGATGAGATCGGCAATTTCCGCCGCTTCCTTCTCGCTCATGCCGCGCGAGGTGATCGCGGGCGTTCCGATCCGCACTCCGCTCGTGATAAACGGAGAAGTCGTTTCAAAGGGAATGGTGTTCTTGTTCACCGTGATGTGCGCTTCATCGAGGAGCGCTTCCAGCTCTTTGCCCGTGATGTTCTCCTTGCGCAGATCGACGAGCATGAGGTGATTGTCCGTGCCGCCCGAAACGAGGCGCACGCCGTTTTCCGTGAACCGCTTTGCCATCGCCGACGCGTTGAGGACGACCTGATGCTGATATGCCTTGAACTCGGGGGAAAGCGCTTCCTTGAACGCGACTGCCTTCGCCGCGATGACGTGCATCAGAGGTCCGCCCTGCGTGCCGGGGAAGATCGCCTTGTCGATCGCTTTTGCGTACTGTTCCTTGCACATGATCGCGCCGCCGCGGGGACCGCGCAGCGTCTTGTGCGTGGTCGTCGTCACGAAATCCGCATACGGCACGGGAGAAGGATGTTCGCCCGCCGCGACGAGTCCCGCAATGTGCGCGATGTCCACCATCATGAGCGCGCCCACTTTATCGCAGATCTCGCGGATACGCTTGAAGTCGATGATCCTTGGATATGCGCTCGCGCCCGAAACGATGAGTTTGGGCTTGCATTCGAGGGCAATTTTTTCCATCTCGTCATAATCGATCGTCTCCGTCTGCTCGGAAACGCCGTAAGGCACGATCTTGAAATATTTTCCGGAAATGTTGACGGGCGAGCCGTGCGTGAGGTGTCCGCCGTGGGACAGATTCATGCCCATGATGGTATCGCCCGGCTGAAGCATTGCGAAATATACCGCAAAGTTCGCCTGCGCGCCGCTGTGCGGCTGGACGTTGCAGTGTTCGCAGCCGAAAAGCTGCTTCATGCGGTCGCGCGCGAGGTCTTCCGCGACGTCCACATAACAGCATCCGCCGTAGTAGCGCTTTCCGGGATATCCTTCCGCGTATTTGTTGGTAAGATGGCTCCCCATCGCCGCCATGACGGCGGGAGAGACGATGTTCTCGCTCGCGATGAGTTCGAGATTGCCGCGCTGGCGGGACAGCTCGTTCGCCATTGCCTCGTAAAGTTCGGGATCGGCGTTTTTGATGCAGGTAAGATCGATCATGTTTTCACCCTCGTTTTTTCTCTTGATTATAACACGTTACAGGACAAAATGCAAGAAAATATCGGTTATGCAGGAAAATTTCAGAATATGCGCATAACGGGCGAATTTCATGCAAAAGGCGATCGGCTGCCAAAAGCGCGGTATCCTCGGCGCGCGCTCTGCAACAGTTAACGAACGATTATTCTTCCGCCGCTTCCATGCATATTTGAGATCGCCGTCATGAAAAACGCCGCCGCAAAAAGGGACTTTTGCGGCGACGTTTTTTTCGACCTCCGATCGTCATTCCAATGTAATTACCATATCCTGATCGACTTCCGCGCCCGAACGCAGAACCAGGCGGAATCCCGTCACATCATTCCCGGAAAAACTGTTTACGATGATGACAAAGTCCCCCTGATAAATCGCATCGAAAGACTGCAATGCCTTGATCTCGCTCCCTTCGAATTTCACCTCAGTGCCGCCCAGACTGATCGTCAGATCATAACTGAGGTCGTTCGGAAACTCAACGGAAAACGACACGGCGAAAGGATTGTCGAACGATACGATTTCCTCATACCAGGCAATGTTTCCGTTGCTGTAATATTGTCCTTCAAAACTGATCGTCTGCGTCGTATTGACCGACACTTGCTTCAGCCCTGCCGCTTCTGAGCAGACCGCATTTTCCACACGGATTGAAAATGTTGTGGCCTGACTTTCATAAAAATCGGCAAGATTTTCATCCGAAACGTAATCGATCGGCAGCATTTCGGACGAAAACTGATACTTTGCCTCGCCGCCCGACAGCACTTCCGTATCGTTTATATATACTTTGGCCTGATCGAGATCGACGCCGTCAAGCGCATGCAGTCCGAGCGAAACCGTATCCAGTTCCCGGATTTCCTGTGAACTGATATAACTGCCGTTGTTAAACCGCACGATATCCCCCGATAAACTCTGAAAATCCATCCTGTTTTCGGTAACGGCGTCCGCATTGAACAGCACTTCGTTGACTGTGCCCAAACCCTGCGTCGGGACAAACAATACATATCGGTTCCTCTCTGCCGTCATAAGCGGACCTATGCGATAATCGTAATTGGCCAGCAAATTCGTATCGATCATGTCGACGGACTTATAAAACCGATACGTGCCGATCTTGGCGCCGGTAATCGCAATCCCTTCCCCTTCGATATATTCCGACCACGTCGTTTTATAAGAATATTTCTCCGAAGTCAGTGCCTGATATATCGTTGTACCGTCTTTGAAACGAAATTCTTTCAGCGCTTCCGCGACGGTTTCGCCGTTATTTTTATTTACTCCGAAGGTAAATGAGATTTCCTTTTCCTCACACTCAAACGTGACGCTGATATCTTCTCTCACGCTTTCAAAAAAGACCGTTCCTGCAATCTGCCTTTCGGTAAACGGCGCATCCGCATCATAGTCCGGATTTTTTGTAAATTCAACCGGTTCCCCGTTTGCAAATACCTTGAGCGTATCCGCATCGTAATAATTATACATCACGACTCCCAATCGCACGGAAAAACCGCTCTCGCCGCTGGAGGAGGACAAGCTGTCCATATTGTCCTCATCGCACAGCGCGGCGACGCCATCGCTTTCGGCAGTGATATAACAATAGGTTGTACTGCAACCCGCCAACGCACACAACAGGGCAGCAAATGCAGCCGATAAGAGCAACAAAATCGCTTTTTTCATATTTCTCTCCTATTTGCTTCGGACGGTACCGTTTCTTATGCTGCCGATGCTGCGGCGACGCTCGTTACATCCTCTTGACGAACTCCTCAGGCAGGGAGAATGCTCTTCACTCCTCGCAAAGCAGGCATATCCGTTCCGAAGACAACTATGATTTACAATAAGTTTAACATAAAGCGGTAAATCTGTCAATACGGTATTTTTTGCCGCAAACGTCAGCCGCGGAATTTTGTTTGTTCGGAGGGACGTAAAAAGCAGAGCGAGTCCGATCACGCGCCCCTCTTTTTACGACAAAAAGACCGGCATGTGCCGGTCTTTTTCAGCTGTGATCCGTCAGATGTTTGCATCCAGAAACGCCCTGATCGTCGCTTCGGGTGCAAATCCGAGATGATTTGCCTTGATCTTTCCGCCCGCGAACACGATGACGTCAGGGATGGACATGATGCCCAGCTCCTGCGCGATTTCGCCGTTCTGATCGACGTCCACCTTGACGAACTGCGCGCGGCCCACATACTGCGCCGCCACCGCGTCAAGCACAGGCGCAAGCATGCGGCAGGGGCCGCACCACGTCGCCCAGAAATCGCAGACGACCGTTTCGCCCGCCGCGATCAGTTCTTTCAGTTCCTCTCCCGTAATTTCCTTTACGTTCTTCGACATTGTTTTTTCCTTCCTTTTTATCAGTTTGCGCCGTTTTTCAAAAGATACTCGGCAAGATCGGCAAATGCCACCTTTTCGGAGGAGGAAGTCGCCATATTTTTGACATTGACAGCACCCTCTTCCAGCTCGCTCCCGCCGATGACCGCAACGTACTTTGCGCCCGACTTGTCCGCATATTTGAACTGCGCCTTGACCGAACGCCCCATGAGATCGCACTCGCACGAGATACCCTTCGCGCGGAGCATGGTCGCAAGTTCGAACGCCTTTTCGCGGCTTGCCCCGTCCATGCCCGCGAGATAGCATACCGTGCCCGCAGGTTCGGGCATGGGCACCCCTTCCGCTTCCATGACCATGAGAAGGCGCTCCATGCCTGCGGCAAATCCGACAGCGGGAACGGACTTCTCTCCCATCTGCTCGATGAGCGAATCGTATCTTCCGCCGCCGCACACGGTACCCTGCGCTCCCGCCGCGCTCGTCACGAACTCGAACACGGTGCGGGAATAATAGTCCAGACCGCGCACAATGGACGGATTGATCTCATACGATACCCCCGCTCGGGTGAGGAGCTTTTTCACCGCTTCAAAGTGCGCCTTGCACTCGTCGCAGAGATAGTCAAGCATTCTCGGCGCGTTCGCCGTGAACTTGCGGCAGCCCTCTTCCTTGCAGTCGATGATGCGCATGGGATTTTTTTCGAACCGTGCGTTGCAGTCGGGACACATCTCGGCAAGATGAGGGCGGAAATGCTCTTTGAGCGCCTCGTTGTATTTCGCGCGGCAGCTCTTGCAGCCGATGGAATTGAGTTCCAGACGCACCTGCTTTAAGCCGAGTTTTTTCAGGAAAAGATCGGCAAGCGTGATGACTTCCGCGTCCGCCGCGGGATCCGCCGCCCCGTACATTTCCACGCCGAACTGGTGGAACTCGCGCAGTCTTCCCGCCTGCGGGCGCTCATAGCGGAACGCGGGGATAATATAATACATTTTCGCGGGGAGCACGCCGTTCGCCATGCCGTTTTCGATAAACGACCGCGCGACGCCCGCCGTCCCTTCCGGCTTTAACGTAATGGAACGGTTCCCCTTGTCGAGGAAGGTATACATTTCCTTCGTGACGATATCGGTGGTATCCCCCACGCCGCGCGCAAACAGCTCGGTATGCTCGAATACGGGCGTGCGGATTTCGCGGAAAGCGAACAGTTCCGCCGTCTCCCGCGCCGTCTTTTCCACGAACTGCCACTTGTGCACCTGGGACGGAAGGACGTCTTTCGTCCCCTTGGGTATCTGAATCATGCTCTCTCCTTTCGCCCGTTACAGGACGTATTTTTTGAGATCTCTGTCTTTGGTGATCTTTTTGAGGTGTTCTTCAACGTATGCGCGGTTGATCTCCACGGGAATGACGGGATAGTCGTTTCCGCCCGCGTTGAAGGAGATGTCTTCGAGCAGGAACTCCATGACGGTGTGCAGTCTGCGCGCGCCGATGTCCTCGCTCGTGAGGTTGATCTCCTCCGAGATCTCCGCGATCGCCTCGATCGCGTCGGGCGTGAAATGAAGATCGATGTTATCCACCGCCAGAAGCACCGCGTACTGCGACGTAAGCGAATGCTCGGTATTGGTGAGTATGTTGACGAAGTCCTCTTTGGTCAGGCTGGAAAGCTCGACGGAGACGGGGAATCTGCCCTGCAATTCGGGAATGAGATCTTCCACGCGCGAAACGTGGAAAGCGCCCGCCGCGATAAAGAGCATATAATCCGTCTTGACGGGACCGTATTTGGTCATGACCGTACAACCCTCGACGATGGGAAGAATATCCCTCTGCACGCCCTCTCGGGAGACGTCCGCGCCCGAGGTGTTGCCCTTGCCCGCGATCTTGTCGATCTCGTCGATGAAGATAATGCCGTCGTTCTCCGCGCGGCGGAGCGCTTCGTCCTGCACCGCGTCGTCGTCGATGAGTTTGTCCGATTCCTCGGCGATGAACATCTTCATCGCCTCTTTGACGGTGATCTTGCGCTTCTTTTTCTTCTGCGGGAGCATTTCCCCGAAGATGGAGCCGAGGTTGATCGCCGCTCCCCCGGGAACGAGTTCCATCGACTTGGGCTCGTCGCGCACTTCCGCTTCGATGACGAGTTTGTCAAACGTGCCCTTTCTGAGCGATTGCAGGAGATTTTCTTCGAATACCTCTTTCGCCGTCTCGCCGCGGTCGGCTTTCTTGACTTCCGCAAGGATTTTTACCATCTTGGTTTCCGCGACGGCGGTCGCCTTGACGGAGACTTCCTGCATCTTTTCGTCTTTGACGAGGCGGAACGCGCACTCCACGAGATCGCGCACCATGCCCTCGACGTCCTTGCCGACATACCCGACCTCGGTGTATTTGGTGGCTTCCACCTTGATGAAGGGCGCGCGCACGAGCTTTGCGAGCCGACGCGCAATTTCCGTCTTGCCGACGCCCGTCGGCCCCTTCATGATGATGTTCTTGGGCGTGATCTCCTCTCTCAGTTCGGGAGAAAGCTGCGCCCGTCTGTAACGGTTGCGGAGCGCGATCGCGACCGCTTTCTTCGCTTCCGCCTGTCCGATGATATGTTTATCCAGTTCGTGAACGATCTGTTTGGGTGATAAATCCATGATTTTCCTCCTTATACCGTCTCGCAGATGATGTGATCGTTGGTATAGACGCAGATCTCGCTCGCGATTTTAAGCGCCTTTCTGGCGATCTCCTCCGCGCCGAAATCGGTATTCTGGGCGAGCGCGCGCGCCGCCGCGAGCGCATAATTCCCGCCGCTGCCGATGGCGCAGATCCCCTCGTCCGGTTCGATGACTTCACCCGTCCCCGAAAGGATAAGCAGGGTATCCTTGTCCGCCGTGATCATCATTGCGTCCAGTTTTCTGCCGATCTTGTCGCTGCGCCACAGATCGGCGAGCTCCACGGCGGAGCGCATGAGATTGCCCGCAAATTTATTCAGCATTCCCTCGAACCGCTCGGAAAGAGAGAATGCGTCCGTGACCGAACCCGCAAAGCCGAGAATGACCTTGCCGCCGTAAATGCGGCGAACCTTGATCGCCGTGTTCTTGAATACGACCGATTCGCCCATCGTCACCTGACCGTCGCCCGCGATCGCCGTCACGCCGTTTCTCTTGACGGCGCAGATTGTCGTTCCGCGAAATTCCATGTTTATGACTCCTTTTCCCCGAAGATCGTCAGGCGGAACCGTTCGATCTCCGCCAAAGCGCGCTCTCCGAGGAGCTGTTTTTTCTTTTTCTTGTCGCGCACTTCGGGAAAACCCGCGCGCAATACGCCGTAATTGGCGTTCATCGGCTGAAAATCGCTTCCCGCGCCCGCGACGTACGCGGACAGCGCCCCGCACATACAGGTATCCTGCGGCAGGGAAACTTCCTTTCCGTTCAGCCTGTTCCAGACGTGAATCCCCGCGAGAAGTCCGCTCATCGCGCTCTCGACATACCCTTCCACGCCCGTGATCTGCCCCGCAAAATACAGCCCGGGGCGTCCTTTCACCGAAAAATCGGCGTTGAGAAGTTTGGGCGATTGCAGGTAGGTATTGCGGTGCATCACGCCATAGCGCAGAAACTCCGCATTTTTCAGGGCGGGAATGAGCGAAAATACCCGTTTCTGTTCGCCGAATCTGAGGTTGGTCTGACAGCCGACCAGATTATACGCGCTCCCCGCGCAGTCCTCTTTGCGCAGCTGCAACACCGCATAAGGGCGCTTTCCCTCTCCGTTCGAAAGTCCGACGGGTTTGAACGTGCCGTATCTGAGGGTATCTATCCCCCGCGACGCCATCACTTCGAGCGGCATACAGCCTTCAAAGATCTCCCGCTTTTCAAACTCGTGCAACGTGACCTTTTCCGCCGAAAGCAGTTCGGAAACGAACAATTCATACTCCTCTTTCGTCATGGGACAGTTGATATAATCGCCCGTCCCCTTGCCGTAGCGGTCGCCCGTGAAGGTATGTTCCAGGTCGATACTCTCCGCGCTCACGATGGGCGCGGAAGCGTCGTAAAAATGCAGTCCGCCGCCGAACTCGCGTTCGATCGCCTCATATAATTTACCTGCCGTCAGCGGGCCCGTCGCAACGATACCCGTTTGGGGCAGTTCTTCCGCTTCTTCGCAAACGATATGAATATGCGGGCAGCTTTTAAGTGCGGCCGTGATATACGCCGCGAACTTTTCGCGGTCTACCGCCAGCGCACCGCCCGCAGGCACGCGGCTTTCCTCCGCCGCCCGCATGGTGAGCGAGCCGAGACGGCGCATTTCCTCTTTTAAAAGCCCGCACGCATTGCCGAATACGTCGTCGCTTTTGAGAGAGTTGGAACAGACGAGTTCCCCGAAATCGGGATTCTCGTGTGCGGGCATATATTTTTTCGGTTTCATGTCGACGAGTTCGACGTCCACGCCGCGGCTGCCCAGATAGTACGCCGCTTCCGACCCCGCAAGCCCTGCGCCGATGATCTTAACCGTTTGCATCCGCACCGCCTTCCGCGCCCTCCGCAGGCGCGGGCTTTGCCGCGATCTTATAGCCGCATTCCTTGTTCACGCACTTGACGGTGCCGCGCGGCGTTTTCACGAGCGCGCCGCCGCACTTGGGACATTTTTCGCCCGTGGGGACGTCCCAGCTCATAAACTTGCATTCTGGATATCCGCTGCAGCCGTAATAGATCTTTCCCGCGCGGGAGCGCAGTTTCTTGGTCGGTCTGCCGCACTCGGGACAGATGCCTTCGTATTCTTCCGTCTTCTTTTCGCCGAACGGAAGCGTGGTCTTGCACTGAGGATAGTTGGGGCAGGCGAGGAATTTGCCGTATTTGCCGCTCTTTACCACCATCATCGCGCCGCACTTGGGACAGGGCGTATCGGATACTTCCGCTTCCCCTTCGCTGACGATATTCGAGCAGGCGGGATAATTGGAGCAGGCGAGATACTTTCCGTATTTGCCCGTTTTTCTCACCATGGGGTGTCCGCACTTGGAACAGAGAATATCCGTCGGCTCGTCGCCGTCCGCATTCGCAAAGCGAAGTTTTTCCTCAAACGGGGGGTAAAAATCCGCGATGATCGCGTGCCAGTCCTTGCCGCCTTCTTCGATATCGTCCAGCTTTTCCTCCATGTCCGCCGTGAATCCGACGTCCATGATATCCTTAAAGTACTTGACCAGCATATCGGTGATCTTGTAGGCGATCTCCGTCGGAACCATGTATTTGCCGTCCTTTTCGACATATTTGCGCTTGTTCAGCACGGAGATGATAGACGCATAGGTGGAGGGTCTGCCGATCCCCTTTTCCTCCATCGCCTTGACGAGGGACGCGTCCGTATAGCGCACGGGCGGCTTGGTGAACTTCTGTTCCGATTTGACCCCGTTGCAGTCGAGCGCCTGTCCTTCGGAAAGATCGGGAAGCAGCTTTGCGCTCGTCTCCTCATCCTCTTCCTTCTTGCTCTCCTGATAGATCGCCGTGAAGCCTGCAAATTTCAGCGTTTTCCCGCTCGCTTTGAGCGTATACTCGCCGTTGTTGATCTCGATCTGCATGGAGTTGTATTTCGCTTCCGCCATCTGCGAGGCGAT
>CASGEQ010000099.1 GCA_949300535.1 uncultured Bacillota bacterium
TAATATAAACCCCCGACCCCTTTTTTTATCCCCACCCCCCCCGCGGGGGGCGGGCCCCCCCCCCCCCCCCCGCGGCTTGTTCATTTTTAACCGTTCATGTATTCGGTCAGAATGGAATTCTGCACATAGAGATATTCGTCGCGGATGCGGGTGCTGTCCCCGTCCTCTTCCAGATACTGTTTCGTCTTTTTATATGCCTCGGCGAAATCGCTCTTCCAGTCGCTTCCGAACGCCTGCCGATAAGCGGCGGAAGAAATTCCGTCCGCCGTGCGCAGCGCGAGCATGACGAATTCGAACTTCGCGTCCTTTTCCTCCACCGTTTCGCTCTCGATGACGGGCGGAAATCCCGATATGACGCACTTCATATACTCGTCGGGGTCGAACGTATTGGTAAACCGCTGTCCGTTGATGAACGAACTCGCGGAAACGCCCAGCCCGATGTATTCGCCGCGCTTCCAGTAATTGAGGTTATGGCGGCTCTCGTACCCTTTCAGGCAGAAATTGGACACCTCATAGCGGCGGAATCCGAACGCTTTGAGTTTTGCATAACCCGCGTCATAAAGATCGGCGACCTCGTCTGAATCGGGCAGTTCCCCGTTGAGATAATCGGTATAGATGGGCGTCCCGTCGGCGGGCGTGAGGGCGTACATGGAGATATGCTTCGCGCCGCCCCGCGCGGCGACCTCGATCGTCTTGCACACGTCGTCCGCCGTCTGTCCTTTGAGCCCGATCATCACGTCCGCGGAAAAATTCTCCCCTTTGAGGAGAGAGGCGCAATAGAGATAATCGCGCACGTTATGGATTCTGCCGATCTCTTGAAGCTGCGAGTCGATCGCCGTCTGAAGCCCGACGGAAAAGCGGTTGATGCCCGCGCGCTTATACGTGGCGATCTTCTTTTCGCTCACCGTGCCGGGATTCATCTCGATGGTGATCTCGGGATTTTTGCTCAGATGAAAGCACTTCGTGATCTGCTTCATCGCGGCATAGATATACTCGGGATCGACGACGGAAGGCGTCCCCCCGCCGAAATAGACGGTATCGAACGTCATGCGTTCGAGCTGTTTTCCGCGCTGTTCGATCTCGCGGATGAGGCACGCCATGTACGCTTCCGCGATGGACATCCGATCGGGAAAGGACGTAAAGTCGCAATAGGTGCATTTGTGCCTGCAAAACGGAATATGAAGATAGATACCCGCCATTATACCCTCCATTGATAGCGCGAAAGATCGACCGCGCCGTCCGTCACTTCCACTCCTTCCGCCTGAAGGAGCGCCGCCTGAATTTCAATCCCGCCGAACGCGAATGCGGGCGCGAGCCTGCCCTCGCGGTTGACCACCCTGTGACAGGGAATGACTCCCGGCTCGGGATTGACGTGCAGGGCGAAGCCTACCTGCCGCGCGCAGCGCGGCGCGCCGATCGCGCGGGCGACCTGCCCGTATGTCACGACCTTGCCCGAAGGCACCAGTTTCACAAATTGATAGACGCGATCGAAAAATCCGCTCATCTTTCCTCCGAAGCGCGGGACAGGATATCCCGCACTGCCTTATCGTCCGCCTTCGGGAAGAAAAGCGGCATGCGCGCGCATACTTCACGCCCGCGAAGTTCCTTTTCCAGCCAGACGACGGCGAGCCACCTGCCCGCCTTGTATCCCTGTTCGGGAAAGCGCGCGACCTCATGATACCCCATCGAAAGATGAAAGCGGACGCTCGCCGCGTTTTCTTCGGTGATGAGCGAATAGAGTTTGCGGTAACCGAGCAGCCGCAGGATCTCCTCCGCCGCCGTCACCAATCTTCTCCCGTACCCCTTGCCGCGGCGATCGCGGCCGAGATAGACGGAAAGCTCCGCGCACCACGCATACGCCGCGCGCTCGAACGCGTCCGCCGTGTAGGCGTATCCGACGATCTCCCCCGCCTCCTCGCAGACGAGCACGGGGTATTTTCGCGCGATCCCGCGCATCCGCGCGGAAAATTCCGCAACGGACGGAGCGGCGTATTCGAAAGAGACGGTCGTCTTCTCGACGTACGGCGCGTAAATTTTCTGCATTGCGGGAAAGTCCTCTTCCCGCGCAAGTCGTATAAGAGCCATTTTGGGTTATTTCTTGTTGGTTTTGAGGATCTCCATGAACACTTCGGACGGTACTTCCACCGAACCGACCTGGCGCATCCTCTTCTTGCCTTCCTTCTGCTTTTCTAGCAGTTTTTTCTTTCGCGTGATATCGCCGCCGTAGCACTTCGCGAGCACGTCCTTTCTCACCGCTTTCACCGTCTCGCGGGCGATGATCTTGCCGCCGATCGCCGCCTGAATGGGAATTTCGAACAGCTGGCGCGGAATGGCGTCTTTGAGGTTCTCCGCAAGCGTTCTGCCCCGCTGGTAGGCGCGGTCCTCATGCACGATCGTGGAAAGCGCGTCGCACACTTCTCCGTTGAGCAGGATATCCAGCTTGACCAGCTTGCTCCGCTCGTATCCCACCACTTCATAGTCGAAACTCGCATACCCCTTGGTGCGGGATTTGAGTTCGTCAAAGAAATCGTACACGATCTCGTTGAGCGGCAGCCTGTATTCCAGCCGCACGCGGTGCGCGTCGATATACGTCATGTCCTTGAACACGCCGCGCTTGTCCTGACACAGGTCCATGATGGGACCGAGGTAATCGGGCGGCGAATAGATCTCCGCCTTGACGATGGGCTCTTCCATGTAGTCGATATCGGACGGCGCGGGCAGGTGCGAGGGATTGTCCACATAAAACTGCGTCCCGTCCGTCTTGTGCACGAGATAGCTGACGGAAGGCGCGGTCGTGATGATGTCGAGATTGAACTCGCGTTCGATGCGCTCCTGAATGATCTCCATGTGCAGAAGCCCCAAAAATCCGCAGCGGAACCCGAACCCGAGCGCGACGGAATTGTCCGGCTCGAAGATGAGCGCCGCGTCGTTGAGCTGCAGTTTCATGATCGCCTCTTTGAGGTCGACAAACTTGCTCCCGTCCAGCGGATAGATTCCGCAGAAGACCACGGGCTGTACCTTTTTATATCCGGGGAGCGGCTCCTTTGCGGGCGTTTCCGCGCTCGTGACGGTATCGCCCACCGCGACGTCCTGAATGGACTTGATGGACGCGGCGATATATCCGACTTCCCCCGCGCTGAGCCGCTCTTTGGGTTGAAGGAAGGGCGCGAACGCACCCACTTCCACCACTTCATAGACGCGGTCGGAAAGGAACGTGCGGATCTTGTCCCCAGCCTTTACGCCGCCGTCCTTGATTCGGACAAAGAGAATGACGCCCTTATAGTTATCGTAATAGCTGTCGAAGATAAGCGCGCGCAGGGGCGCTTCGGTATCCCCCTTGGGCGGCGGGACGTACTTTACCACCGCTTCGAGGATGTCCTTGATATTCGTCCCCTCTTTTGCGGAAACGCAGGGCGCATAGGACGCGTCCAGCCCGATGACTTCCTCGATCTCCTGCTTGGTCTCCTCCACTCTTGCGGAAGGGAGATCGATCTTGTTGATGACGGGCACGATCTCGAGATCGTTTTCAAGGGCGAGATAGACGTTCGCGAGCGTCTGCGCTTCGATTCCCTGCGTGGCGTCCACGACGAGGAGCGCGCCCTCGCACGCGGCGAGAGATCGGCTCACCTCATAAGTAAAGTCGACGTGACCCGGGGTATCGATGAGGTTGAACTCATACTCGTTCCCGTCGTCCGCCGTGTAATACATGCGGACGGGCGTAAGTTTTATGGTAATGCCGCGTTCGCGCTCGATATCCATGCTGTCGAGGAGCTGTTCTTCCATGTCGCGCTTGCTGACCTGTCCCGTCAGTTCCATGATACGGTCGGCAATGGTGCTCTTGCCGTGATCGATATGCGCGATGATGCAGAAATTGCGTAAAAATTTATTGGGTTGTGCCATTTATATTCTCCGTTTCAACCGATATTATATAAAATTTCCGAACATTTTGCAATCGTTCTTGCAATCTTCTTTCCGATTTGCTAAAATAAAGGCATGAAATATGCAGACTTTCTCAAAGAAACGCCCGTGGCGCACCGCGGGCTGCACTCGGACGGCATTCCCGAAAATTCGGTTGCCGCATTTCTTCGCGCCGTGGAAAAAGGCTATGCGATCGAGACGGACGTACACCTTTCAAAAGACGGCGTTCCCGTCGTCTTTCACGACGATCGTCTCGCCCGCATGACGGGCGAAAACCGCGCGCTCAAAGACTGCACGGCGGAAGAGCTTACAGCGCTTGCGCTCGGCGGCACGCAGCAGAAGATCCCGCTCTTTTCCGATTTTCTGTCCCTGATCGGCGGACGCGTGCCCCTTCTTATCGAGATCAAGAACATGCCGCACCTTAAAACGGAAGAAGCCGTCCGCCCGATCGCGGAAGCGCTCAGAAATTACGGCGGAGTTTACGCAATTCAGTCTTTCCAGCCCCTCTATCTTCCCGCATTCCGCAGATATTTGCCCGAAATTCCGTGCGGACTGCTCGCGACCGCGCGCTCTTCCGCATCCGATTTCGGCAATTCCCCTCTATGGCGTATAAAGTCGTTTGTCATGGGAAAAATGCTGCTCGCGCCATTCGTAAAACCTGATTTCATCAGCTATTACATCGGAGATTACCCCCTTCCCGCGCGCTGGAACGCCTATCCGCGCCTTGCATGGGTGGCGACCTCTTACGAAGCGGCGCAAAAGGCGCTTGCCCATGCGGACAATATCATCTTCGAACATTTCCTTCCGCCCGTAAAAACGGACGATCTGCGCCCCTGAAACGGGATTTTATGCGCATTTTTGCATTTTGCCGAAACCCGCGCAAGCATTTGACAAAGCGCGCGGATAAGAGTATAATTTCACTTAACGGAATTTACGGCAGGTGATTGCAAATGCTTACACTCGAAAAAATAAAGCACGCTTCCGAGGTGCTCAAAGAAGCGATTCACACAACGGACGTGATCAGCGCGTCCAAGCTTTCGGCCGAATACGAGATCTGGCTCAAAACGGAAAATCTGCAAAAGACGGGTTCCTTCAAGATCCGCGGCGCTTATTACAAGATCTCCCAGCTCTCCCCCGAAGAGAAAAAGCGGGGTGTGATCGCCTGCTCGGCGGGAAACCACGCGCAGGGCGTGGCGCTCGCGGCGACCAAAAACGGCATCAAATCGCTCATCTGCCTGCCCGACGGCGCTCCCATTTCCAAAGTGGAAGCGACGAGAAGTTACGGCGCGGATATCTGCCTCGTCCCGGGCGTTTACGACGACGCGTATAACCGCGCGCTCCAATTACAGAAAGAATTCGGGTATACCTTCATCCATCCGTTCGACGATGAAGACGTCATCGCGGGACAGGGCACCATCGGGCTTGAAATCCTCTCCCAGCTTAAAGGCGTGGACGCGATCGTCGTTCCCGTGGGCGGCGGCGGGCTCATCTCGGGCGTTGCCTTTGCGGTGAAACAGCTCAATCCGAACGTGAAGGTATACGGCGTACAGGCTTCAGGCGCGCCGAGCATGCTCAACTCCCTGCGGGATAATACAATCGAAACGCTCCCCTCCGTCTCCACGATCGCGGACGGCATTGCGGTCAAGCAGCCGGGCGAGCACACCTTCGAATACTGCAAAAAATATGTGGACGGCATCGTCACCGTCACGGACGACGAGATCTCCGCGGCGATCCTTGCCCTCATCGAAAAGCAGAAGATGATCGCGGAAGGCGCGGGCGCGACGCCCGTCGCGGCGATCCTCTCGGGCAAACTCCCCTCGCTCAAAGGCAAGAAAGTCTGCTGTCTCGTTTCGGGCGGCAACATCGACGTGACCATATTAAGCCGCGTCATCACCCGCGGACTTCTGATGTCGGGCAGACAGTGCACGCTCAACATCGAGCTTTTGGATAAGCCGGGTCAGCTCGTCGCCGTCTCTCAGATCATCGCAAAATGCGGCGGAAACGTCATCGGCGTCCATCACGAGCGCGCCAACGCAGGCAGTGCGGTAAACGGTTGCTTTTTGCGCATCGAGATCGAGACCAAGGACTTCGATCAGATCGCGCAGATCAGAAACGGACTCACTCAGGCAGGATTCAAAATCTGCTGATCGGTTAAGGAGAAAATATTATGGAAAAGATTCACACTTCATCCGCGCCCGCGGCAATCGGGCCCTATTCTCAGGCGATCAAAGCCAACGGATTTGTCTTCACCTCGGGGCAGATCGCACTCGACCCCGCGACGGGCGCCGTCGTCGAAGGCGGAATCGCGGAACAGACGCACCGCATCTGTCAAAATCTCAAAGCCGTACTGGAAGAGGCGGGAAGTTCCCTTTCCGACGTCGTCAAGACGGTCTGCTTCCTCGCGGATATGGGCGATTTTGCGGCATTCAACGACGTTTACGGGCAGTATTTCACCGAAAAGCCCGCGCGTTCGTGCGTTGCCGTGAAAACGCTTCCCAAAAACGTGCTCGCGGAAGTGGAAGTCATCGCGCTCGCGAAATAATTATGACCGCGAAATAATCGCGACCTACAAAACAAGCGCACCGAAAAACAGGATAACAGACAAAACGGCGGAATCTTCCGTCGTTTTTTCATTTCACGGATACACCGCATTGCACGACTTCTCCATATCCTTTTCGTCATTTTTTGTAATTGTCCGAAAAACGGCAAGCCGCCGCGCCCGTGAACGGGCGCGGCGGCTCTTTTTTCCAATAAACGGGCGGTGCTCAAAATCAGGAACTGTCCGCTCTGCGTATTTGCGACGGAAATAAGAAGCACGGCGTTTGCGCGCACTTACGTATTATTTCCCTTCGCAAACATGGTTTATCTGTAATCAGGTCAGGTCGAAAGTCGTATATTTCGTCTGTTGAAAAATAAATTGCTGTAACTGCAAAAAACGTTTCTTCCGTGAACCGTACAAGCGCCTATTCCCTCCGCGACGGAATACAAACGCCTTTTCAAAGACAATTTTTGTTTTTACGCCGCTCGTATAAAACAAATAATAGTTCTCGGAAATATTTCTTTCCGCAATACACCTGCCGTCCTGCACGCCCTTTTCTTCCCGATAATTGCGCGCGCACGCCTCGAAAACTATCTCGTGCACTCCGTCTTTATCCGTGTAAAAAATGCCGTTTGCCTGATTTTCCGCAAGTCCGCCGTTGAGCGCGACGATCTGATCGTCGCAAACGATGATCTCCATAAGCATTTCTCCCGAAAAAGAGTTTTCTCACTTTTGTGCTTTCACGCGGCGGCGGAGAATATCCCCTTCCGCAAGCGGATACGGGCAATCGAAAGAATAGATCTCCTGCACCCGTTTCGCGTCCGTACACGGCTCTCCCGCCCGATCGCGCATCCCGCGCACAGGGAAAGAACGGGCAAAGCTCTCGTTCGGAGAGAGAATTTCCAGCTCGTCCCCTTCATAAAATCGGTTGCGCATTTCTACGCAGGCGCGCCCGTCCTGCCAGGAAAGCACGTTTGCGATATATTCGCAATCCCCTTTCGTCTGGGAATCGTCGTAATTTACCGTTTCATGATTCTCCCCGAACGCATAAGCCGTCGTATAGGCGCGGTGCGCCACGCAGTTGAGCTCGTTTCCGAGCGCGTCCGAATATCCTTCGTCGAGAATACGGCGATAAGCGTTGACGACGGTCGCAAGATAATATTCGCTCTTCATGCGCCCTTCGATCTTGAACGAGCAGACGCCCGCCGCGGCGAGCTCCCGTAAATGCGCGCTCATGTTGAGATCTTTGCTGTTGAGAAGATAGGTCCCCTTCGAATCCTCGGACAAATCCAGCCATCCGCCGTTTTTCGCCTGATCGGAGCGCACCTCGTATTTCCAACGGCACGCCTGCACGCACGCTCCGCGGTTGGAGGAACGCCCGTCCAGATAGTCGGACAAAAGACATCTGCCGCTGTATGAGATGCACATCGCGCCGTGCACGAAGGCTTCCAGTTCAAGCCCCGGGTTATACGCCGCGATCTCGCCGATCTCGGCGAGGGAAAGCTCTCTTGCGAGCACCACGCGGGAAGCGCCTGCCGCCCGCCAGAACGCCGCCGAACGCGCGTTGGTGGTGTTCGCCTGCGTGGAAATATGCAGGGGAAGTCGGGGCGCGACCTGATTTTTCAGTGCGATCGCGCCGGGATCGGACATGAGAACCGCGTCCGCGCCGATCTCCTGCAAGAACGCAAGATATTCGGAAAGGCGCGCAAAATCGGCGTTCCGCGCGAAGATATTCGCCGCGACGTATACCTTTTTTCCGCGCGCATGGGCAAACGCAACGCCCTCGGCGAGCTCCTCGTCGGTGAAATTATCCGCAAATGTACGCAGGGAAAATGCCTTCCCGCCCGCATACACGGCGTCCGCGCCGAAATACAGCGCGGTTTTCAGTTTATTCAGATTGCCCGCAGGCGCGAGCAGTTCCGCTTTTATCATGATTTACTCCTTACCGCTCAGAATTGCGGCGATTTCCTCCGCGCATTCTTCGGGCGTGCGCCCGTCGGTGTTTATCATTCTTCCTTTCGTCCGCTCAAAATACGGAAGATAGGAAACGGCGCGTTCGGTGATGTCTTCTTCTCTCTTTCCCGCCGCGATATCCGCATTCAGCCGCCTGCGCAGTTCCCCTTCGAAAACGGAAAGGGTGAACAGAGAAAATTCATACCCGTCCCGTCCGATTCGCCCGAGCAGTTCCTCAATCGTATCCGAGCTCTGCATCACCCAGCAAAATACGACGTTTTCGATTGCCGAACAATCGAGAAAGGAACGCAACAGGTGCGCCGCATTGGACAGCACCATTTTTTTCGTCTCGTCGTTCACGACGAACGGACGCATCGTCCAGCACCAGTCGCCGTCGAGCATGGCGCAGGCGGGCAAACGGTTCAGGAGCGCCTGCGAAACAGCGGTCTTCCCTGACCCCATTGCGCCATTGAGGAAGATCAGCCGCTTCATGATTTTCTCCTCTTGACGGATACCGCAAGCCCCTCTCCGATCTCCAGCACTTGGGTGATCAAATCGGGATCGGACGAAAGCAGGGAAAGATATTCGCGGATGTGTTCGACGAGCATTCTGCGCTTTTGCGGCACCGCCTCTTCGCCCGATACCCAGCCGAAGAGGAGCACGTCGTCCGAAAGCAGAACCCCGCCCTCGCGGAGCAGGCGTTTGAGTTCGGGAAGATACCTGCGGTACTGCACCTTGGGGCCGTCGAGAAAGATAAGGTCATATTCTTCCGTCAGCGCGGGAAGCGCCGCCGCGGCGTCCTCTTCGATAAGAGTGACCCGATTCTCCACGCCGAACGCGCGGAAATTTTCCCGCGCCTTCGCCGCCCGCTCCCCGTCGCATTCGATCGCCGTCAGTTTGGCGCGCGTGGAAAGCAGCAGCGAAACGGAGGTCAGCCCTTCCGCCGCGCCGATTTCCAGAATGCGCGCAGGCGCGATCTGCTCCGCCGTCAGGAGCAGATATTGCAGCGTATCGTCTTCGGCGGTCGGATCGCGACGTCCTTTCGCCGCTTCGCGCAGAGCGAGCAGCCTTTCATCCAGATGAAGCTGTATAAGAGATGACGTATATTTCAATCGTTTCTCCTTTTTGTAACACTCAAACGGGCAATGCCCGTGTCCGCGCCGCGCCGTATCTGTTCCCGCCGCGCACAACTTCCGCGCGTATTGCCTTGAACTGCGCCCGTTTGCCGTACGCACGATCGGACTTGCTTGCCGACGATCGGGGGATCGTACTTACCCTTTGGCACGCCCACGATCGGGCTTATCGTATTTACCCTTTGGCACGCCCACGATCGGGCTTATCGAAAGAGCCGCTGACAGGTCAGCGGCTCAAATGTTTCATTACAGTTCGGTCACGATGGGAATGATCATGGGCGACTGCTTGGTCTTTTTGAAGAGATAGTTCTTCATGGCACGCTTGATCGCCGCAGCGAGTTCGTCCGCGCCGCCCGCGCCGTTCGCCTGATCGATCGCCTTATCCACCACGTCGCGCAGTTCCTTGCGATAATCGCGCTCGTCCGAGAACACGAATCCGCGGCTCTCGATGACGGGCTCGCCCAGCACCGTCCCGCGAGATACGCAGACGGATACGATGAACACTCCTTCGCCCGAAATGCGCAGTCTGTCTTTGAGCGCCTCGCTCGTGCCGAAATCCTCATATCCCGCGCCGTCGATGAGTCTTGCCCCTGCGGGGAAGCTCTCGCCCTGGCGGAGAGAATCGTCCGTGACTTCCACGCAAACGCCGATATCGGGAATGAACGTCTGCGCGGGCGACATGCCCAGCTCCTGCGCGAGGAGCACATGGCGCTTCAAATGACGGTATTCGCCGTGAACGGGAATAAAGAATTTAGGCTTTAAGAGCGTATGCAGGATCTTGTGCTCTTCCTGGCAGGCGTGTCCCGAGACGTGAATCTTTTCCAGGCTCTCGTACACGACGTTCGCGCCCTTGCGGTAAAGGTTGTTGATAACGCGGTAGATCATCCGCTCGTTGCCCGGAATGGGGCTTGCCGAGATGATGATGGTATCGTTGGAACCGATGGTTACCTTGTTGAAATCGCCCGAAGCCATGCGGGTGAGCGCGCTCATCGGCTCGCCCTGAGAACCCGTAGAGACAATTACGATCTCGCGGTCAAAGTAATTCTTGGTCTTTTCCACGTCGATGAGAACGCCCTCGGGAATGGTGAGTTCGCCGATTTTGAGCGCCGCATCCACGACGTTGAACATACTGCGCCCCGAAAGCGCGACTTTTCTGCGGTACTTGACCGCAATGTCGATGATCTGCTGCAAACGGTGCACGTTGGACGCGAACGTCGCGATGATCAGCCGCCTGTCCGCATTCTCCGCAAAGAGATGTTCGAGCGTGGTGCCGACCACCTTTTCACTCATCGTATACCCGGGACGTTCGATATTTGTGGATTCGCCGAGATAGAGAAGGACACCTTTTTTGCCGATTTCCGCGATCTCGCCGAGATCGATGGGCGAACCCGAAACGGGCGTTAAGTCGATCTTGAAGTCGCCGCTGTGATAGATGATTCCGTAAGGCGTATTGATGGCAAGCGCGACCGCGCCCGCAATGGAATGATTGACGTTGACGAACGTGACTTCGAACGCGCCCGCCTTGACTTTGTCGCGCGGCTTTACGGTGCGTTCGGAGACGTTGTTGAGCCGATGTTCGCGCAGTTTGTTATCCGCAAGCGCGAGCGTAAGTTTGGTACCGTATACGGGCGTTCCCGGATTGATCTCCTTCATGAGATAAGGAAGCCCGCCGATGTGGTCTTCGTGTCCGTGCGTCAAAAAAACGCCGCGGATCTTGTTTTTGTTTTTGACGAGGTAGGAAATATCGGGCACGACCAGATCGATGCCGGGCATTTCCTCGTTGGGGAAAATCGTACCCGCGTCGATGATGATGATATCGTTTCCGAATTCGAGGGCGGTCATGTTTTTCCCGATCTCGCCTACGCCGCCGAAAAACAGTACCTTGACGGGCTGTTTCTTCTTTCCGCGCTTTTTCTCCTTCTGCGCGCGTTCGGGCGCTTCTTCGTTATTCTGCCTGCTTTGTTTTTTGTCCTTGCGCTTTTCCTGCTTCTGCGGCGCGCCCTCTTCAAGGACGGAGAAGCCGAGCGCCGTGCCCTTTCCTTTGGCGCGGGAGCGGCGGCGGGCTTTGAATCCCGCTTCCTCCATCGCTTCCGCCGTGCGCAGTTCGCCCGTCGTTCCGACGCGGGACTGCTGTTCGCGGCTATCCGCATTTTCCTGACCCTTTTCCCGCTTATTGCGCTCGCCGCGGGAACGGGCGTTTGCCTTTGTCGCGGGCGGGTTCTGTACTTTCCGTTCCGCGGAAACTTGCGTTTTGTCCCCGTTTTCGGGACCCGCCTTTGCCTTCTTTTCCTTTTCGCGGTCGTATGCCGCGATCCCGTTTAAAATCGCGAGCTCGATCGCCCGATCCGCCTTCGCGCGGGCGTCCGACCTGCTTTTCTCGTGTTCTCTCTGTTGATCTTTCTGTTCCAAACGTCTACTCCTCAAAGCCGATCCGCAGGTATTTTCAAAAACAAAGCGAGAGAGCTGACTAATTCAGCCCTCTTCGTTTGCAGGGAATCGGATCCGACTTTATTCATTTTCTTTTCAGAAATTCAAATCCACCTTTTCCACCAGCGAAGTCTTGATCAACCCCTCTTCGAGCAGAGCCGCGTCGTCTTTATATGCGTACATCTGCACGTAATCCACCTTCGGGGAAGGCTTCTTTGCCGTTTCTTCCTTTTCCATGAGCGACTCGATCAGACGGAACGCGCGTTTGAGCGCCACGTTGCTCTTGACCTTGATCATCATGGGCGTCTTTTCATACATCTTGGTGTCGCCCGCAAATTTCTGATGGTATACGGTGAGCGGGAAATCGTCGGGATTGAGCGCGAGATAGACGCAGAGCGTCTTGCCGCGGATCCCGATCTTCGCGATCGTCTCTCTGCCCAGCGTATAGCGGTCGTTGGACCAGCTCACCTGCGAGCGTACTTTGCCGTAAGATAAGAATTCGTTTTTCAGTTCGCTGTAAAAAGTCTTCACATCGTCGTCGCTCTGGATGACCTTCGCGATGAAACTGCGTTTATAGCGGAGCATGAGACTGGGATCGTCCACCGTTTCCGCCACGCCGACGGGACGGACGACGACGTCCTCGTCCTCTTCTTCCGCCGCCGACTCAGCCGCCGCAAGCTCATCGCCCGCGCCGTCCTCAGCGGCTTCTTCCAAAGCCTCTTCTTCCGCAGCGTCTTCCGCCGCTTGTTCCTGCGGAGCCTCTTCCGCTTCCTCGACGGGCCCTTCGGATACGGTCTCTTCCACCTTCGTCTCTTCCGCGGGCGCGGCGTACACGACGGCATGGGAGATCACGCTCCCGTCCGCTTTCAGAAGTTCCGCCACCTTCTTCGCGATGGTATCATAATCGATCGCCGCGACGACCGCGTCGACGATCTGCATCACGCCTTCTTCGTCCACCGTCACGTCGAACTGATCGGCAATGGCGTTCATGACATTGCCCGTCACGGCTTCCGCGAGCTTATCCGTCATTTCATCCTGATCGGGCTCGGGAAGAACGGAAACGATGTGTTCCGCGATCGGAGCCGCCGCCTGTTCGTAATCGGGTTCAGGCAGGACGGATGCGATCTTCTCGGCGAGCGCGTCGTAATCGGGTTCCTTCGCGGAAACGGTTTCGGCAACGCGCTGAGCGATTTTTTCCGCGAGCGCGTCGTAATCGACGGACTCCGCCGCTTGTTCCTCATCCGAACGGCTTTCCTGTCCGGAAACTCCTTCCGTCTGAGCGGATTCTTCCGCAGGCGCTTCGGACTCTTCCGTCTTCGGCTCTTCCTCGGGCGCAGCTTCCTCTGCGGGCGTTTCGGGCTGCAGGCGTTCCTGCACCTTGTCCGCGATCAGATCGTAATCGACGGGTGCGACCGTTGCGGCCACTCTGTCCGCCAAGGTATCGTAATCCGTCTCGGGAACCGCCGCGGCGACCTTTTCCGCAAACGCGTCCTGATCGAGTTCGGGAATGACGGAAGAGATCTTCTCCACCAGCGTATCGTAATCCACTTCGGGAAGGATGGAGGCGATCTTCTCGGCGAGGACGTCGTAGTCGATCGCGACGGGTTCTTCCGAGGCATTCGTTTCCGTCGTCTCAACGGTTTCCGTCTGTGCGGCGGTCTCATCCGCGGGCTCCTCTTCCTTGACGGGAACGAGCAGCTCCGCGACCTTCTGCGCGATGGCGTCGCAGTCCACTTTCTGCGCGATCAGATCGTAATCGATCTTCTCCGGCTCAACAGGCTCGGGGATATGAATGGCGTTGATCGCGCCGAGAATCTCTTCCCGGAGAGAGGAAACGGCGGCGGCAAGCTGAGCGGACAGACTGTCCCGCATCGTCTCGGCCGCTTCCTTTGTCTTGGCGAGGACTTCCGTCTTAAGCGCTTGGACAGCGGAAGATTCCGCTTCGTATACCGCGCTGTTCTGCTGCGCGATATAGCGGAGTTCGGACAGAATGGAATCCAGTCCCGCGCGGACGGTCTTGACGGTAGATTCGTAGGCCGATACCTGCTGCGCGGACGTGAACTGCAATTCTTTGAGAAGGGTTTCCCTGACGCCGTCCAGTTCCTTGGTCACTCCCTTATACATTCCTTCCAGGACGAGCGTATTTCTGTTGGGGTTATAGGGTTCCTTGTATTCAGACATGGCTGCACCTCGCATTTCGTTCGTTTATGCCGAAAAGAGTATTCTGCTTATATTCCATTTTACAACAAATACGGAAAAAAGTAAATATCCTTTCGCATATTTTTTCCCGAAAAGAGCAAGTTTTTTTCTCTCATCCGTCATTTTGTACTTCTTTCCAAAAATTTAGCATAAAATACTTGTCAAATGAAGTCGGAAAGTATATAATAAAAAATATACAATTATTCATAATTGAGAGGTGTAAAATGACGAGAGCTTATAACTTCGCCGCAGGTCCTTCCACCCTTCCTTTGGAAGTTTTGGAAGAGGCGCAACGTGATTTACTCAACTTTTCCGGCACCGGAATGTCGGTTA
>CASGEQ010000100.1 GCA_949300535.1 uncultured Bacillota bacterium
AATCAGGTGTGTGTCGTGCGCAGGACGACGATCTGAAGGGACGCGCCGTCGTCCACGAAGGAAAGGCGGCCGTTCTTGTACTGATTGAATCCCGTCACGGAGGAGCCGGTTCCCACCGTCTCCGTGAGGTTGTGATAGGTCAGTTTCCCGTCCGAACCGACGATTGCGAATTCCAGGCTGTAAGAATGTCCGACGACGTATTCGATCTGTACGGTCACTTTTCCGTCCGTCGCGGTGAGATCGTCGAATCCCTGATATTTTTTTCCGTCCGAACCCGTGATGTAATCCATATCGTAAAGGTGGACGTGATAGGTTGCGTCCTCGTCGATATTTTTCAGATCAAAGACGAGCGTTTCCGTCCATTTTTCCAGTGTGACCGTTTCCGAAACGGTGATCTTCACGACGATCGTCCCTTTCTGGGAGGATGCGTTGCCGTTCGTGAAACTCATCGTGAGCCACGTGCTGCCGAGATTGATCTTGGATACGTCGATATGAAGGTCGGCGCCGTTGATGACATTGCTCATGGAGGCATACTTTTCATTCACGGCGATCGCGTCGACGGGGATGACGTCAGGATCGGAGGAGGCGAACGTCGATTTGAGGGAGGTCATGTGACTGCCGTTGAAGACGAGCGAAAGGGTCGCATTGCCGCTTTCGGTCTTGGCAATGGTCTTGGAATTGGAAGAGGCGAACATGACGAAGGCGGAACTGCCCGAACCGCCGTCGGAAAGTACTTCCTCATAATCGCCGAGAGTCGCGGCGAGGGTCACGTCGGCGGCGGGCATCACGAAGGAATAGCCGCTGTCCGTTTCCGAGCAGGCCGTACCGTTATAGGTCACGCCCGTCAGATATTTATCCTCGTCGGTTACGGCTGCGGTCACGGTCACGGTATCGCCTTCCTTTGCGGAATCGGCGCTCGGGGTGAGCGTGTAGTCTTCGCTTGCCGTTACGCTGACGGAATAAGTAACGGGATCTTCTCCGCCCGGGTTTTCATTCCCGCCGCATGCTGCGGCGAGAGAGGCAAACAGCGTCACGACGCACAGTGTGCCGAGCAAACGGAATAACTTTTTTCTGTTTTTCATTTTTTCTCCTTTTTCCGCAAGGGAGTGCCTTGCGGAATTCTGTTCTTATTATACCATAAATTTACTTGATTGCAACACTCTTTCAAAAAAAACGCCAATAATAGGAAAGGCGGGCCCGTAAACAGGCAGACGAAAAGTTTTTGTCGGGCGAGACCGCGCGAATTTTGGGAAAAACTCTTTACACGGAAGGGAATTTAGTATATAATGAAAGGTGTTTGAGGTATCGCTATGAACATCGTTTTCGGGACATGGAAATATATATTCAGAAATTTCTGGTATGTTCTGCCGTTTGCCGTCGCTCCCGCGCTCTTTTTGTCGCTGACGCTTAACTATGCGAGCGTGCGCGGAGTGCTGACGGGCTTTTTTACGGGGGATCCCGCATTTTCTTTTTATCAGATCTTTACGGCGCTGTCCTTTATCCGCATCGATTCGTGGTGGGGGGCGCTTTACAGCGTGTGCGCGTTCATCTGCATGGTCGTGTTCCTTGCGATCATGCTTTCGCTCGTGGAAAAGCATATGCGCATCGGGAAGCGCTCCTTTAACGGCGCGTTTTCCCGACTGAACGACAATATCGTTTCCAGCTTTTTCGTCACGCTCTTGTATTGCGCGATCTACGAGCTCTGGTCGCTCGTCACGGCGGCGGTTCTGTACGCGTTCGGCGCTCTCGTTTTAAACGCGGTAGGGGTGTATATTCTTTCTCTGCTGTTCTTTATCGGGCTGATTTACGCGCTGCTGTTCGTGGTTTCCGTCTTTTATCTGTGGCTTCCCTGCCTGCAGATCACGGGGTTCCGCGCCTATGACGCGCTCCGCTATTCCTATCAGCTCGTTTCCAACATCCGCGGAAAGCTCATTCTTGCGCAGGCGCTTTCCCTGCTTACGGCGAATATCGTCGTAGGGCTGAGCGCGATATATCTGCCTGCGCTTCCCTTCCAGATCATCACCTTTGTGGTATTTCTTCTTTTATTCGCGGAATTCTGCGTCAGAATGGAAGTCGCTTATTTTGAAACGGAGAATCTCGACAGGGAAGACCTGCTCAGAAGTTACAGGGAGCTTTGATATGAGACTGAGAAATTCTTTCCGCATCCTGACGGATGATTTTTCCAACGCCTACAAAATTCTTTTATACCGTTTCATCACGGGAGTGATCGGGTTCAGCCTTGCCTATGTGATTCTGACCGTGAACCTCCGCGTGATTGTGGACAGCGGAGAAATCGCGGAACTCAAGCGGCTGTTGCAGGAAGTGGCGGCGGCGTTTATCTCCGCGGACGCCGAATACCTGCAGGGCTTTCAGGCGCAGTTCACCGCGGCGCTCAAAGATCTGGTCGCGCTGATCGGACAGAATATGTCTTCCATCGTCGGGTCCGTTGTGGGACTGTGCGTCATCTATCTCGTGTCCCGTTTCGTCAACGGTCTGTGTACGTTTGCGATGGGGAGCGTCATTAACGACAGAATGCGCCTTTTCACGCACGCGAAGTTTGCGCCCGCATATTTTTCCAATCTCGGAAAGGCGTCGTTATATCAGCTCGTATATGTGCCTTTGACCTTCGTGTATGACGTTGCGTCCGTGCTCATATGCTGGTTTTTCTTCTTCTATCTGCTTTCCTTCCTGCCGCTGCTTTTGACGGTGTTTCTTGCCGTGACGGCGCTCGTGTGTTTGCAAGCGCTGAAACTCACCGCGGTATCCGCATGGATGCCCGCGACGATTGCGGACGGAAAGCGGCTCGGGGAAGCGATGCGGCGCAGTTTCGGAGCGCGGAAAGACTTCGGCGTGAGATTTTCCACCTTTTTGATCTGCGTCTATGCGATCGTCATCGGCAATGTGATTGCAGCGCTGTTCACGGTGGGAAGCGCATTGCTTCTTACCGTTCCGACGAGCTATCTGCTGCTTCTTTGCGTACAGTTTGTCAATTACTATGAGGAAGAGAGAAAGAAATATTTCGTTTCTTTCCATAAAATCGAAAATGCCGGGGACGGCACGGACGTTCTCGGGGGTTAAATTCAGTCAGGGGAATCGGGGCGGCTACGCCCGAAAATAAAGGAGTGAAAGATGAGTAGTTACCAGGAAAATTACGAAAAGTGGCTTAACGATCCGAGGCTTTGCGAAGAGGCGAAGCGCGAACTTACCGCAATTTCTGCGGATGAGAAGGAAAAGGAATACCGTTTCGGCGGCGAGCTGGAATTCGGTACGGCGGGTATGCGCGGCATTATCGGCTACGGTATGAATATGATGAATATCTATACCGTCATGCGCGCGACGCAGGGACTTTCCGAATATATCAAGACGCTGCCCAAAGAAGATATGCGGAAGGGGGTTGTCATCTCGTATGATACCCGCCGCAACAGCCGGGTCTTTGCAAAGGCGGCGGCGAGCGTGCTCGCAAAGAACGGAATCAAGGCATATCTGTTTGACGACGTGCACCCCGTGCCCATGCTCTCTTATGCGGTGCGCTATCTCGGCACGATCGCGGGAATCATGATCACCGCGTCGCACAATCCCAAGGAATACAACGGCTATAAGGTATACGGGGAAGACGGAGCGCAGATGTCTCCCGAAGCGACGGCAGAAGTCGTGAAGTTCATTGCAAAGATCGACGACTATCTTTCCGTCACGGGCGATGAAATGAGCTCGCTCATCATACCCGTTCCCAAGGAAGTGGACGATACCTATATTGAGGAGCTTTCCAAGCTGACCCTTTCCAAGAAGGCGGTCGAGGCGTGCGGAAAGGACCTCAAACTCGTCTATACGCCCGTGCACGGCTCGGGATACGTTCCCGTCATGCGCATTCTGAAACTGCTCGGGATCAACGTGACGGTCGTCGAGGAACAGACGACGAAGGATACGGAGTTTTCGACGGTCGCCGTACCCAATCCCGAATTCAAGGAAACGCTGTCGATGGGCATTGCGCTGGCGAACAAAATTCACGCGGACGTCGTATTCGGCACCGACCCCGATTCCGACAGACTGGGCGTCGCGATCAAGGACGATAAGGGCGAATTCATCGCGCTTTCCGGCAACCAGGTCGGCATTCTGCTCCTCGATTATATTCTGACAAGACTCAAAGAGGAGAACGCGCTTCCCGCGAACGCGGCGGTCGTCAAGTCGTTCGTGACCACGGGCATGGCGAAGGCGATCTGCGACGATTTCGGCGTTGCGCTCTTTGAAACGCCCGTCGGATTCAAGTTTATCGGCGAAAAGATCAAGCAGTGGGAAGCGGACGGCTCGCATACATACGTATTCGGCTTCGAAGAGTCCTGCGGCTATCTGCGCGGCACCCATTCCCGCGACAAGGACGCGGTCGTTGCGTCCATGCTCTGCGCGGAAATGGTCTGCTACTACACCTATATCGGCAAGAGCGTCTATCAGAGATTGCAGGAGATCTACGCAAAATACGGTTATGTGCTCGATAAGAATTTCTCCATCCAGTACAGCGGGCTGAATGCGATGAAGGAGATGAACGCGGTGGTCGACGCGCTCAAAACCGTGGACGTCGAGGCGTTCGGACCTTTCAAAGTGGAGGCGGTGCGCGATTATTCCGCGTCCGTGCGCAAGACGGCGGACGGCAGGACGGAAACGCTCGACATTCCCAAGACGAACTGCGTTTACTATGAACTGGAAGGCGGGTCTTTCGTCTGCGTACGCCCTTCGGGAACGGAGCCTAAGCTGAAGATCTATTACTCGGTCAAGGCAAAGGATGAGGCGGAAGCGAACGCAAAGCTGGAACAGGTGAAAAAGGACGTCGCGGAACTTCTGGAAAAGGTAAAAAAATAAGACGGAAGCGTCAAGCGGTGCGGGGATCCCCGCACCGCTTTTTTGCTGACAGTTTTGTTTATAACTGAATATATCATAAAAAACAAAAGGATATTTTCCCGATCAATGGAAACTAAATGGGAAATTATGGAAAAACCGGTAAAATTTTATTCAGAATAAAATAAAACATTTACATTCTTCGTGTAATTTGTTGACGGCGAAAAGAAGGGGGAGTATAATATCAATATATGTTTTTACGGAGAGTAAAAACAAAACGGGAACAAAAACGGGAGTGGAAACATGATATATCTGAAAGACTTCAAACAGGGAAAGCTTCTGTATGAAGCGCTTGATTCGGATGTGCGGCTGGGAATTCTGGACGAACTTCTGCAAAAGGGCGAACTCAATCTCGCTTATTTTGCCAAGCGGTTCGATATCTCTAACGGCGCGATCACTTCGCATATCAAAAAACTGCATGAAGCGGGGCTGATCGAGATCACTTCTTCGTCGGGGATCCGCGGCACGCAGAAAATCTGCTGCCTTGCGACGGACAAGATCATTATCGATTTTCTCAACAATCCGCAGACGGAGGGGAAAGTGGAGTCGGCGCATATCGACGTGGGGCATTATGTAGGGTATGACGTGCATCCGACCTGCGGCATTGTCACGCGCGAAAAGGTGATCGGAAGATTTGACGATCCTTCCTGCTTCTCCTATCCCGACCGTATCAAGGCGGGACTTTTGTGGCTTTCGTGGGGATATGTGGAATATCTCGTCCCCAACTATCTGACGGAAAATTCAGAACTCATCGAATTGCAGTTCTCCATGGAGCTTGCATCCGAAGCGCCGGGCTATTCGGCGTATTACCCCAGCGATATCCACTTTGCGGTCAACGGACACACGCTCGGCTATTTCACGAGCAAGGGCGAGTATAATGACAGATCGGGGACGTGCAACCCCGCCTGGTGGTACGGGAACCTCGGTCAGTACGGCAAAAAGATCCTCGTCGTCGTCAACAACGAAGGTACGTTCATTTGCGGGATCAAGGTCTCCGATGTGAAGCTGTCCGAACTCGGGATCGCGGCGGGGGAGCAGATCCGCTTCCGCATTTTCGTGCCCGAGGACGCGGTGCACCGCGGCGGATTCTCCCTGTTCGGCAGGGGATTCGGCGATTATGACGAGGGGATCCTCTGTAATTTCGTCTGCAAATAATCTGTTGTTTTGCGGCGTCTGCCGCTTATCATCCGTGTCGCTGCCGTGAGCCCGACACGGATTTTTCGGAAACGGAGGATTTATGGACATCGAGGCGCTTTCGCGCAGGTTCGGCGTCAATGCCGAACGCAGAAAAGAGAACGGCTTTCCCGTGTTTTATTCATCCGTCGCGGGGAAGCGCGTGCTCGTGCTGACGGACGAAAATACCGCCGCGTTTTCGCGCGAGGCGACGGACGGACTCCGCGGTGCGGGCTGCACGGTAAAGGAATATACTTATCCCGAGCGCGAACCTGTCGCGGACGAAAAGACGGTCGCGCGCGCGATGAAAGAAGGGACGGACTGCGATTATCTTCTGGCAGTCGGCTCGGGCACGCTCAACGACGTCGCCAAATGCGCAGGGTTTCGTCTGGGCAAGCCGAGCGGAGTATTCGCGACGGCGCCGTCCATGGACGGGTATGCCTCGGGCGTGACGCCGCTCATCGAGAACGGGTTCAAGATCACCCGTCCCGCGCAGACCGCTTCGGACGTGCTCATGGACGCAGATGTTTTGCGGAATGCGCCGCGTATCATGATCGGCGCGGGCGTGGGGGATATCCTCGCAAAGCACTGCTGCCTGACCGACTGGCGCATTTCTTCATATCTTACGGGTGAAAAATACGGAAAAGAGGCGGCGGGGCTGATGTATGAGGCGCTTCATGCGTGTGAAGCATGCCTTCCCGAGCTCATCGCGGGAGACGGCGTCGGCGCCGATCGGCTGATGGACGCCCTGCTCGTATCGGGATACGCGATGGTGATCGCGGGCAATTCGCGGCCCGCGTCGGGCGCAGAACATCATATGAGCCATTTTCTTGAAATGGACTTTTTGCGCCGCGGCAAACCCATCCCCCTGCACGGGGTGAAAGTGGGATTGGGGACGATGGTGTCTTTATACCTGTATCACACCTTAAAAGACCGTCCCGATTTTGAAAAGAAGGAGCTCGTGATAAAAGAGGCGGAAAAGCTCCCTTCTTCCGAACGGGTGAAAGAAGCGCTGAGCGCGTTCGGCTGTCCCGTGCGTTTTTCCGATCTGGACGTATCGGCGGATACCGTCCGCAGAATGCTGTTCGAGGCATATAAGATCAGGGACCGCTTCACCATCCTCACGCTTTACTGTACGCGCGGGTTCATGGATAAGGCGGCGGATGAGATCATGGAGATATTTTACTGATGAAAGCGGGAATTTCCACGGCGACGCTGTTTATGAAGGCATACAACGAAGAGGCGGTCGCGCTCTTCAACGATTGGAAGATCGGCTGTGCGGAGGTGTTTCTCACCTCCTTCCGCGAATACGAACCGTCGTTTTCCGAACTTCTTGCCGAGCGGAAGGGAACGCTCGAAGTGCATTCGGTGCACGATCTGAACACGCAGTTCGAGCCGCAGCTCTACAATGCGCATCCGCGCGTGAAGGAGGACGCATTCGCCTGGCTGGACAAGGTAATGCGCTCGGCGCAGATTCTCGGCGCGAAAGCGTATACGTTCCACGGCATCGCCCGCATCAAGCGGACTTTCCGCGAAGATTTTGCCCGCGTGGGCGCGCTGACGCAGGAGATATACGATTTTTGCGCGAAGTACGGCGTTACGCTCTGTTACGAGAACGTCGAATGGGCATTTTACAACCGTCCCGGGGTATTTCGCGAACTCAAAGCGCGCTGTCCCGCATTGAAAGGGGTTCTGGATATCAAGCAGGCGCGCATTACGGGATATCCTTATTACGAATACCTGGAAGAGATGGGCGAATCGCTCGAACACATCCACGTGAGCGATGTGGACGAGAACGGAAAAATGTGTCTGCCGGGGCGGGGGACGTTCGATTTTGACGAACTGTTCCTCAGACTTCGGGACGTGGGATTTGACGGGCCCGTGCTCATCGAAAATTATCAGAACGATTATGCGGGATTGGAAGAACTTCGCGTATCGTACGAATTTATAGCGGAAAAAGCGGAGAAATATTCTCTGTAATTTGTAATACAACAACGGGGGGAGTTATGTTACAGGTAAAAAATTTGGTCAAACGCTATACGACCAAAGGGGAAACGGTCGTTGCGCTCGACGGCGTTTCGGTCAATTTTCCCGAACGGGGCATGGTGTTCCTGTTGGGCAAGTCGGGAAGCGGAAAATCCACGCTTTTGAACGTCTCGGGCGGGCTGGATTCTCCCGATGAAGGCGAGATCATCGTCAAGGGCAAGTCGTCCAAAGACTTCACGCCGGGCGATTTCGATTCTTACCGCAATACATACGTCGGATTTATCTTTCAGGAGTACAATATTCTCAACGAATTCACGATCGAGGAGAACGTTGCGCTCGCGCTCGAATTGCAGGGAAAACCGCGCGACGAAGAGAAAATACGTTCGATTCTGGAAGCCGTCGATCTGAAAGGATACGAAAGGCGTCGCCCGAATACCCTTTCGGGCGGACAAAAGCAGAGAGTCGCGATCGCGCGCGCTCTCGTCAAGGAACCCGAGATCATCATGGCGGACGAGCCGACGGGCGCGCTCGATTCCGAGACGGGGAAACAGGTGTTCGATACGCTGAAAAAGTTGTCGAAGGATAAACTCGTCGTCGTGGTATCGCACGATCGGGAGTTTGCCGAACAGTACGCCGACCGCATCATCGAACTCAAAGACGGGAAGATCATTTCCGACGTCACCCGCTCGGAAGGGGCGGCGGACGGGCAAAACAATCTCGTCCGCGTTTCCGAGAAGGAGCTGTCCGTTTCCTGCGGCGCGGCGCTCACGCAGGAGGATCTGGATGAGATCTGCCGTTTCCTGAAAAACGGAAAGGGGAGTTTTGTCATCTCCTCGGAAAAGCAGTCGGCAGAGAGCGCGCCGTCGGGCGGATTTTCTGCGACCGTGCAGAAAGAGACCGACGCCCCTCAAAAGGACGAAAGCAATTTCATCAAGTCGCGTTTCCCGCTTCGCCATGCCTTCCGCATGGGGCTTTCCGGCCTTCGCGTGAAGCCGTTGAGGCTCGCGTTTACCGTCCTTCTGTCCACGATCGCCTTTATCGTGTTCGGCGTGTTTTCCACGCTCATCACCTACGATGAGGGGAAGATCGGCGCGAACCTTCTCAATGCCTCGGAATACGGCGCGGCTGTCGTCACCAAGCACGGTATCGTGCATATGAAAAACGGCGACGAAGCGTACGATTTGCAGGTAGACACGGGAAACGCGAATCTGTCGCATTTTTCGCAGTCGGAGGTCGAGGAGCTGAGCGAACGGTATCCTGCGTTCCGCTTTGTCCCTGCCTTCAACTTCAACCGCACGAAAATTTATTTTACCGACGCACAATACCGCTCTCAGGTCAATCCCTATTTCACGAACAAAAAGTACTACAACACCATGCAGAAATTCACTGCGTTTGCGGACGCTTCCGCCCTGGTGGAAGACGGGACGTTCGGGCTTCTTGCGGGCAGATATCCCGAATCGCCCAACGAGATCGCGCTTTCCTACAACGTATACGATTGTTTCCGCGAATACGGATATCTGGCGGAATCGGGAGAGGTGCCCGTGATCGAGGAGATTTCGTCCTATGAGGATATCCTCGGGAAAACCATCCCCATCACTATGGGGACGGAAACGATCAATCCCGTCGTGACGGCGGTCATCGACGTGCACGAGGAATTCAGCGGAAGAAAGGGGGATGAGTACGTCGACGAGATGTTCGAAGACGAATTTGCCTATTCCATGTCCGCGCTGTGCTATGTTTCGGACGGGTTCTATGAAGAATACAGTTGGCTGGATACGCAGCGGAGGACCTCTCAGAGCGCCGTCAACAGGATTGCGCAGGCGTTCCCCCTTTATTTCCAGAGTTCCGATTTTACGGAAGAAGAGGGCGCCTACTGTCAGTATCTGTTTTCGCCGCTGTTCTCCTCCCGCAAGCAGCTGAGCAAGACGCTCATGCGCTCGGTCGACGGGCTGTATCTGGACGAAACGGGCACAATTTACGACGTTCCCTATGAATTTATGCCGGAGATCGCGAGAGGTCAGAATATTTCGGATAAGCTGATGGTCACATTGGGGACCGTAGCGGTCGTGCTTGCGCTGTTCTCCGCGCTTCTGCTCTATAACTTTATCTCAGCGAGCATCAACGCAAAGAAGCGCGATATCGGCATTCTGCGCGCGGTCGGCGCGCGCGGCGTGGACGTATTCAAGATCTTCATTTTAGAATCGCTCGTCATCACGGCGGCGTGTTTCGTGCTCGGATGCGCGGGCAGCCTCGGAGCCTGCGCAATCGTCAATGCTCAGCTGATCGCGCAGGAAGTCGCCTCGTTCCGCGTCATGCTCTTCGATTGGCTGAACGCGGCGATCGTATTCGCCATTGCGCTGGTAACGTCGGTCGTTGCGACGGTTCTGCCCGTGCGGAAGGCGGTCAGGCAGAAACCCGTCGAAGCCATCCGCTCGCTCTGAGTAAAAAAAGTAAAAATTGCGGGCGAAAAAAATTGACAACCCGCCCCGCGTCTGTTATAATAATCGGGTATTAAGTGCTCAGGCGAAGGAGGGTAGAAAGTATGTCCACGATCAGAGTCGGAGAAAACGAGAATGTGGAGAGCGCACTGCGCCGCTTCAAGAGAAAGTGCTCCCGCGACGGCATCATCGGCGACCTCAGAAAGAAAGAGTTTTATGAAAAACCTTCCGTGAAGAAGAGAAAG
>CASGEQ010000101.1 GCA_949300535.1 uncultured Bacillota bacterium
CGGCGAATTAGGATTTTCGCAACACTCCATAGCAACTTCGCATGAGCCGCAATTTGCAGGAACAGTATCTTTCCATTTCCATACCTTACCGCGCGACCACCAGCCGTTTGTTTTGTTCCGTTCGTCCGTCTGTACCGTTATGACGGGCTTTACAAGTTCCCCGCCGAATAACTTGCCGTTCGCATAGTCGTATAACTTGCCGAGATATGCGACCGTTTCAATGTATCTGTCCGTTCCGTTTTTCATTGTTTCGCTTCTCCTTTGTCAAATGTATTTGCCCGTATAGCCGTTAGCACAGCTCCAACGCACTCAAAATTTGAGCGTATAACACGGCACGCCGTCCATGTCGAAATAATACCAGCGTGTTACGCCGTCTTTGCAATAACCCATGTCCGACACGTCAACGACGGCACAAATACCGACGTTGGCGTCATTGTCGAAATACGGGGCGCATTGCTCTTTGCCCCAAGCGATTGCCTGTTCAATAGGTACATACTTCCGTTTCATGTTCCGTTCTCCTTTGCGTAATGCCGCCGCCCAAATATAAAAAATATATCGACCCCCCCTTCGGGAAGCTTCGATATAATTATAAAACGGCGCAGGGGGATAAGAAATAAAACGCCGCAGCCGTCCAACGGTTGCAAAAGGCGGTAAAATATGGTATAATATCGGGGAACGGAATTTTGCGGCGCCCGCGCATTTGCGGGAGAGGAGAACCATGGCGGTACAGAAAACAAAAAACGCGCTCAAAGACAAACTGACGCTTTTTATCAGGCTTCCCAAGGTCGTCGGCTATGCGGACTATTATTTCCGCACGTCCGCGTCCGTACAGATCAAAAACGACTGGACGGAGAGCGTCAGCGTCAAAGTGACCGCGGAAAACGCGGACGGACTGCTCGTTCCCTACGAAGCGACGGCGGAAGTGCCCTTCGAAAGCTCGGTGGAACTGAATGCGGAAAGTATCTTCTCTCCGCTCTTTCTCGCCGAGTGCGACGAACTGCGCACCTGTACGGCGGAGTTTGCCGCGAGCGTGGACGGAACGGAGATCTGCCGCGAGAACGCGGAAGTCACGGTGCTGCCCTATGACTGGTGGGGCGGGCTCGATTCGAATGCGGAATATCTGTCGGCGTACGTGCGGCCCAGACTTTCCGACTGCGCGCATATCCTTGCCGACGCGGGGACGCGCCTGAAAAAGTGGAAGGTGGATTCGGAGTTTCTCGGCTATGCGGGTGCGGACAAAAATACCGTGCGCCAGATCGCGGCGGCGATCTATGCGTCTTTGAAGAGCCGCGCGCTGGAAAAGACGGAAGAGACCGATCTCTCCGTCCCCTGCGCCGCGGGCAAAGAATTGCTCCTCAAAGAGGGCAAGGCGTCCGAACTTCAGCTCGCCGTGTTCGCGGCGGCGTGCCTGGAAGCGGCGCGCCTGCACCCCGTCATTGCGGTGGGGAAAAACGCCGTATCGGTCGGCGTCTGGCTGTACGACAGCTGTTTTCTGGACAGCGTGACGGACGACGCGGAGATCGTCGGCAAATACGTTTCGGAAGGAATCAACAATTTAAGCTTTTTCGACGTCTCCGACCTGTTCACCGCGCGCAATATCGCATTCACGCCCTCCGAGACGCATTTCAGACAGAAATTACAGGAAAACTATTACGAATATTTCGTGGATATCCGCCGTTGCAGGATCGGGCGCATTACGCCGCTTCCTTTGCGCGGAAAGGGGCTTCACGGATATGAGCTGATCAAAGAGGACGAGGCGACGGACGAGAACGCGCCCGCGCCGCTTCCCAGCTTCCGCAAGCTGAATCTGGAAGGCAAACAGCCCAAGAACAAGCAGTGGGAGCGCCGTCTGCTCGATCTGACGGCGAAAAACCAGCTTTTGAACTTCACGGGCAGAAACGCGCTTCATCTGTGTTCGACGGACTGCGATGCGCTGTATGCCGTTCTCGCCGATAAGGACAGCGTGCGGCTTAAAAGCACGCCGGGGGAAACGGAGGAGGCGCCGTTCGGCGCGGCGGGCGCGCTTGCGCCCATGCGCGAGCTCATCGCGCTTGAACAGGGCAAGGGGATTCTGCGCGCGTTCGGCGATTCCAAATCGCTGACGGAAACGACCCAGCGGCTTTTGCGCAAGAACAAGGAAGCGGACGAAGAGACGGGAGCGAAGATTCTCTATCTCGCGTTCGGATTTCTGAAATACGTCAGCAAAGAGGACGGTCAGCCCAAATACGCTCCGCTCGTGCTCATGCCCGTCGACGTCTGCCGCGCGAAGGGGAACGAGGATTTCGCGCTCGACGCGGGGGAAAAGGAATATTTCGTCAATTCCACGCTGCTGGAATTTCTCAAACAAGAGTTCAACATCGACGTGCGCGGTCTGGGCGGGGACGTTTCCGCGCTGAAAATTTCCGAGATTCTCGCCATGGTCCGCGCGGAGACGGCGAACATGAAGGGCTGGGACGTATGCACCGACGTGTATCTTGCGACTTTTTCTTTCCAACGCTATCTCATGTGGAACGATATCCGCAAGAACTTTGCGGAACTGAAAAAGAACGCGCTCGTTTCGGCGCTTTTGAACAACCGCGCCGATTATAAGCCGGTGCAGGCGACGGAAGAGGACGACAGCTATCCCACGGAGACGCTCACGCCGCTCCCCGCGGACAGCTCGCAGTTTTCGGCGATCTCCCTCTCTCAGACGGGGACGAGCTTCGTCCTGCACGGCCCTCCCGGGACGGGCAAGAGCCAGACGATCACGAATATCATCGCCAACGCGTTGGAAAACGGCAAGCGCGTGCTGTTCGTCGCGGAAAAGAAAGCCGCGCTCGACGTCGTCAAAAAGCGCCTCGATCTGCTCGGTATCGGCGATTTCTGCCTGGAACTGCATTCCAACAAGGCGGATAAGGCGGACGTCCTGCGCCGCATGGAAAACACGCTCGACTTAAAGCGCGAAGACGGGGAATACGGATTCTCCGAGCACGCGGAGGAGATCGTGCGCCTGCGCGAACAGCTCAAAGAACCCGTGCGCGCTCTGCATAAAAAGCGGCGCCTGGGCATTTCCGTTTATCAGGCGATCCTGTATTATTTGCAGAATAAATCGGCGCCCGATATTCTCGACATCGAGAGTTCCTTTTACGATACCCTCACCGAACAGCGGCTCGCCGAGTGCAAGAGCATGATATTATCCGCCGCGGCGGCGGCGAAGGAATGCGGCGGCGTCGCCAATTCCCCCTTCGAAAACGTCAACCTGACCGAATATTCGCAAGAATTGCGGGATACCGTCTACTGCTCGTGCGAAGTCGTCCTCACGGAGATCCGCCATTTGAAGGCATATCTCGCGCTTTTCCTCGAATTTTACCGTCAGAAGGTGAGCACGCTCACCCAGCGCAAGCTGGATACGCTCGCGAAAATTGCGGGGAACCTCTCTTCGGGCGTATATCAGCGGTATTTCTCCCGCGTGGACGAGCAGGAATTTTATCTCTTCTACAACGCGAACAAGCGGCTCGACGACTGTCTCGCTTACTATTACAAGCATTTCCGCACCCTCATCGATCAGGGGAAGGATTTTGACGAATTGAAGAAATTCTGCGAGCAGGGCGGGGATTATCATCTTTGCAAGGCGGCGGTCGGCGCGGCGAAGCGTTTAACGCGCGCCGCGATCGTGAAGCCCGAAGAGGAGGATATCCCCAAATATCTGCAGACGGTCGTGGAGATCTACGACGCGATCGACCGTATCCGCAAGAATACGCAGCTTTCGTCGGCGTTCACCGACCGCGGCGGCAATATCGTCTTCAAGCGCAGGAGCGAATTCCTGGCAGATCTTTATAAGCTGCACGAGATGTGCTCGGGCGTGTTCATGGATTACAATCCCGACGCTTTCAACGGAATGTGCATCCGCGCGGCGAACGGATATACCGCGCCCGTTCTCGAGGGCTATATCAAGGCGTCCGCGAGCTTTGAGGCGGCGCAGGGGCATTTTCTGACCGTCACCAACGCCGACCCCGAAAAAATCCGCGAAGAGGACGTGCTCGATTATTATTCGTCCAAGGCGAGCGCGCTTCTGGACAATATCGACATGCTCCCCAACTGGTGCATGTACCGCGCGACGGCGGAACAGCTCGGCAAAGCGGGGCTTACCTTCATTTCGGACGCCCTGGAAAGCGGCAGACTGCGCGGGGAGAATATCCTTTCCGGCTTTGAAAAGAACGTCTATAAGAACTTTCTGGAGATCAATATCCCCGCCGATCCCTGCCTTTCCCGCATGACGGTAGGCACGCTGGAAGACACCATCGAAAAATTCCGCCTCGAGTGGGAGGAATTTGCGCGCCTTTCGCGCGACAAGATCCGCGCAGACCTCATTTCCCGTCTTCCCTCGCAGGATACGGACGGAAGCCTGAGCGTGGAAGTTTCGGCGTTTGCCCGCCTTTCCAAGAGCAATCTGCGCGGCGTGGGGCTGCGCGGACTGTTCGAGGAAGTGCCCGAACTTGTCCGCCGCGTCGCGCCCTGTATGCTCATGAGTCCCATTACCGTGGCGCAGTATCTGCAGCCCGTCGCCGATCAGTTCGATCTCGTCATCTTCGACGAGGCGTCGCAGATGTCCACGGCGGAGGCGATCGGCTCCATTGCGCGCGCAAAGGCGGCGATCGTCGTGGGCGACCCCAAACAGCTCCCTCCGACGAGCTTTTTCCATTCCGCCTATGTGGACGAGGAGAATCTCGAAAACGAAGATCTCGAAAGCATCCTCGACGATTGCCTCGCGCTGGGAATGCCCGAACGGCACCTTCTCTGGCATTACCGCAGCAAGCACGAGAGCCTGATCGCGTTCTCCAATATCATGTATTACGACAACAAGCTGTGCACCTTCCCTTCGCCCGACGCGCTGGAAAGCAAGGTGAAACTCATTCAGGTGGACGGCACTTATGACAGGGGATTCACCAAGCGCAACCGCAAGGAGGCGGAAGCGCTGGTCGCGGAAGTCGTGCGCCGTCTGTCCGATCCCGCCTTGTCCCGTTCGAGCATGGGAATCGTGACCTTCTCGAGCGCGCAGCGCGACGATATCGACAAACTCTTGACCCGCGAGATCTCCGCACGGCATTTGGAAAGCGCCGCATACGAGCGCGAGGAGCCGCTCTTTGTCAAGAACCTCGAAAACGTACAGGGCGACGAGCGCGACGTCATTCTCTTTTCCGTCTGTTACGGGCCGGACAAGACGGGGCGCGTATCCCTCAATTTCGGGCCGCTCAATCAGGCGGGCGGCTGGCGCCGTCTGAATGTCGCCGTATCCCGCGCAAGGGAAGAAATGCTCATCTTCTCGACGATGACGGCGGGCATGATCGATCTCGGCAAGACTTCCTCGAAGGGCGTTGCGGGGCTCAAAGCCTTTCTCGAATTTGCGGAGAAGGGCAGGACGACTCTCGCCGTCAATTCCGCGTTTGTCAAGGGCGGCGCGGGAATCGGCAAATTTATCGCCGCCGAGCTTACGGGCTGCGGCTATGATTGCCGCTGCGACGTGGGCGCGTCCGATTTCAAGATCGACGTCGCCGTCGTCGACCCCAAGAACAAGCACCGCTTCATCCTTGCGGTCATCTGCGACGGGACCGAACAGTTCTCCGTCAAGGACCGTAACGTCTTGCAGATTCAGACGCTCAAGCGCGGCAACTGGAACGTGATGCGCGTGTATTCGGTCAACTATTACAACAATCCCAAGCGCGAAATCAAGCGCATCAAGGAAATGCTCGACCGCCTGACGGGTGCGGACAAGAAGGCGGGCGCATGGCTGAACAAATACCGCAAGCCGTACCGTGCCGTCAAGGAAACGGGTGCGGAATCGGCGGCGTTCGTGACGGGCGGCGAGAATGACGCCGCGATCATGGCGCGCCTGAAAGAGATCGTCGCGACGGAAGAACCCATTTCCCGCGCGTTCCTCAAAAAGCGCTGCCTTACGACGTTCGGCATCGCAAAGAGCGGCACCAAGGTGGAAAGCCGCCTGGATTCTCTCATCGACGCCTGCGCATTCCGCCGCGAACGCGCGCTGGGGAATGATTATTTCTATAAAAACGACCGCGCGCTCAGCCTCGAACGCTTCCGCGTGGAGAACGGCGCCGTGCTGAGAAAGACGGAGGACGATTTCACCCCGTTCGAGGTGATCGCCTTTATCCGCGGCGCGCTGGAAGACCGCGTCGCCCTGTATATGGACGAGGTCATGGTCATCCTCTGCAACATCTTCCACGTCATCCGCCCGGGGGAGAAGTTTACCTCCTTCGTGCGCGATTGCGTATCGCTCGGCGAGGAGAAGGGCTTGTTTGTCCGCTCCGTATCCGACCGTATCTCCCTCGCCTGACGGCTTCCGCTGTGGAACCGCCTCGCAAAACAATCAATTTCCGCCCGTTTGTGTTTGCCGCGTTCGGTATCGCGACGGGCGTTTTCCTGTATTTCAAAATCCGATTTTTGCTCTTCCGTCCGACAGACCTTTTGTCTGTCGGACTGTTCTGTATCTTCTTCATCCGTCATCCGCTGTCGGCGCGCCGTTCCCTTGCCCGCTTTGCGGTATTTCTGCTCTTTTGCGGCGCGGGCGCGCTGTGCCTTCATGCTTATACGGCGGATTATTCGTCGGGCGCGGATTCGGGAAGATATGAGGTGTCGGGCACCGTCGTTTCCGTCTCCGAGGGGAACGGATATTCTTCCGTCATGCTCGATTCTCTTTCGCTGGACGGCAGAAAAACGGGCGGAAAACTGCGGCTGACGCTTTCCGTTCAGAACGTGCGCGTGGGGGATATCCTCTCGTTTGAAGGGGAAATCAAAAAAATCCCGCTTCCCGACGGGTCGGATTCGGGCGAACTGTACGAATACTGTTCGGATATCCGCTATACGGCGAGCGCGTCGGAAGCCGTGATCGCGGGGAAAAGCCGTTCGCCTTTTCTGCTTCTGAATACAAAAATCCGCGCCCTGATTAAGGAAGTCATGCCGGGCGAGGAAGGCGGTCTTGCCTTCGCGCTTCTGACGGGAAATTCGCAAGGGATCGACGACGGATTGCTGGACGCCGTCCGCGCAGGAGGAATCGCGCACATTTTCGCCGTATCGGGGCTGCATATCGGCATTCTGTTTTCGGCGGTATATCTGATCGGGCGGCCGCTCGGCAGATGGCGGCTGATCCCCGCGGTCCTGCTCTCCGCAGGGTATTGCGCGCTGTGCGCGTTCACGGTATCTTCCGTCCGCGCCCTCATCATGTGCAGTGCGGCGGGCGCAGTGCGCGCGTTCGGAAAAAAGAGCGATTTTTTGGAAGGCATTGCCTTTGCCGCGGCTTGCATTCTGCTTGTATCTCCCGCGCAGTTCTTTGCCGTCGGGTTCCGCCTGTCTTTCGGCGCGTGTATCGGGCTGGCGCTCTTTTCGGGCAGCTTTTCGCGCGCCCTGCGCCGCCTCCCCGCATGGCTTTCTTCCTATCTTTCCGCCGCGCTTGCCGTGCAGATCTTCACGTTTCCCATTCTCGTCGAATCGTTCGGGTACTATTCGGTGTGGGGAATGCTCCTCAATTTCTTTGTCATTCCCGCGCTGAGCGTGATATTCCCGCTTCTCATCGCCTGCACGGCGCTTTCTCTGATCTTTCCTGCGGCGGCGCCCGTTTTCATGGCCTGCCCCGAGAGCGTGTTCGCCCTGCTTGTCTGGGCGTTTTCCTCCGCCGATTTCACCTTCGTGCTCACGGGCTTTTCTCTGGGTGCGGGCGGAACGGTCTGGCTGATATCCTGCGTCGCTTTGTCCGAACGGGTGCGCATGGTCAGGAAAATGAGGATAATTGCCGCCTGTGCGCTTTCCGCGCTGTTTGCCTTTTGCATGATTTACGAAAACGCCGTATTTTCGGGGTGCAAGATCAGCGTATACAGCGAAGATGGTTCGAGCGCGATGCTTATCCGCACGCCGTCGGGTGCCGTGCTCGTCATCGACGGGGACATCTCCGTGTATGAATGCGAAAATTTTCTCGCCCGCAATTACGGGGGAACGCTTTCCGCCGTGATCGTGCTGGACGAGGATATTGTCGACGCGGTCAATACCGCCGCGTTTTTGGATACCGAATGCATTTATCTGTATGAAGAGACCGAGACGGGGCTTCGGGAAACGCCGATCGCGGTTTCACGCGACTTTACGGTGAACGGGGTGCGGTATGTGCTGGAAAGCGCGGAAAAGCTGGCGATCATGGCGGAAGATACGGTGGTGGAAGCGGACTTTGCGGGTTCGGCGGCATTGGGCGCGGATTTCTTTGTGGACGAGAGCTGCGGCGGCTTGATTTTCCGACTCAAAGATGGTATAATCAGATAGATGAAATTCACCGAGCTGAAAAAAAGTCTGGACGGGGGAATTGCTCCCGTATATTATCTCGAAGGAGAGGAGACTTATTTCCACGCGAGCGCGGAGAAAATGCTGCGGGAGCGCTGCGTTCAGCAGCCGACGCTCAACGACGTGCGTATCGAAGGGGATTCCCTCAAAGGGGATGCCCTGGCTTCTTTCCGCGATTCGCTCTATGTCTATCCCTTTCTGAGCGAAAAGCGGCTGGTGCGCGTGTACGGATTTTATCCGACCGAGAAGGAATACGAGACATATCTTTCGCGGTATTTTGCCGATCCGTGCCCGACGACGATACTGCTTATCGTCAACGCGCAGAAAAAGAGCGGGACTGCCGACTGGAAGAAAAAACCCAACGTGACATATGTGGATTGTTCGCGCGCGGACGAGGAGACCGTCTGCCGCTGGATTTATCTCACGATGAAGCGGGCGGGCGTGAAGGCGGAAGGGGACGCGGCGCTCGCGCTCGCGCAGTTCTGTTCGTGCAGCATGGCGCGCATATCGCGCGAGACGGAAAAGCTCATCCTGCTCGTCGGGCAGGGCGGCACGCTCACGAGAGAGATCGTGGAACAGAATGTCAGCCGCGACGCGGATTATAAGATTTACGAAATGACGCAGGCGGCGTCGCGCAGATCGTTTGCCGCATTTACGGAAATCCTGAACGATCTCATCGAAAAGGGCTTTGACGAAATTGCCGCGCTCGGCGCGCTCGCATCGCATTTCCGCACGCTGTACGACGTTTCCGCGATGTCGGGGTCGGACGCGGAGATCGGCAAGGCGCTCGGAATCAAGCCGTATGCGGTTCAGAAAAACCGCGAGACGGCGGCGCGCTTCGGCAAAGAGCGCGTAAAGGAGTTCTATATCCGCCTTTATGAGCTTTCCTGCGCCTCAAAAAGCGGGCTTATGACCAAAGAAAGCGCCTTAAAAGAGGCGATTGCGAAAATATTTTTCGAATAGCGCAAAATAAGAAGAAAAAACACTTTCTTTTTTGCCCCGTAATCTGTATAATAACAGTAATCGGGGGTTAAATACCGAAAAAACGCGCAAAGGAGCTTGCCATGCGTACATTTGCTCAGGCATGGGAGGCGATTGCGGGCGTATTCACGGATTTTCAGTGGATTTATGTGCTGGAAGGGCTGATCGTTTACCTGCTCGTGTATTACGTCGTCAAGATCCTCTCGGACAACAACGCGAAAAAACTTATTCCCATTTACGTCCTGCTCATTCTGTGCATGGGCGTGATCACGCTGTTTTCCAACGGGTTCAATGCGTCGTTTTACTGTATTTTCGCCATGGTCATATCCATGTTCTTCCTCCTTTTGTTCAGCGTGGAGATCAAGCGCAGCATCTGGAACGTAAATAAGGTGTCGCGCGTGCCCGCCGCGAGCGCGCCGAAAGCGCGCGTCCATGCGGAGGAATGCGTTTCCGGCATCGTCAAAGCGGTGCAGAATATGTCCAAGAACAATATCGGCGCGCTCATCGTGCTTTCCAACGGAAACCTGCCCAAGGAGATCCTTGAAAGCGGCGTTACCCTCAACGCAAATATTTCCTCGCAGCTGGTCGAGGGGATTTTCTTCCCGAAAGCCCCCTTGCATGACGGAGCGATGATCATTTACGGCGACAAAGTTCAGGCGGCGGGGTGTTTTTTACCCCTGACGCAGAAGGATTATCCCAAGGATTACGGCACCCGTCACCGCGCGGGGATCGGCGTGACCGAGGTCGCCGACGTCATGACCATCATCGTATCGGAAGAGACGGGCATCGTATCCGTCGTCAAACGCGGTTCCATCACCCGCTATGTCGATTCCGATCTTTTGCGTAAATTCCTCAGAGAATATTACTGGAAAGAATTTTCCGCGGAGGTAAAGACGAAATGAAGTTTTTGAAGGCGCTGAAAAACGCGTTTACGCGCAACATTCCCTTAAAACTCATCGCGCTCGTCCTCGCGGTCCTTTCCGTACTCTTTATCAACAGCGCGTTATGAGAAATTGTATCCGTATTCCGAGAATCTTGCTGCCGAAAAAGGACTTCAGACACTGGTCGGTGATCGCATGCGATCAGTACACGTCCGACAGGGAATACTGGCAGAACGTGGAACGGGAAGTGGGAAACAGACCTTCTTCCCTTCGTTTTATCCTGCCCGAGATTTATCTCGGCGAAAACGACGAAGAGCGCATTGCGGAAATCCGCGAAAACATGCACACCGCCATGGTGGAAGGCTGGATGGAAAAGCTCGACCGCGGATTTGTCCTCACCGAGCGTACGACCGCTTCGGGGATTCGGCGCGGACTCATCGTCGCCATCGATCTCGAGGCATATTCCTGCCGCCCGGGCGAAGTGACGCCCATACGGTCTTCGGAAGAAGTGGTGCCCGACCGCCTGCCCGCGCGGATTGCGCTGCGGCGGGAATCGACGCTGGAATTTCCCCACGCGATCGTGTTTTATAAGGACAAAAAAGACCGCGTGATGAAAGATCTGCTCAAAGAAGATCTGGAAAAGCTTTACGATTTCGATCTGATGTCGGGCGGCGGACATCTCAAGGGCTATTTTGTGCCCGAGTTTATCGCGGCGGACGTCGCGCAGGATCTGTATTCGCGCGGAGACCCCTGCTTTGCGGTAGCGGACGGGAATCATTCGATCGCCGCGGCGAAGGCGTTCTGGGAGGAGAAAAAGTCGGAGCTTCCCGAGCGGGAGCGCAGGCTGCACCCCGCGCGGTTCGCGCTCGTCGAGGCGGTCAATCTGTACGATCCTTCCGTCGTGTTTCATCCCATTCATCGGCTCGTGAAAGAGACGGACGCGGAGGCGTTCTGTTCCTATTTTGCCTCGCAGGTGCGCTGTAAGCGGGAGGGGACCGTGCTCATTCCCGATCTGCCCGCAGGCGCGGAGGGCGCGCAGCGGACGGACGAGATCGCGGAGCGGTATATCCGCGCAAACGGCGGGAAAATCGACTATATTCACGGAGACGAGGAGCTGCGTCGGCTCGCTTCGGAAGAGGATTGCGCGGGCGTTCTCCTGAAAGCGCCCGACAAGGATAAATTTTTTGCACAGCTCAAAGGCGGGAAAAATTTCCCGAAGAAGACGTTTTCTATCGGCGAGGCCGCGGAAAAGAGATATTACCTGGAAGGTAGGGAGATCAGTTATGATTAAAGTATGCAAATTCGGCGGCACGTCGATGGCGGACGGCAACATGATGAAGCGCGTCGCCGCGATCGTCAAGAGCGACGATTCGCGCAGATACGTCGTCGTTTCCGCGCCCGGGAAGCGGTTCGGGGGCGACGTCAAGATCACCGATCTTCTGTATGCCTGCTATGAAAGCGTGAAAGAGACGGGCGTATGCGGCGAGGCGTTTACCAAGATTGCCGACCGTTTCCGCGGCATCGTCGCGGAGCTCGGACTGAAAATGGCGATCGACGACATTCTCGACGATACCCGCCGCGAGATCGAGCGGGAGCGCAGCGCGGACTTTACCGCTTCCCGCGGGGAATATCTTGCCGCCCGCGTTATGGCTGCGCTTCTGGGCTTTGAGTTCATCGACGCGCGCGACGTAGTCAAGTTCCGTCCGGACGGTCAGCTGGACAGCGAGCTTACTTTCGATCTTACGGCGCAGGCGCTCAAAGGCAAGAAATACGCCGTCGTTTCCGGCTTTTACGGCGAGGGACATGACGGCAGGGTCAAGACGTTCTCGCGCGGCGGGAGCGATATCTCGGGCGCGATCGTGGCGCGCGCGGCGATGGCGGATCTGTATGAAAACTGGACGGACGTGAGCGGTTTCCTCGCCTGCGATCCGAGGATCGTGGAAAATCCCGTCGGCATCCGCGCGATGTCTTATAAGGAGCTGCGCGAGCTTTCCTATATGGGCGCAAACGTGCTGCACAGCGAATCCATTTTCCCCGTGCGCGCGGCGAATATCCCCATTCAGATCAAGAATACCTTCCGCCCGACGGACGAAGGCACGATGATTTTGCCCATCAGCAAATACCGTTACAGCGGAAGAATCGTGACGGGGATTGCGGGCAAGAAGAATTTCACCGTCATTTTCATCGAGAAATCGCTCATGAACGCGGAGATCGGCTTTGCGCGCAAGGTGCTTTCCGCACTGGACAAACACGGCGTTTCCTTTGAACATATGCCCTCGGGAATCGATACGATGTCCTTTGTCATCGACAGCGAAGTGCTCAAACACGGCGTTTTGGAAAAATTGCTGGAAGATATCCGAAAGGCAGTCAATCCCGACAATCTGCGCGTATTCGACGACGTTGCGCTGATCGCGACCGTGGGGCACGGAATGAGCAAGAACGTTGGTACCAGTGCGAAGCTGTTCGACGCGATCGCTCGCGCGGGTATCAACGTGCGGATGATCGATCAGGGTTCTTCCGAGCTGAATATCATCGTCGGCGTGGATAACGACAACTGCGAGCGCGCCATCCGCGCGATTTATGAGGAGTTTTTCAAGAAGGAGGGGACCTCCTTCGGACTTTGAGAAAAAGATAAGCGCCCGCCGCAGAAGAATCCGCGGCGGGCGCTTATTCATAACCGAAACGCAAAGACGATCGGGGCAGCTGAAAGAAGAGACGATCTGACATTTCCGAAAGGACAGGCGAACGGCGCAACCGAAAGAGGAGACGATTAGGGTCAACCGAAAAAAACAGATTGGTGCCATCGAAAGGACAGGCAATCGGGAAGGGGAAAAGACAAACAAAATGACGTACCCAAGCCGCGCACGGACGCCGAAGGGCGGAGTTCCGGAGTTGTTACGAAGTCTCATATCAACGCCGAGGCGCCTTATATCTCGGGCAAACAAAAGAGCGGTTTCCGAAAAAACCGCTCTTTCTGTCCTGTTTTAGTCCGCTTTGAAGGGAAGAAGCGCAGCGACTCTCGCGCGCTTGATCGCGGTAGCGAGCTCTCTCTGGTGCTTTGCGCACACGCCGCTCATTCTGCGGGGCAGGATTTTGCCGCCCTCGGTGATGAACTTTTTCAGACGTGCAACGTCCTTATAGTCGATGACCTCGACTTTCTCCTGGCAGAACGCGCAGACCTTCTTATGAGGCTGCTTTTTGTAATTCTTTTTTACGGGTTTTTCTTTTTCTTCCATGATCAATACTCCTTATTTGCCCTTATCAGAAGGGAATGTCTCCGTCGTCGTCAAACGACTGCAAGGTGGGCTTTTTCTTTGCGGGCGCGCTCTGCGTCTGCGGCGCGTCATAGAAACCGTCGTCGGAAGAGGACGAGTTCTTTGCGGTCAGAAATTCGATATCCTGTGCGATGACGTCCACGGCGGTGCGCTTGACGCCGTCGTTTCCCTCATACGTTCTCATCTGAATGCTGCCGACCACAGCGACTTTATGTCCTTTTTTCGTAAACCGCGCAATGGTGTCCGCAAGTCCGCGCCAAGCGGTCACATTGAAGAAGTCGGTCTGACGCTCTCCGTCGGAAGAGGAATAATTTCTGTTCACCGCGATGGAGAAGTGGCAGACGCTGACCCCGCCGGACGTTTCCGAAATTTCGGGATCGCGCGTCAGATTTCCGATCAAAAACACCTTGTTCATGTTTGCCTCGCTTTACGCAATCTTGGTTATCATGCGTCTTAATACGTCGCCCGAAATACCCGCGACGCGGTCAAGTTCCGCAACGACGGGGCCTTCAGCGGAGAACGTCATCAGAACGAAGAAAGCGTCCGTTTTGAACTTGATGGGGTAAGCCGTCTTCTTGACGCCCCACTTGTCCAGCGCCTCGACGACGCCGCCCATGGACGTGACGATGTCCGCGTACTTCTTGATTTCCGCTTCTCTCGCCTCTTCGCTCATCTCGCTGTTCAGCAAATAGAGCATTTCATACTTAGCCATAATAATTTCACCTCCCGGTCTGTTCGGCATACCTTCTCGGTATGCAAGGTAATAAAGCGGCGGATTTTTCCGTCGCTTTGCCATTATACTATATTTGAGCGTACAAGTCAACGACTTTTTCGCCGTGAAACGCAAAAAAGCGGAGTTTTTCCGCTTTTTTGCATATTTCCGTTATGCCTGCGCCTGTTTCAGAATCGCAACGATATAATCGACAAACCGTACCGTCTCCGACACGGTCAGTTCGTTGAGGTTATTTACATAATCGCTTCCGCCGTTCGGGTCATATTGCAGGGAAGAAATGTCGACGTCGGCGGACGAGGAAATGATCCCGTAAACGTAAAGTTCGAGAAGGGTCGCGTGGTTGATATTTTCCGTCATGTTGTCCATGAGCGTGTTCATGTCGAGTACGGATAACTGCAATTCTTCGCCCGTCTGCGAATCGGTGAGCAGCATGTGCCAGATGCCCGTGAGATACCGCGTAAGAGGGGAACCGTCCTCTGCCGTATAAGTTTCCGTTACTTGCGTTTCTTCATACAGATCGGATTCATTGAACGTCTGGCCGAGAGGGGAGTAATACTTGAGGAAGACCTCTTCGCGGATTTCGGTATAGGGAGCGCCCGTCTCTTGGTCGCGTTTCACGTCCTTTGCGTCCACGGGAGCCCCGTCAAGGGTATAAGCGTAAATGCGTTCGAGATCGGTGCGTCCCTCCGCCGTGCGCGTGTAATAGCCCATGACGTCTTCGAGGATAAAGACCTTTTCGCCCGATTCGTTGAGATAGTACTCTCCCGTATCGTCCTTGATCACTTCTTTTCCGAGCGGCACGAGCTGTCCGTCATTGTCGTAATCCACGACGCTGTAAGAATAGCCCTCTTCGACGGGGATGCGCGTTTCCTTATAGTAAGGCGTTGCCCGGACAGCGCTCTCATCGCGGTTGGCCATGGCGATTTCCGCGTCAAAAAGCACGTCCGCTTCGTCGATGCGCGTATACGCGCCCGTATCGTTTCTGACAAAGTACCCCTGCACAACTTCGGTATCGCCGACGAAGTGTTTTGTGGTAACGGCGCCTTCATACGGCTCGGAACGGTCGTCTTCCACGTAATTCAGCGTGTATTCGTAGATCTCATCGCCGAACATCTGCTGAACGGTGAGCGCTTCGAGGTCGGAAGAAAGGGTCGTAAGCGTGCTGTTGCCGAGATTTCTGAGGATCTTGTTGCCTTCGACGGATTCGGTATCGAGAATGTCGGAAAGGCGGAGGGTATTCAGCTTCTCGTTGAAATCGCCGAGGGGGGTATCCGCAAGCGATCTGAGAATCTGCGCGGAATTTTCGTCCACGGCGAGCACGTCTCCGATGGTCAAAGAATCGATCATATCCTGATCGGTCAGGTCTTTGATTCGCCAATCCTTCATCGTCTGCATGAGCAGAGAAGAAGTTTCGTCGACGGGGAAGATCTGGCCGATCTTCAGCCGTTCGATGCGGCTTTGCTGTTTGAGATCTCCCACGGTCCAGTCGCGGACGGCGAGCAGAAATTCGGACGTCGCGTCGCTCGTGTCGATGAGATCTCCGATGCGCGCATTGTTGATGAAATCGCTGTCGTCTGCGGTGAGGTCGGCGAACGTCTTGGGCTTGCTGTCGCCGAGCATGACGATCTCTCCGTCGACGATCTCGTAATCGATACCGTAGGAACCGAACGCGATATAGCGGAGAGTCGAGTTGGAGGACGCGTTCACGTCGAGCGCGCTTGCGATCTCGATCTCGTTGATGATACCCGTCGCGTCCTCGGTGAGGTCGCGGATAGTGGTGGGCGTCTTTCCGCCCTCGATCTGCACAAATTCTCCGTCGGATACCGTGTAGTCCGTACCCTCTTTTCCGTAGCAGATTGAGATCATGAGAGGAGAGGAATCGGGCGTCACGCCGATAATGCCGCCGAGCTGAATCTCTCCGATGACTTCATCCTGGAAATAAGCGGGGAGATCGGAGAAATTGACGCTCATAAGTTCGTCCACGTCGATGATCACCCCCAGCCCTGCGAGCTGTTCGTTGATGCTGTCCAGCTGATTTTTGAGAAGGGGCGTATATTTCCCGATGGAATCGAGATTGTCAAAAGAATTGGAGCGGACGTCCTGAAAGAGTTCGAGAACGGTCTTTTCCGCATACTCGTCCGTCACGTACTGCGTGTAATCCATGCTAAGGGCATTGAAAATATCCTTGACGGAATATTTGGACGAGACGAAATACCCGCCCCCGACGAGCGCGCCGAGGGTAAAGACGATGCCGAACAGAAAAGCCATGCAGACCGCGACGATATTCCAGAGGAAGCTGCGCGGGCGGTATTTGGTGCGGACGGGGATTTTACCTTCCGCGATGAGCTTTTTTTCCAGCTCCTTCTGTTCGAGTTCGCGCTGTTTTCTGCGCTCTTTTTTCTGCCGTGCGGTCAATTTCTTTTCCGGACTTTTCCCGTCGGAAGGATTGATTTCGTCTTTTTTCCGGTCGGTGCGATTGTTTTGTTTCTGTTCCATATTTTACCTCATTTTCTGATCGCCGTAAAGGTGCATAAGCCGTTGATCTCATATTCCCCCGGCTGTTCCGCGGCGACGATATCCCCCTCGGAAAGGGGAAGCTCCCCGCGCGCCCATTTGATAAATCCCGTCCCCGAAAGGGAAAGGATCTTCACATAGTCCACGCCTTCCGTGAACAGCTTATATCTGCCGCCGCTGACGACGTGCAGGACGTTGCCGCGCGCGCGTTTTTCCCCGCCCTGTACGCGGACGGGCTCGCCGAGGTCTTCGGGAGAAAGACGGAACAACTCCGCGATTGCGGGATCCGTCGTTTTTGTCAATCGTTTCATGCTTTTATTATATTATAGGCAGACGAAAAAATCAAGCGATTCAATCATCTTGCTCGTCGGGAGGAAGCTGCGGAAGGCTGCCGTCGGGGTCACGGAAGGAATCCAGCTTTTTGCCGATCGTATGCGTCTTCTTGCTCGCGCTTTCAATGGTATCTTGCGCTTCCTGCAATTTTTTACTTGTCTTTTCCAACAATTCCGAAAATTTGATAAATTCCGCGCGGAAGGAAGTCAGCATCGAGCGCAGTTCGCCCGATCTGCGCTCGATCGCCGCCGTCTTGAATCCGATCTGAAGGGTGGAAAGGAGCGCTCCGAAGTTGGTCGGCCCGCACGCCATGATGCGGCGCATATGTAAAAAGTCGGAAAGCCCGGGCATTTTGAGCACTTCCGCATACAGACCTTCCATGGGCAGGTACATGACCGCGAAATCGGTCGTGACGGGCGGGAGAATATACTTTTTCGCGATGGAATCCGCCTGCACCTTGACGGCGCGTTCGAGATTCTTTCTCGCGCGTTCTTCCGCCTCCTTGTCGCCGCGCTCGCCCGCGTCGATCAGCCGCTGATACTCCTCCACGGGGAACTTGCTGTCCACGGGCAGCCAGACCGTCTCGCCGTCCTTGGAGGGGAGGAGCACCGCAAAGTCGACGAGGGAGTTATCCAGGGGATTGAGCTTGACGCTCGCGCGGTACTGATTGGGCGCGAGCATCTGTTCGAGCAGGGCGGAAAGCTGCGTTTCGCCCCATGTCCCGCGCAGTTTGACGTTGGTAAAGACGCGGCGGATATCCGCCACGTTGTCCGCGAGGCTCTTCATCTCGCCCACGCTTTTGTACATTTTTTCCAGACGTTCGGAAATCTGGCGGTAGCTTTCCGTCAGTTTCCCGTCGAGAGATGCGGAGAGTTTGTCGTCCACCGTTCTGCGGATGCGTTCGAGATTCTGCGCGTTCGCGTCCACGATATACTTGAAATCATCGGCAAGGCGCGCCTGAATGTTGTTGAGGCGGGTTTCCGTCGAGCGGTTGAGGCTGTCCATCGCGCGCGCATTGTAATCGGCGAGGGAGCCGATCGCGTCCGTCTTTTCTTCCAGGCGGCGGAGCGCTTCATCCAGGCGCGTGAGGTCGGCGCGTTCTGCCTGAGCGGGTTTGCGCAGAAGCAGGACGATGAGCAGCAGAAGGCATGCCGCCGCGAGGACGCATGCAATCACAAGCAACGTTTGTTCGGTCATAAATCCTCCTTGAACAAAGATACGGCGCGTCGGATGAGTTCTTCCTTTCGGTTGCGCGCGCCGTTTCCCGCGGTATAGCGAAGAAGATCGGCAAGGGCGGCGGCGGTCTTTTGCACGGGCACGCCCGCTTCCTGCAGTTCTTTCCCGTTGACCGCGAGTGCGGACAGGGTGAAGGGAACGCCTTCCTCCTGCATTTCGTGCACGATCGCCGTCCATTTTTTCACGGAAGGGGCGACGGAGAGATCGTCCTTGCAGGCGGAAAAGTCCGCCTGCCGCAGGGCGAAAAGGCGGGGCAGAATATCGTAATCCCGCACGATTTCTCTGCGGATCTTGCTTTCTTTCATCTTTCCGTCGAGATCGCGCATGTGAAGCGAAACCAGCCGCGCCGTCTCCCGAATCAGCTTTTTGGGCGCTTTCAGCCTGCCGAGGATCTCTTCGGTCAGCCGCGTGCCCTCTTCCGCGTGCGCGTGATAATTCCCGTCGCGTATCATGCAGAAGGGCTTTCCCACGTCGTGGAAAAGGGCGGCAAAGCGGATTTCGGGCGGAGAATACCGCACGCAACGGAAGGAATGTTCCAAAACGTCGTGATCGTGAAAATCAGGACGCTGTTTCATGCCGTCGCCGAGCGCGAGTTCGGGCAGGACGCGCGCGAGCACGCCCGTATCCCGCATCAGGCAGAGTCCGCGGTAGGGCGCGTCCCTGAATCCGTGCCGGGTATCCGACAAGAGCAGCTGCGTAAGTTCCGCAAAGACGCGCTCGGGCGCGATGTCGCGGATAAGATCGGCGTGTTCGCGCGCCCCGTCGAGGCATTCTCCGTCGGGAGAAAAACCGAGTTGCGCCGCGAGGCGGCAAAGCCGCATGAGCCGCAGTCCGTCTTCCCCGAATACCTTTTTTGCGGGCGCGACGGTGCGCAGGCATTTTTGCGCAATGTCGGACATGCCCCCGAGCGGATCGCGGAATTCTCCCTTTGCTATGTCGTAATAGACGGCGTTGCAGGTAAAGTCGCGGCGGCGCGCGTCGGTACCCATGTCCGAAGTAAAGGTGATTTCGGAGGGGGTATGTACGCCCCTTACATACTTGTCCGAGCGGAAGCGGGTAAATTCATACCCCGTGCCGTTTTCATCTTCCAGCTTGATGGTGCCCGTGTTACGGTAGACCGCGCGCACCTTAAAGCCGCATTTTTCCGCGGCGGAGAGCATTTCCTCTTCCTCCGCGGCGGCGCACAGGTCGAGGTCGGCGTCCCGCACGGGAAATCCGCACAGATAATCGCGCACGCTCCCCCCGATGATATACAAAGAAAACTGACATACGTCTGCCAATTTCAGCAAATTGTCGGGCAAAAATTCCCTCATACGACCTCCCGCGATGAAAATTTCCCGAAAACAGTATAGCAGATTGCGAAAAAAATTGCAATTCGGCGAGGAATGTTATATAATAAACGTAATTACAAGGGAGAAAATGAAATGCTGAACGTCATCGTGAATCCCCGCTCGCTTCGCGGCACGGGGAAGAGGCTTCTGGAAAAAATCGGCGAACGTCTGGATGCGTGGGGAGGGGAATACCGCATTTTCCGCACGGAGAGAAAGGGGCAGGCGACCGAGCTTGCCCGCCAGCTGACCGAAGAGGGGGAGCGCACGATCGTCGCCATGGGCGGCGACGGAACGATGAACGACGTTTTAAGCGGTCTTACGCATACGGATGAATGCTCGTTCGGGCTGATCCCTGCGGGCACGGGCAACGATTTCGCGACTTCCGCAAAAATCCCGTTCGGCATGGACGCGCTCGAACTCATCCTCACCGCCGAGGCGAAGCCGACGGATTATATCCAGTTTGACGACGGGCGGCGCTCCCTGAACATCGCGGGGCTGGGAATCGACGTGGACGTCTTGCAGCGTTGCGAGCGCATGAAGCTGTTTCACAAGAAGGTAAAATATTTTCTCAGTCTTCTCGTATCCCTGATGAAATTCCGCGGATACCGCGTCGAGGTCGACGTAAACGGCGAAACGTCCGTCCGAACCGCGCTCATCGCGGCGGTCTGCAACGGGAAATTTCTGGGCGGCGGGATCCCGCTCTGTCCGCCTGCCGAAGTCGCCGACGGGAAGATGGATCTCATCGTGGTCGACTGTCCTGCGCGCCGCAAGATCCTGCCTGCGCTCATCAGGCTGATGAAGGGGAAGATTTTATCGCTTCCGTTCGCGCACCATACGCTGTGCGACCGCGCGGTCATTACGCCCGGACAGCCGTCCGTCGCGCAGTATGACGGGGAGCTGTGGGAGACGAAAGCTCTGGGAGCCACGCTCGTCGCGGGAAAACTCAAAATGTTCCGAGGCTGAAATGTCCAATCTCTACAAAGACATACTCAACAATCTGCCTACGGCGGCAATCGTCGTGGATAAAAATCTGAAGGTGCGCTATGCGAACAAGGCGTTCCGCGATTATTTTTCCGCATGGAAAGTGCGCGGGAGCCTCCGCGACGCGGTCAACTGCGGGGAACGGGAAGCCGTCTGCGGCAAGGGCATCAAGTGCGCGTACTGTCCCATCCGCAATCTGTTTTCGGATGCGGTCGCCAACAACGGTCTTGCATTCCGCAACATCATCGTGCGGAGCGGAAAAGAGGGGAAGAGCGTCGCCCTGCGTATCAAGATCAAGCCGCTCGGCAAATTTTATCTGGGCATCGTGGATAACGCCTATGAAATGGAGATCGCGCGGGAAATGCACTCCGCTCAGGATATCCAGCAGCGCCTTCTTCCCCCCGCGAAGAGCGCGGGCGGCGTGCCCTATTCGTTCATGTATATTCCCTGCCGCGAGATCGGCGGCGATCTGCCCGACGTGTATGAGCTTGACGGCGATACGGTGGGCGTGATCGCGGACGTTTCGGGCAAGGGCATTTCCGCGGGCATGCTGTCCGCATTCGTCAAGGCGGGCTGGGACCGCGAGGAGCCTTCCCCCGCGCGCGCGCTCATGCGCCTGAATGCGAAGTTCCAGGAACTCAACCTGGACGAAAAATCCTATATCACGCTCGCGGCGGTCAGAGTGGAACGCTTCAAGCGGGAAATCCATTACTCGGTCGCGGGGCACAATGCGCCCATTCTCTTAAAGAGCAGCTCGGGCATCGACGAGATCGTCATGAATTCTCCGCCCGTCTCCAACTGGATGCCCGATTTCGAGTATCAGGACCGCCTGATCGGATACCGCGAAGGGGACATCCTCGTCCTGCTTACGGACGGCGTTGCCGAGAGCAAAAACGAGGCGGGCGAACAGTTCTCCCTCGACCGTGTGGAGAGTATTTTGCAGCATTCGTGGAGCGCGGAACACTTCATCGAACGCCTGAAAGCGGCGCTTTCGGAGTTCTGCGGCACGTTTGACGACGATCTTACCGCGATCGCCTTCGATCTGAAATAATGGCTGAACTGACAAATTGATAACCAGACGCGGGGGGGGTTGGGGTTTACGAAAACCCCGCCCGGGGTGTTTTTTTTTTTGGGTAGGTGAGGGTTTGTTTTTAATACGAGAGGGTGTCCGCGGTAATTAAAAAAGGGGGGATCGGGGAAAATAAG
>CASGEQ010000102.1 GCA_949300535.1 uncultured Bacillota bacterium
GGCAATATTGCATATTCCTAAATCCCAATATGCCTTTGCATACAACCAAAAAGAATTGCGGATACGGCTGAGGGCCGCAAAAGACGATTTGGATAAGGTTGAGATCATATATGCGGTCAAATACAATTGGCTGACGGACAGAAAAAGCAAGCAAATGCAGAAGAGTTATTCGGATGCGCTCTACGATTATTACACGGTGACGCTGGATGTGCCAGATTCACGGATCGGATACATTTTTCTGTTGCAGAGCGGGGAAGAGAAATATTATTATTCAGAAGAAGGACTGACGATAGAGTATAACCACGATAAAAGTTATTACAATATTTACCAATATCCATATATCAATGAAACGGATCTTCATAAAAAGGTAGATTGGTGCGACCGGGCGATATTTTATCAGATATTCGTCGACCGCTTCCATATGGGGAGCTGTTCGAAGGACAGAAATTATATAGATAAGGACTGGGGGGAGCTTCCGAAGCCAAAGGGGTTTTACGGGGGCGATCTGCCTGGCATTACGGAAAAATTGGATTATTTGCAGGATTTGGGGATAAACAGCATCTATTTAACGCCGATCTTTCAGTCGCCGAGCAATCACAAGTATGATACGATCGACTATGAAGAAGTCGACGCAATGTTCGGCACGAACAGGGATCTGAAAGAATTGGTGGAAAGCGCGCACAAACGTGGGATAAAGATCCTTTTGGACGCCGTGTTCAATCATTGCAGCTATCTGTGCAAACAGTTTCAAGACGTTTTGCGGAAAGGGAAAGAGTCCGTCTATTACGATTGGTTCATCATCCGAGGAGACCGCCCCGTTTTGGAGCAAATGAATTACGAATGTTTTGCTGCCTGCAATTATATGCCCAAGTGGAACACGAACACTCCCGAAGTGCAAAAATTTTTGCTGCATATCGCAACGAAATGGATAAAGGAATATGGCATCGACGGGTGGCGCCTGGACGTGGCAGACGAGGTTTCGCACGATTTTTGGCGGCAGTTCCGGAAAGCGGTAAAAGCAGCGAAGCCGGACGCGTTGATCGTCGGGGAAAATTGGCACGATTCCCGCCCCTGGCTGGAAGGCGATCAGTTTGATTCGATCATGAATTATTCTTTTACGAAAGCCTGCCTCGATTATTTCGCGTATGAAAAATATTCGGCGCAAAGGTTTTGCGAAAGACTTTCGGAAATATTGATGCGGAACACCGATCAGGTAAACGAAATGATGCTGAATCTTTTGGACAGCCACGATACGGAACGCTTTCTGACGAATGTCGGGGAAAATGCAGATAAACTGAAATGCGCGCTGGCAGTGTTGTTTTTCTTTGTCGGAATGCCGTGCATTTATTACGGAACCGAGATCGGCACGGCGGGAGGGTACGATCCGGATTCGCGGCGGACGTTCGATTGGGACAAAACGCACTGGAATATGGATATTTACAACACGGTAAAAGATCTGATACGGCTCCGAAAGGAGCAGATCGGAGGGGGGATTCGTATTTATGCGCAAAACGATTTGCTGGTCATAGAACGGGGAACTCTTTCGCTGATCGTAAACAATACGGATCAAAGCCAAAAATGGAAAGACTTGCAGCTTCTGCCGCGGTCCTATAAAATTTTGCAAACGGGGGTAAAAAAATGAAAACGATCAAGAGAATTTGTTTGTGCCTCGCTTTGGTAATGTCAGTAGCCTGTTTCGCCGCATGTGGAGAGCGCGGCGGCGGAGGAACATTTACCTATGAGGAACTGATGGCAAAGTTTGAAGGCGACATAGAGCAAAATGCAACGATTCGCGTGCTGGATAATCAGATGGCGATTGAAACAGGGCACTTGCAGGAAGTTTTGGACGCCTTCAACGAAAAATATAAAGAGTATAACGTAAACGCAGTGGATGCAAACATGGATCAGTATGTTGATCTGGAACAAAACGGTCCCGACGGGTACGGCCCGGACGTATTGTACCAGGCGAACGATATGCTGATGCGGTATGCGGAAGGCGGGCACGTTTTGCCCCTGCCGATGGATGAACTGGATACAGAAGAAATCCCTGAAACCGTGATGGACGCCTATAAGATGGAAACATACGGAATGGATCTGTATTACGGTATGCCCGTCGCGCAGCAGTCTACCGTGCTCACATACCGCAAAGATCTTCTTCCCGAAAATTGGGAAGAGGAATGGGACGACAACCAAAACGGCGTTCCCGATATGGTAGAGAACATGAACGACTTGTATGCCTACAGCGCGCAGGTAAAAGAGGAATCGGGCGGCGACAAGTACGGATTGTATATGTCGCTCGTCGACCAGTATTTCAACAGCGGGTATCTGCTGTCCTTCGGCGCGTATGTGTTCGGCGAAACGCACGACGATATCGGGTTGAATGCGGACGGTGCAGAAGTCGGGTTAAACTTGTTCCGCGATTTGGCGGGCGTAGTGGGCTCTACGTGCATCAACCAGAATGCGACGACGCAAGTGGCTACATATCTGACCGACAGCAAAGGCACGGTTTTCTGCACAATCGGGACACCCGATTGGCTGACAACTTTTCGGGAAAATTTGTCAGCCACTTATGTTAAAAGCGGAATGAGCCGGGAAGAAGCGGATAAGGCGGCGGAAGAGAACTTGGTCGTCGTAGACCCTCCGCGGTTGCCCAACGACGGGGATATCAAAAAAGCGATCACCGATATGGAAACGGAAACGTTTGAACCGACCACGATGGGTGGAGTCAACGCCTTCAGCATCAGTTCGTATACGAAGTATCCGAAGGCGTGCCTTGCCTTTGTAAAGTTCGTATCCGAATACGAGAACCTCAAATGGCGGAGCGAGGCGCTCGGCGCCGTGCCCGCCCGCACCGACCTTGCCGAAGAATTGGGCGGCGTTTCGTCAATTTTAAGCGGGAGGGTTTCCGCAGGGCTTGTCGATATAATGCCGTCGACGCGTGATACGCAGTATATCTGGGATCCGCTCTCCTCTCTCTTCAATGACGTGGCGACGGACAACACAACGCGCGAAGCGCCTGTCTATACGACGGCAGAAGCATTAAAGGGCGCGCTTGATAAACTGGTAAACGACATCCGCTCGGCTATGGCGGTTGGCGACATTTCATAGAGGAGGGCCGCGATGGAAACGGTACAACAGGCACCGAAAAAGAGCGTTTTTTCCGACTGGCGGGTGAAGCTGAGTTGCGCGTTCATGGGGCTGGGGCAGCTCTTTTGCAGGCAGTTCACCAAAGGTGCTCTTCTGATGTTGCTGGAGATCGGGTTTATCCTTTTCCTCGTATTCGCGGGCGTCGAGAACATCATCGGGCTCTTTACGCTCGGTACGACGGAGGGCGTGCCCATCATGGGCATCGAAGGGGACAATTCCGTTTCCATGCTCGCATGGGGGATCACGACGGTCTTTCTTATCCTCTTCTTTGCGCTCGCCTATTATGCGAATATCAAGGACGCGATCTACACGTCGGGCGAGATCGGGAAGGGCAACCGCGTCAAAACGTTTTTCGAAAGCTGCCAGGCGTTGCTTAACAAGAAATTCTATTTTCTTACGCTCACGCTGCCCCTGCTTTTCGTCTGTGTTTTCAATATCATGCCCATCATCTTTACGGCGCTCATCGCGTTCACTAACTACGGGGGTGAGATCGTTCCGCCGAAGCTGATAAGCTGGACGGGGTTTCAGAGTTTCCGCGTCATCTTCACCATGAGCGAATATATCGGCACGATGGGAAAGATCCTCGGATGGAACATCCTGTGGGCGATCGGTTCTACCTTTTTGGTGTATTTCGGCGGGCTGGGGCTTGCGCTCCTGTACAACGCGAAGTGCCTGAAATGGAAACGGTTCTGGCGCATCTTCCCGATGTTCGCCTACGCCATCCCCAGTTTCATTACGCTGACGGGTTTTTACTTCCTGTTCTGCGACAGCGGGCCTATTTTGGGAGTGCTGAAAGACTGGGGTTGGGTTTCTGAGAATTTCACCATCATCTCGTTTGACTCTGTTTGGTCGCTACGGCTGTTGGGGTTCTTCTGTTGCGCGTGGATCGGCGTTCCGTCCGTCATGTTTTTGGCGACGGGGATCCTTTCCAACGCAAATAAAGACATGTACGAGGCGGCAAAACTGGACGGCGCGAATGCATTTAAACAATTCTGGTACCTCACTCTTCCGTTCGTGCTGTTCGCTACGACACCCGTCGTCATCAGCACCTTCATCAACCAGTTCAATAACTTCAGTATCTTCTACTTCCTGCGCCCCGAAACGGTCTATGCGCCGGGATATTTCAACGCGAACAGCTCGGATCTTCTCATCAACTGGATGTATAACCTGACGGTAGAGAACAGACTGTATTCTTTGGGATCTGCGTTGAGCCTTATCCTGTTTGCATTCATGGCGATCTTCTCGCTTATCGCGTACGTGATGTCGCCTGCCTATAAAAAGGAGGATACGTATCGATGACGAAGAAAATGCATATCCGTCCCGAAAAGGCTGTAAAAACGGCGCTCGTCTATCTTTTGGTGCTTCTCGTAAGTTTCATCTTCGCGTTTCCCTGTATCTGGCTCGTGCTGTCTGCATTTAATGCGGAGGGCGACCTGCTGACTTTGGACGGGTTCTTCCCGCAGGAATACAGTTTCGATACCTTCCGCAGACTTTTTACGGAGGTAAATAAATACGATTATCGGCGCTGGTTCACCAATACTCTGTTCGTAGCCGCGGTGAGCTGTGTCATCTCAACGTTTCTGGTCATTGCGGTGGCATATACGATCTCACGCTATCGCTTTAAAAGCCGCAAAGCCATGATGAAGGCGACGTTGATCCTGGGGATCTTCCCGAATTTCATGAACATGACGGCGCTGTTCGTAATCATGACTCAGTTGCAACTTATCAACAACCTTTGGGGACTGATTCTGCTGTACAGCAGCGGTTCCACGATGGGCTTTCTCGTGCAGAAAGGGTTCTTCGATACCATTCCGGGTGCTATTTACGACGCTGCCACATTGGACGGCGCGAGCGATTTCCGCATTTTTCTGTCGATTACCCTTCCTCTCTCCAAGCCAATGATCGTTTACACGGCGCTCACGGCGTTCGTGTGGCCGTGGGCGGACTTTATGCTGCCGAGTATGCTGCTGGTCGATAAATCTTCTTGGACGGTTGCCGTGGGACTGAATTCGCTTGACGATAGTGAATTTTCCATTTTTGCCGCGGGTTCCATGTTTGTGGCGATCCCGATCATAGTGTTGTATATCGCGCTCTCAAAGTACCTCATTCAGGGCGGTTCTGCCGGAGCAGTAAAGGATTAAAATGGATAGAGTAATTTTTTTACAGGAGTTACGTAAACTCGATTTGCAGGGAAAGGATGCAAAACGACTGTATAACGAAATATCGTCGCTCGCAATGAAATATATTCAGGCAAGCGAAAAGCCGAAACGCTGCGCGCATTATCTTTCCATTGAGTTTTTGATCGGCAGGGTATTCTATAACAATCTGCTGGAACTCGGTGTATTGAAAGAGGTATCGGAGATCCTCAAAGAAAAGGGCGTGAATATCGCTCTTTTCGAGGAAATAGAAGATGCTGCGCTCGGCAATGGCGGTTTGGGCAGGCTTGCCGCCTGCTATATGGATTCTGGCGCGGCCGTCGGTATCCCGCTGTACGGGTACGGCATCCGTTATAAGTACGGGTTGTTCCGCCAGACGTTCGAGGATGGGTTTCAGAAAGAACTCCCCGATGATTGGCAACGGTTCGGCGATCCGTGGAGCATACGAAAAGAGGAAGAAAAACAAATCATTCGCTTTGCAGATATGGAAGTCGAAGCTGTTCCTTATGATATGCCTGTCATCGGGAAGCGCGTGAATGTGTTACGGCTGTATCAGGCGGAAGGGAATAAGGACGCGGGAAAGATCAGCGGCGTATTGTACCCTCCCGACGATACAGAAGAAGGGAAGCTGCTACGGATACGGCAGGAGTATTTTCTTTCTGCGTCAGCGATAGGAGATGTTATCCGCGAATACGAAAAACGGCGCGGGAACGACTATCGGTATTTTGCGGAAGAAAACAGCATTCAACTCAACGACACGCATCCCGTATTTGCTATACCCGAACTGATTCGGGTATTAAAAGAAAAAGGGCTTACCTATCATTCGGCATTGAAGATCGCAAAACAAGTGTTCAATTATACGAACCATACGATTTTGCCGGAAGCATTGGAACATTGGGATGTGCGGCTGCTGAAAAAAATATTGCCGGAAATATCGGAGATACTGTTGTCGATAAATACATCCGCGCGCTATTATCACAGGAAAGATGGGTATACGCCGCAGGAAAGCGTGGCGACGTCGATCTACATACATTCGCGCCGCGCTTTTTCGATGGCGAATACGGCAGTCTTTATTGCAAATAAGATAAACGGCGTAGCGGCGATCCATTCGGAGATCATTAAACGGGAACTGTTCGTGGCGGAGTATGCACATCATCCCGAAAAATTCGAGAACGTGACGAACGGTGTGGCGCAAAGGCGCTGGCTTGAACTTGCCAATCCCGAGTTGTCGGCTTTGCTTGATAAACAAATCGGACACGATTGGAGAGAGCATTTTCAGGAATTGGATAAGCTGAACGCTTATACCGCAAACGAAGATACGATTTCGGAGTTTATTCAAGTTAAAGGAAAGAAAAAAGAACAGTTACTCTGCTACATCGAAAAAGCGGAAGGCATCCGAATCGACGGAAACAGGATATTATACGCGCAGGTCAAGCGGTTGCACGAATATAAACGGCAGCTGATGACGGCTTTCGCCCTGCTTCGGCTGTATTACGATTTGAAAGAGGGGAAGTTCAGGGATTTTACGCCATCGGTATTCCTGTTCGGTGCAAAGAGTGCGCCTTCGTATTTCCGAGCGAAAGGCATTATCAAGTACATCAACGAAATCATTAAGTTGATCAATGCCGATTCCGAAACGAACGATAAGCTGATGGGAGTATTCGTAACGGAATATAACGTGTCGTATGCGGAGAAGATTGTAGCGGCGGCAGACGTGTCGTTGCAGGTATCGACGGCGGGATTGGAGGCGAGTGGCACGGGCAACATGAAGTTCATGATGAACGGCGCGGTCACGCTCGGCACGATGGACGGAGCGAACATAGAGATCGTCGAAAAGGCTGGCGAAGAAAATAATTACATCTTCGGCGCGCGCGTAGAGGAAATCGAAGAACTTCGAAAGGGCGGATACGACCCTCCTTGCCATCTGAACAAACACCCGGAATGGAACAAGGTTGTGCGGACATTGATAGACGGAACGTTTTCGGACGAGGGTGCAGGATATTTCCGGGAGTTATACGATTCCTTGACGATAGGTGCGAGTTGGCATAAACCGGATCATTATTTCATATTCAGAGATTTGGAAGAATACTATCGTGCGATTTTGCGGGTAAATGCCGATTACCAAAACAAAACATATTTTGCGGCAAAGCAGCTTAAAAACACCGCAAATTCTTATTCCTTTTCGTCTGACCGCTCTATTAAAGAATATGCACAAAAAATTTGGAGAATAAATTAGAAAATCAAGGCGCCGGGCTCGAAAGCCTCGCGCCTTGAAATATAGGGGATTAAAAATGATTTCAGAAAGACGCGCCGCGGGAATTTTATTGCATATATCATCTTTGCCGAATCAATACGGGATAGGAACGATGGGAAGATCCGCATATAAATTTGTCGATTTGTTGGCGGATAACGGAATAAAATATTGGCAGATCTTGCCCCTTGTGCAAACAAGTTACGGAGATTCTCCTTATCAGTCGGCATATAGTGGTTCCGGAAATCCGTATTTTATCGATCTCGAAATTCTGGCGGGAGAAATGTTGTTAAAAAAGGCTGAATTGTCGGTTTGCCGCAGTGCAAAATCAAAAATCGACTACGCATTTTTATATACAAACAAGTATGCGGTCCTGCGGCGGGCGTTTGAGCGGTTTAACGTTCAGGATGCCGACTTTGTTTCCTTTGTTAGACAGGGGAGATTCGACGGCTATGCTCTGTTTATGTCGATAAAAGAGAAGTTCGGGGGAGCGCCGTTTGACAAATGGCCGAATAAGTATAAATTTGCTTACGCAAAAAGTCTGCAAAAGTTCAAAAAAGAGAACGAAAAAGAATACCTGTTCTGGCAATTTTTGCAGTACGAGTTTTCCCGGCAGTGGAAGGCGCTGAAGGGATACGCAAACAAAAAGGGTGTTTCCATAATAGGAGATATTCCTTTGTATGTAGCGTATGATAGTGTTGACGTTTGGCTGAATCCGAAATTGTTCAAATTGAATGCTGACCGCAGTCTGAAAAAGGTAGCGGGAGTTCCGCCCGATTATTTTTCTGCAACGGGGCAGCTTTGGGGAAATCCCGTTTATAACTGGGCGGCTCATAAAAAGGACGGCTATTCTTGGTGGATAGAACGAATCCGTCAATCTTTTGAATTATACGATGTTGTCAGAATCGATCATTTCCGTGGTTTTGACCGATACTATGAAATCGAAGCTGGGGAAAAGACTGCGGTCAACGGGAAATGGCGTCGCGGTCCGAAATATGAGTTGTTTCAGGCGGCTGAGAACGCATTGGGAAAATTGAATATCATCGCGGAAGATCTCGGTTCTCTCGATAAGGGCGTTTACCGCCTTATGGACGAAACGGGATTCCCTGGAATGAAAGTAATGGAATTTGCTTTTGACGGGAATGATGACAATCCGTATTTGCCAAAGAACATTCAGGAAAATTCTGTTTGTTATACGGGAACCCACGATAATGATACGCTTCTTGGTTACATAAAAAAACTGAAGAAAAAAGAGTATGAAGTTTTTGTAAAAGGCTTGGCGGAGATTTTGGATATAGAACAAATAAAATTGAATTTGGACGATAAGTTCAGCGTAGCAAAGGCGGTTTTATTTGTCACATTGAGTAGCCGTTCCAAACTTGCGGTGATCCCGATACAGGATATTTTATTGTTGGGCGGCAACAGTCGTATGAATACGCCATCAACAAGCCAGGGGAATTGGCAGTTCAGATTAAAAAGGATAGAGCCGTATGAATTGGCAGAGTTTATCGACTATTGCGGGCTTACAGGCAGGCTATAAGAAGGTAAAAAGTAGTTTTATGGAATATAGGATTAACTTCTATATTATATAAAATGGTATAGAATTAAGTCTGGTAATTCATACAATTTTATGACGTAAACAAGGGGGCAAAAATACACGATGTATTATAATAATAAAAGATCACAGTATTATTGTTGGGGTAAGGCCTTTGTAAAATCATAAAGAAGATAAAAACAAGAGGGAAAGCCCTCTTGTTTTTTATATTAGGGTTATCACGTTCATGGACAGAGGCAGTATAGATTCATAAGACCGAACTGCACGGCGTGATATAAGTTGTGCAGAAACAGAAGCTATCTGTAAAAGGAAGTTATCCACGCCTCACAAGGATTGAACCCATCAGGGCTATATTCTTGTGGGGCGTATTTTTTCGCCTTTTTGCGCCC
>CASGEQ010000103.1 GCA_949300535.1 uncultured Bacillota bacterium
CCCGTTTTCCATGGTCATTTATGCTTCAAAGCGGTATGCGGCGGTGAAGTCGTACACTTCGCCCGCGTCCAGATACGAGCTGCCCAGCGCGGCGTATTCGGGTACGTTCACGTTGTTGGGAATCGCCTGCGTTTCCAGACAGAATCCCGCGCGCGAGTGATAGAAAGCGGTCTTGCCCTGCTGATTCATTCCGTTGCCCGCATAGAACTGCACCGCGGGCATATCGGTGAAGCAGGTCATGCGGATTCCCGTCCTTTGGCTCGACGCGACCGCGTACTTCACATATTCCCCGCACTTGTTTTTCAGGACGTGGCAGTGATCGTATCCGTTGCCCTGCTTCAGGTCAATATCGTCCGCGCCGATATCCCTGCCGATCTCCTTCGGCTCGTTGAAATCAAACGGCGTGCCCTTGACGCCGCGGAATCCGCCTACGGGAATCATCGTGGGATTGGTCGGGGTGATGCGGTCGCAGTCGATCTGCAAAATGTTGTCGAGAATGCTGCCGTCCCCTTCCCCGTTGAGGTTGAAATACGCGTGATTTGTGAGATTGACCGCCGTCTTTTTATCCGTCGTCGCGTGATAATGGATTTTCAGTTCGCCGTCGCGGAAGGTATATGTAACCGTCACTTTAAGCGTGCCGGGATAATTTTCCTCTCCGTCGGGCGAGACGATGGAAAGTCTGAGCTCATCCCCGACGATCTCGTGCGCCCACGTCTTGCGGTTGAATCCGACCTTGCCGCCGTGAAGGTGATTGCCGCGGTCATTACAATACAGCTGATACAGCGTTCCGTCCACGGTGAGTTTGCCCTCTCCGATGCGGTTGCCGAATCTTCCGATGAGCGCGCCCAGATATCCGCCGTTATTCTCGTATCCCGCCACGTCGTTATAACCGAGGATGACGTCCACCGGCTTGCCGTCCTTATCGGGCACCACAACGGACTGAATAATTCCGCCGTAATCGAGAATGACCGCCTTGCGCGCGCCGTCCTGCAATGTGAACGCGAGGACTTCTCTTCCGTCTTTGGTTGTTCCGAAAACCTTGCTCGTAATCATAATCAGCTTTATACTCCTTATATCTCCGCCGAAGCGGTCAATTTACCAATTCACACGCGCCCGCTTCCCGCAAAGACGCAAAAAAGACATTCTCCGCGCCGAATACGCGCGCCATCTCCGCCGCATACCCTTCCCTTTCCTCTTCTTTCAGGAAGGCAAGCACGGTACCCGCAAATCCGCCGCCCTGCATACGAAACGCGCCCGTCCTGCAAGACCGTTCGGCAAGTTTGAGCGCAAGCACGACGGGCTGGGACGCGCTCCCCGGCACGGCGCAGTTCTGCAGCCAGCAAAGACTGCTCCGTCCGCTCTCCCGCACGCAAGAGAGAAACTTGTCCGTATCGCCCGCTTTGAGCGCCGCCGCGCCCTCTTCCACGCGTTCGTTTTCTTCAAAAAAGTGGAACGCACGGAGCACCGCGCGGTCTCCCGCCCTTTTGCGCAACGAGGCGATCTCGCCGCAGAACGCTTGGAACGGAACTTCTCTTAAACAGCGCTTTCCGAAACAGTGCGCGATCTGCTCCATTTCCCTGCGCACTTCCGCGTAATATGCGGTCAGCGAGGAATGAGAACCGCCCGTATTCGTCAGGACGAGCGAATATCCTTTCGGGACGGGTATCCGCTCATAAGCGGGCGCGTTTGCGCGGAAAAAGTCGATCTTGTGCAATCCGCCCAGCGCGACCCCCGACTGATCGAGCAGCCCGCAGGGCTTTCCGAAATAGGAATTTTCCGCAAACTGCCCCGCTTTCGCCTTCTCAAAGGGCGTAAGCCTGCCTTCGAAACAGAGCGCGTTGAAGATTTCGGCGACGAGCACTTCGAACGCCGCAGAAGAGGAAACGCCCGCGCCGCGGTAGATATTCCCCGACGTGCAGGCGGAAAAACCGTGCAGTTTCCCCTTTCCCGTCAGAGACGCCGCGACGCCGCGCGCAAGCGCGACGGATTTTCCGCGTTCGCGCTCCCTTCTCGAGAGCTCCCGCAGAGAAAAGCGGATGGGATAAAAGTTTTCCGAGCAGATCTCCACCAGATCGTCGTCCCGCTCCCTGACGGCGCAGAGGATGTCGCAGGAGAGTGCGGAAACGAGCACTTTGCCCGCGTTATGGTCGGTATGGTTGCCGAGAATCTCCGCTCTGCCCGGGGAAGAAAACCAACGTTCCGGCTCACAGCGAAAACGGGTGCGGAAAAACGCGCCCAACGCGTCCATCCGTTTTCCCGCCTCCGCGGCGTCCTTTCCGTAACATTCTTCCAGCCGTTCCATACGCGGATATTATAGCATATCCGCTGTGATTTGTAAATAAAATTCCCGAAATTCGGCAAATTAGGATTATGCAGAAAAAGTATTGCATCGTCATCACCGTCTTTGTTGCCGTCCTCCTTTTTCTGACGAGTTTCGCGATGAAAACGGCTCAGGCAACGCCCGTATTCAGCTTTGCGCAAACGGAAAAAACGGTATATCTCACCTTTGACGACGGTCCGAGCACCGTCGTGACCAACCGCGTCCTCGATATCCTCGCAAAAGAGGAGATCAAGGCGACGTTTTTCGTCGTCGGGGAACAGATCGAAGGCCGCGAAGAGACCCTCCGCCGCATTGCGGCAGAGGGTCACACCATCGGCGTGCATTCCCAGACGCACCGATATAACCTCATTTACGCTTCCGACGACGCGCTTTTGCGCGACGTGCACGCCTGCGCCGAACGTATCCGGGCCGTCACGGGCGTCACGCCGCACGTGTACCGTTTCCCGGGCGGCGGAGTGCATCGCCCCGCGCAGAAAAAACTCATCGAGCGGGAGGGCTACCGCGTCGTGGAATGGAACGCGGGCTGCGGCGACGAGGAAATCCCGAACGCTACCGCCGAGCGGCTCGTGAAAGAGTCGATCGCAAGCTCCAAGGGACGGAATACCGTCGTGTTTTTAAGCCACGATTCCCCGCATCACAAGGAGACGGCGGCGGCGCTTCCCGAGATCATAGACTATTTCCGCGCACAGGGATTCGTTTTCCGCGCGTTCTGACGGCGCGGCGGCCGAACGCGCGGAGAATGAGCTTATACGCTTCCCCGATCGGTACGACGGCGGCGGAACAAAGGAGCACGACCGCCCACTGCGCGCCCGTGAGCACGGTCAGCGAGAACGCCGCGCACAATACGGGCACTACGCCGAGCAGGACGTTGACCGCGACCCCGCCGATGACGGTGATAAGGAGCACGCGGTTGCCGAACAGCCCCTTTAAGCCGAGCGGTTCGTTCTCCCTGCGCACGTTGAACGCATGAAACAGCTCGCAGAAGGAAAGCGCGAAGAAGGCGGCGGACGACGCCGCGCCGTTTCCCCACGCGCCGAGCCCGTAAGCGAAAATTCCGACGACGATCGCGGTCTGTACGATTCCGAAAAACAAAATCGTTCCCAGCGAGCGCCTGCCGAAGATCTCCTCCGCGGAGACGGGCGGGCGCTTCATCGCGCCTTCCGTGCGCTCCACCCCGAGCGCAAGCACGGGCAGGGAATCGGTGATGAGGTTGATCCACAGAAGCTGCGTGGACGTGAGAAAATCATATCTCCACAAGAACAGCGTCGCGATGAGGACGGCGAACACTTCCGCGAGGTTGGTCGCGAGAAAGAAGCAGACCGTGCGCTTAATGTTGAAAAAGACGTTTCTTCCCTCTTCCGCGGCGCGGACGACAGTGGAAAAGTCGTCGTCGGTGATGACCATGTCGGCGGCGTCTTTTGTCACGTCCGTGCCGGAGCCCATCGCGACGCCGATATCCGCCGTGCGCACGGACGGCGCGTCGTTCACGCCGTCCCCCGTCATGGCGACCACTTCCCCGCACTTCTGCAATGCGCGCACGATCTCCGTCTTATGCCTCGGGGATACGCGGGCGAATACGGAAAACTCCTTTACGCGGGCGAGAACGGCTTCTCCGCCCTCGTCTATCTCTTCCCCCGTGATCACCTCGCTTCGCTCCTTGGCAATACCCAGCCGCTTTGCGATGGCGAACGCCGTGTCCGCATGATCGCCCGTGATCATGACCGTGCGGATGCCCGCTTCCCTGCACGATAAGACCGCTTCCTTTGCGCCCTCTCTCGGCGGATCGAGCATCGCCGCGATCCCGAGAAAGGCGAGTCCTTCTTCTTTGACCGCGCCGCGGTATTCCCCCTTCGCGAACGCCAGCACGCGCATTGCGCGGGACGCGCAGCCGTCGATTGCCGCCGTGATCGCCCTGCGGTCGGAAACCGTCATTTCCCGCTCGCCCGACTCCGTCAGAATGCGCGTACACTTTTCAAGGAGCACGTCTGCTCCGCCCTTGACGTACAGCGCGCGCCCTTCCTGCGTTTCCGCCGCCACGCTCATCATCTTGCGCTCGGAGGAAAACGGTTCGCCACCGAGCGAACGGAACGCCGTCTGATAAGAACAGCGGTCGGCATATTCGACGAGCGCGATCTCCGTCGGATCGCCGAGGTAATTCCCCGCTCCGCCGCGCACCGTGTTGCAGATACGGATACAGCTTAAAAGTTCTCGCTGTACATTCGTTCCCGCATACCTCTCCTCTTCCCCGCGGGAAAAATCGGTGCGGATCTCCTCTACCGTCATGCGGTTCTGCGTGAGCGTCCCCGTCTTATCCGAACAGATACAGGTGCAATTCCCCAGCGTTTCCACTGCGGAGAGCTTGCGCATGACCGCGCGCGCGGCGCTCATCCTGCGCACGCCCATGGCGAGGATGATAGTGACGACCGCGCCCATTCCCTCGGGAATTGCCGCAACCGCGACGGCGACCGCCGTCATGAGGTTTTCGAGAAATCCCGTGCGGCGGGAAATAAGTCCGCCGATAAAAAGCACCGCCGCCACGGCAAGCACCGTCGCCGTGATGAGTTTGCCCAGCCGCGCGATCGTCTTATCCAGCGGCGTAGGCACCGTCTCCGCGCGGTCGAGAAGGCGCGCGATCTTGCCCATTTCCGTGTGCATGCCCGTCGCTACGACGACGCACCGCGCCCGTCCCGATACGCAGAAAGTGGAAAAGTGCGCCGTGTTTTCCCGCTCGCCCAGCGCGGAACGGTTCACGACGCAGTCGCACTTTATGACGGGATGCGATTCGCCCGTCAGCGCCGATTCGTCACAGCGGAAACGCTCGGAAGAGAGCACGCGGCAGTCGGCGGGGATTCGGTCTCCCTCTTCGATCTCCACGATATCGCCCGGGACGAGTTCGGCGGCGTCAACGAGAATGACTTTGCCGTCGCGCACCGCCTTGGCGCGGCAGACGGACATCTTTTTCAGTTTGGTTATGGCGGCGTCGGCGCGGTATTGCTGGATAAGCCCCACCGTTGCGTTCAGAAGAATGATGAAAAGCAGAATGGCGGTGTCCGTGAGCTGATTGACGTCGCCCGTCAGAAAGGCGAGCACCGCGGACAAAAACGCCGCGGCAATGAGAATGAGGGTCATCAGGTCGCCAAACTGCGCGAAAAAGAGGAAAAGAAGGCTCTTTTTCTTTTCCTCGCGGAGGCAATTTCTGCCGTACCGTTCCAGGCGCTTTGCCGCCTCCGCCCCCGTCAGTCCCGATACGGCGGTATCCAGCCGTTTCAGCACTTCCCGTTTATCAAGAGAATATATTTCCATGCTCCTAATGTATGGACGGACGGCGGCGATTATGATAGGCGGAACGGGAAAAACGCGCACTGAAAACGCACACGGCAAGAGAGAGCATCGCGGCAGCACAAGATATGACAATTTCAATTATGCCGCCGTTATGCCCCATTCCGCTTACCGTCCCTTTTGACGCGGTTCTTTTTGTCTGCGCCGTCAGAAAACCGCCGTTCCCCGCGCGGCGCGATTACCCGATGAACGAAAAAACGGCGCGATTACCCCGATAAACGAAAAGCGCGCCGCAGTTGCTTGAAGCAACTGCGGCGCGCGCTTTTTCTACCGATCAGCCCTGCACACCGTACTGCGCACGGTATGCCTTCATCGCGTCCAGATATTCCTTTCCGCCGATGACGCCTTTCTCGATCGCGTCGATGATGTCCTGCATGGTGACGATGGAATACACCTTCACGCCGAATTCGTCGTACACTTCCTGCACGGCGGATTTTTCGCTCGTCAGCCCCTTCTCCATGCGGTCGACGGAGATGATCATCGCCTCGACTTTGACGTCCGCCGCCTCTTTGAGCTTGGGCAAAATCTCGCGGAGCGCCTTGCCCGAGGTCATGACATCCTCGATGATGGCGACCTTTTCGCCGTCGACGAGCGTCTTTCCGACGAAAAGACCGCCCTCGCCGTGATCTTTGACTTCCTTGCGGTCAAAGCAATAGTTGACGTCCTCGCCGAAATTCTCGTACAGCGCGATGCTCGCCGCGACGGCAAGCGGGATTCCCTTATAGGCAGGCCCCACGAGCGTTTCCGCCTTTACGCCGTGCGCGTGGATACACTCCGCATAATATTCGCCCAGACGCGCGATCTGCTTCCCCGTGCGGTATTTGCCCGCGTTGATGAAATACGGCGCTTTTCTGCCGCTTTTGAGCGTGAACTCGCCGAAGCAGAGCACCTCGTTTTCCACCATGAACCGAATGAATTTCTCCTTGTAGGTAAGTTCCATATCCTTCTCCTTTTCCGATTATGCGATCAGTTGAGTTTCAGCGCGCCCGTCAGTTCGGATACGCTCTTCACGCCGTGATTGTCGCACCACGCGTTCAGCCCTTCGATGATATGCGGGCAGGCGAGCGTATCGGTGAAATTCGCCGTACCCACCTGTACCGCCGTCGCGCCCGCCATGAGGAATTCCACCGCGTCTTCCGCGCAGGTGATTCCGCCCATGCCGATGACGGGGATATCCACCGCATGCGCGGCTTCATACACCATGCGCACCGCGATCGGCTTAATTCCCGCGCCCGATACGCCGCCCGTGTTGTTGGCGATGATCGGCTTCCTCTTTTCGATGTCGATCGCCATGCCCGTGAAGGTATTGACGAGGGAAATGCAGTCCGCGCCCCCTTCGCGCGCCGCGCGCGCATTGACGGGGATGCTCTCCACGTTGGGAGAGAGTTTGACGATGAGCGGCGTCTTTTTTAAGGAAGCCTTCGCCGCCGCCGTCACCTCGCGGATACTCTCGGGACGGATTCCGAACGCCATGCCGCCGCTTTTGACGTTGGGGCAGGAGATATTCAGCTCGACAAAATCGACAAGCCCGTCCAGTTTCGCGCAGATGAGCGCATAGTCCTCCACCGTCCTGCCCGCGACGTTCGCAAGCACGCGCGTCTTGCCGCGCAGCCATAAAAGATCGTTCTTTAAAAATTCTTCCACGCCCGGGTTCTGCAATCCGACGGCGTTGAGAATAACGCCGCGGCTCTCCGCAATGCGCGGCACGGGATTGCCCATGCGCGGCTCCAGCGTGAGCCCTTTGGTCGCCACACCGCCCAGCACGGAGATGTCGTAGATTTCGTCGAATTCGCGCCCGAAACCGAACGTGCCCGAAGCGGGAATGACGGGATTTCTGAGTTTTACGCCGCAGAGATTGACCGAAAGATCTGCCATCAGAGTACCACCTCCCCGATCTCGAACACGGGGCCGTCCTTGCAGACGCGCGCGTGTTTTCCGTCCGTTTTATCGCATACGCACACGAGGCAGGCGCCGATTCCGCAGCCCATGCGCTCTTCCAGCGAAACATAGACGGGAATGCCCTTGCCCGTCATCGCGTTTTTGAGGGCGCGGAGCATGGGCGAAGGTCCGCAGGCGAGCACGACGTCGGGACGGTCCTTGTCCAGATCTTCCATAAACGCCTGTACCGCCGTGCCGTGATATCCGACGCTCCCGTCGTCTGTCGCGATGACAAGTTTATCGCTGCGCTGCATCTCGTATTCCATGCACAGCGCGCGCTTGTTGCGGAAGCCCATATACGCGCTGATCTGCTTTTTGCCCGCATATTCGCGGATGGCGGAAATCAAAGGGAATATCCCCACGCCGCCGCCCACGACCGCAACGCGCTTCTCCTCGTCCTTCACATAAAAGCCGTTGCCGAGAGGCAGGAGCACGGAAATGCTCTCTCCCGCCTTGTATTCCCTTGCGAGACGGTGCGTGCCCTCGCCTTTGAGCTGATAGCATACGGTCACGCGCTCGCCCTCCGCCTTGCATACGGCGATCGGGCGGCGCAGGAGCTGCTGTCCGCCCACGCCGAGCATGGCGAACTGTCCGCAGCGGATTTTGATGTCGTCGCCCGTCGAAAAGGTCAGCGACCAGATATTCTCCGCAATCTTTTTATTCTCTAATACGGTAGCCGTTATTTCGCGCATATCTCACCCAACACGGAAAGAAGATCCGCTTTCATGTCCAGGCACGCCTGACGCGCCGCGCCATAGTAGGTGCCGCCCTTCTTCTGATACGCGCAGAGGATACCGCGCGAGTTGTTCACGATTCCGCCCAGCCCGTTTTTGTCGAAACAGCAGCGGAGCATTTCCGCCTTGCCGCCCTGCGCGCCGTAGCCCGGGATGAGGAAGAAAGTATGGGAAAGGCGCTTTCTCAAAATCGCCGCCTCTTCGGGGTGCGTCGCGCCCACGACCGCGCCGATCGCCGAATAGCCGAATTTCCCGACGGTATCCGCGCCCCAGTTCTCGACCATGTCGCCCATGCACTCGTACACGGTGCGCCCGTCTTCCAATTTAAGATTCTGCAATTCGCCCGAAGAGGGATTGCTCGTCTTGACCAGCACGAAAATGCCCTTATCCGATTTTTTGCAATCGTCGACGAACGGCGCGATGCCGTCCGTGCCGAGATATCCGTTGACCGTCACGAAATCGGAAGGAAACGCGGAAATCTTATCCCCGTTCACGTCCGTTTGTCCGAGAAATGCCGTCGAATAGCACGCCGCAGTCGAGCCGATGTCGTTGCGCTTGGCGTCCGCGATCACGAACAGTCCCTTTTTCTTCGCATAGCAAAGCGTTTCCGTGAACGCGCGCAGTCCTTCCGCGCCGTAAGCCTCATAATATGCGATCTGCACTTTGACCGCGGGGACGATATCGCAGATATTGTCGATGAGCGTCTTGTTGAACTCGACGATCGCATCCGCGACGCCCTTGAAGTCCTTCACG
>CASGEQ010000104.1 GCA_949300535.1 uncultured Bacillota bacterium
AAAAAGAACCTGGAATTATTGCTCTACGGCGAAAACAAAAATAAATACAGATTTTATTGGAATGAAAGTTACGGGGAATCGGACGAGAAAAAATTATTTGAAGCGAAAACATTGCGCATAAGCTATTTCCCGAGATCGAAAATCATTTTTAATTGTGAAATTATCGATTAAGCGGGTTAAAACGGCAATCATTTTGTTGGAATTTCAGATTCTGCCGTATCATTCATGGGCGGAATCCATAAAGGATTATCGGATCGGAGCTATTTAAATCAGGGAGATCGGCATGAAACAGCAACTTCTGAAACTCGCAAGGGATATCATCGATCTGTGCGATAAAATTTCAGGCAACGGGACAAGTCCGAATACAGATGTGATCGGATTGATCAAACGCGAGTTTGAAGAGCAGTGCGATTCGTTGGAGAAGGAAAATAAAGTAAAAGTTCTGAATCACAAACGGGAATTATGGGCAGTAAGGGCGATTTATGATTCGGCTCTGTTCGGATGCGATCGGGAATTGTTTCAGAAAGTGTTTGAATTTGCCGATGTCTGCAAACGCCTGGCAAAAGACGAAGTGATCGTCCTGTACGGTAATTAGACGGATGACCGATAAAGGCGTCTTGGTTCGGAATGGATACGGTTTTCTGCTAAGGGGGCGGTACGATACCGTACCGATGCGTCTTTCGGCGCGATCGGTCTCTTCAGAAGAGATAAGTCCTGCTTATCCGAGCTATCAGTGATTCTTATTAAAAAACTCTTTCAAATCTGTTGACAAATGAATAAATGTATAGTAATATGTATGAAAACCGATGAGGTAAAGTAGTAACTTGCTAAAGCGGATCCAAAGAGAGCCTTCGGCGGTGGAATGGGGGCGGTCCGACGTGAGCGAATGGGTTACCGAGGGCGGATGTGAACAATAAAGTAGCGTCCGACGGGTCTTTCCCGTTACAGAAGGAGAGCATGACAGTGCTTGTAATGAGGCAGTTCTTTTGAATTGTGAAATTGGGTGGCAACACGGTGTATTCGTCCCAAACGGATATAACCGTGTTTTTTTGTTGTCAAAAAATAAATCGATGGAGGTAAAACCGATATGGCAACCAAACAAATTCCCTACAAGATCTATCTTTCCGAAGAGGAAATCCCCAGATATTGGTATAATGTCAAGGCGCACATGAAGAACGAGCATCCGCCCTTCCTCAATCCCGCGACCATGAAGCCCTGCACGAAGGAAGAGCTGTGTCAGGTTTTCTGCGAGGAGTGCGTCGATCAGGAACTCAACGAAAAGGACGAGAAAATCGAAATTCCCGAAGGGATCCGCGATTTCTATAAGATGTTCCGTCCGTCTCCGCTCATTCGCGCGTATTATCTCGAAAAACTTCTCGATACGCCCGCAGAGATCTATTATAAATTCGAGGGAAATAACACCTCGGGTTCGCATAAGCTCAATTCGGCGGCGGCGCAGGCATACTATGCGAAAAAGCAAGGTTTGAAGTCTATCACGACCGAAACGGGTGCGGGACAGTGGGGCACTGCGCTTGCAATGGCGTCGGCATTTTACGGGCTTCACCTGGACGTATACATGGTAAAAGTTTCTGCGGAACAGAAGCCGCACCGCAAAGAGGTCATCCGCACTTACGGCGCAAACGTCATTCCTTCCCCGTCGGATACGACGGAAGCGGGCAGGAAGATCCTGCGCGAATTCCCCGGCACGGGCGGCTCGCTCGGTTGCGCCATCTCCGAAGCGGTGGAAAAGGCGGTCACGAGCGATTCCTGCCGCTATGTGCTCGGCTCTGTGCTCGACCACGTGCTTCTGCATCAGTCGATCATCGGTATGGAGTCCAAGATCGCAATGGATAAATACGGCGTCAAGCCTGACATCATCATCGGCTGTATGGGCGGCGGCTCCAACTTCGGCGGGCTTATCGCTCCTTTCATGGGGGATAAGCTGGACGGCAAAAACGATATCGATTTTATCGGCGTTGAGCCTGCAAGCTGTCCTTCCGTCACCCGCGGTAAATATGTATACGATTTCTGCGATTCGGCGAAGATCACGCCGCTCGCGAAGATGTATACGCTCGGCTGCGGATTCATGCCTTCCGCGTCGCATGCGGGCGGGCTGCGCTATCACGGCATGAGCCCCGTGGTTTCTCAGCTCTGTCACGACGGATACCTGCGCGCCGTTTCCGCGGAGCAGACGAAGGTTTTCGACGCGGCGGTCATGTTCGCGAAATGCGAGGGCATCCTGCCCGCGCCCGAATCGTCGCACGCGATCCGCGTCGCGATCGATGAAGCGCTTAAATGCAAGGCGGAAGGGAAGAAGAAGACCATTCTCTTCGGCCTTACGGGAACGGGCTATTTCGATATGGCGGCATACAAGCAGTATAACGACGGTACGATGAGCGATTATATTCCCACGGACGCAGATCTTCAGAAAGGATTTGAATCCATTCCGAAGTGCCCTGCAAACGAGGGACTGATCTGACAATAAGAAAAAGAGCGGACCGCAAAAGGCGCGGCCCGCCTTATCTTTTTGAAAAAGAAGCGGTAAAACGCTTGCAAAAGGCGCGGGGGTTTGATATAATAAGCGTTGCAATCGAGGCGTAGCGCAGCTTGGTAGCGCGCTTGGTTCGGGACCAAGAGGTCGTGAGTTCAAATCTCGTCGCCTCGACCACGTCGCCGCAAGGCAATTTTTGCAAGAAGACGGAAAAAAATCCGTCTTCTTTGCTTTTATGCCTGCGGCTCCTTATTCCCGAAAATCCCCCTGCGCCCCGTTTGCGGGATTTTCGGGAGCCCAGGGTATTACGCAAGGCAAGTGAAAAAAGAAGACGGAAAAAATCCGTCTTCTTTTCGTTTATGCCTGCGGCTCCTTATTCCCGAAAATCTCCCTGCGCCCCGCTTGCGTGATTTTCGGGAGCCCCGGGTATTACGCAAGGCAAGTGAAAAAAGAAGACGGAAAAAATCCGTCTTCTTTTCGTTTATGCCTGCGGCTCCTTATTCCCGAAAATCCCCCTGCGCTCCGCTTGCGGGATTTTCGTGAGCCCCGGGGTATTACACAAGGCTATAACAGGCCGTGCCATTGTCCGATTTTTTGCTGTTTTTTCAATTACAAAAAATAACCGTCCCGAACAATCGGAACGGCTAAGTAAGCATTCTATCCCTTCGGTTGATACCGGAATAAAACTTTCATGGGCAATGCTTGCGGTTGCCACCATTGCGCAACTGTCTTGTTCAAGACCTTTGAAAGAGTAGTTTTATTATACTTATCTTATTATATATTGTCAAGAGAATCTTGTTTTTAAATGATGACCAATACTCACAATATTCGTTTTGTGTTGAAAAGGGGCGCTCCGTTGTCCTGTCCCTTATGAAAAAAATGAAACAAAAAAACCGCTCCGAAAAACGGAACGGTTAAGCGGCGGGATTACCCTTTCAGCCATAAGTCTCTCATGCAGCCTACGCGCATCAGCCGTAGCTTTACCCCTTTTTCTTGCGGGCGGCTTCCTGTGGGGCTTCGGGCGGCTCCTTGTGGAGCCTTGACAAATATGATTATAATAAATTATCAAAAGATGTTAACCATAATTTCAGGATATGCTGCTCGGAAATTGAGCGGGGAAAAACGTCTGTGAAATAAATGCATTACTGAAAGGCTACGCTTGAAAATCAGACGCCGACTTTGTCCACGCGGAAATCAGGTGTATTTTCTGCGAGGAAGCAATAATAAAATCAAAACTTGTTTCGGGTGCAAATCCGTTTCAGAGTTTAATTATTAGATATATAAAATATATATAAAATACGTTGCTATTTTTGTTTTTTGTTGTTATAATCAGAATTGCCAAACTAACTGAATATAAAATGCGGAAACTATTTTTGGAAATAGCAGGTTTTGTTTACGCTTTATTCGTCAAGAATTTGATAAAAATGCAAATTCCGTCGGATAATTGCGTGACGAATTCTCGCTTTATTCAGTTAGTTTGGCGACTATCGGAGTTTGCGTTTTTTGTGCGCTTGCTTCGGTAAGCGCACTTTTTTTACTGAAAAGGAGAGAAAAAAATGAGTTATTTGGAGAAAAATGTTCTTAACGACGGTGAGATCGTAAAGATCAGACCTCAGAAAAATCCGATTTTTCTTGTTCTGAGGTGGATTTGGGGGATTCTTGGTTGTTGGCTGCTGTTGATTCCTACGATCAAGGCGATTATGGCAACGGTCAGATATTGTACGACAGAATATCTTGTGACGGATAAAAAAGTAATGGAAAAATACGGCTGGATCGCCACGCATACCGATGAAATGCCGCTTTCCAAAATTGAGAATATCGTCGTGCAGTATACCTTTTGGGGAAAAATCTTCAATTATTCCCAGGTCATTATCCAAGGGGCGAATCGGAACAATATCACGTTCTCCTACATAAAGGGCGGGGAAAGACTAAAAAAGCAGCTCAACAGCCTGATCTGAATTTCGAAAATATAATACGAAAAAAGTGCGCAGGGAATTTCGTGATCAGACAATGTGAATACGATATGGGGAAAGCCGCGACCCGTGTAATAAGGGGGCGGCTTTTTTTGTGCGCGGTCGAAATGTGCGGTCATATTTCTCTGTAAGAAGATTCTTAGCCCAATCGTTCGGCGGCGCGTACCGAAAGTTTGAGACAAGGCGCAATTTTTTGCCGCAAAAGGGGAGGAATGATTTGACAAAGAATCGGCCGCGCTATATAACTATATAATCGGTAAGATTTCGGGAGGGTGGCATGAAACGCGTATTGCACTTTCTCAAAGAGGAAACCGTCCTCGTCATATCTTTTCTGCTCGCCGTCGTATCCATGTTTTTCGTCGCGCCGAGCGCGGCGTATCTGGAATATATCGATTACCGCACCATATCCCTGCTCTTTTGCCTGATGTGCGTTGTCGCGGGGCTGAACGGGCTGGGAATTTTCCGCAGATTGGCGGGGCTTTTGCTGAAAAGGGTGAAGAGCGTCCGCACGCTCTGCCTTACGGGCGTTTTGCTGTGCTATTTTTCGTCCATGATCATCACCAACGACGTCGCGCTCATCACCTTTGTGCCGCTGACCCTGATCACACTGAAGATGTCGGGCGGGGAGAAATTCATCATTCCCGTCGTTACGTTGGAAACGATCGCGGCGAACCTCGGAAGCATGCTGACGCCGATCGGAAACCCGCAGAACGTCTTTCTCTTTTCGGCGTTTGAAATGAACCTCGGGCAGTTTCTTATCACCATCCTGCCGTATGCCGCGCTTTCCCTTGTTTTGCTGGTCGGAGGGTGCTTCCTTTTGCCGAAGGCGTCCGTGTTTTTGCAGCCGAAATCGCATGAGCCCGAATCGGTCGCCGAGAAGATCGGGAAAAAACGGTTCGGCATCCGTACGGCGATCTATGCGGCGCTGCTCGTTGTCGCCCTGCTGGCGGTATTCCGCGTGTTTCCCTATTGGATCGCGCTGATCGCAACCGTCGTCCTCGTGCTTGCGTCCGATTTCCGTACCCTTGCCCGTGTGGATTACAGCCTTCTTTTTACGTTTGTGTTTCTGTTTATCTTCATCGGGAATCTCGGGAATATCGAGGCGATCGGCTCTTTCCTGCACGATACGGTAGGCGGAAACGAGGTGGTCGCGGGCGTATTGTGCAGTCAGATCTTTTCCAACGTCCCTGCGGCAGTGCTTTTGTCCAATTTTACAAAGGACGCGTTTTCTCTCCTTGTCGGAGTGAATCTGGGCGGGCTGGGAACGCTGATTGCCTCTATGGCGAGCCTGATTTCCTTCCGCTTCGTGGTGAGAGAAAAGGTGAGCGCAGGAAAATATCTGCTTGTGTTTACCGTCCTCAATGTGGTCATGCTTCTTCTCAATCTCGCATTGTGGCTTATTATCCGATAAAGTTCTTAACATAAATTTTCTGTGAAAAATAAAAAAATTTTTTCACGATTTTCACGTTTACGGCGTTTATTAATATGAAAAGATCTCTGCGCGTCGGGAGTGCGCCGATCTTTTTCTTTTCGGTTCCGGCCGAAAAAATCTTCTACGTTTATGCGGAAACGCAAACGGGGGAAAGGCGGCTTGAGCCGTCTTTCTTTTTTTTGTACGCAATTAAAAAGCGCGCCGTCCGCCGAGAGCCCCACGGATTTGATCGCAAGAAGATTCTCGGCTGCTTCAAACGGGGAAAAGCTTTTTTCGGGAAAGTTCCGCATAAATCAAGGAAAATGCCGTCTTTTGCCGGCGCGCGATAAGTCTGCCGGCGGGAGGGGACTGCCCGACGTCATCGCCGTCCTTTGCATGCGCGCAAACGATCAGGCTAATTAAGATTAGCATAACGAACGCAAATGCGATTTTGAAAAGATCCGCCTTCGGGCGGATTTTTTTTTGTAATGCGGAAATCGCTTATATTTTTTCTTGCGGAAGGGCAAACTGATAGAAAACCGATTCCGCGAAGTTGTAAAAAGCAGTTTACAAAGTGCATGAAAAGATTTACAAGCTGTTTACAAAAAAATGCGGAAAAAGTTACAAGTGCATGATAAGATGAAGGCACAAAGAAAAAGAAGTGAAAAAAAAGGAGTCAATTTCATGAAGAAGAGAGTTATGGCACTTGGGTTGGCCGCAACGGTAGGTGTTTTCGGTATGGCAGCGCTTGCAGGCTGCAACGGCGGCGAAGAAGATACGGGAGTAAAGTATATCACGACGGCGATCATGCGTAAGGCGAATTCGGGCACGCGCGGCGCGTTCGATGAACTGGTCGTCAATTCGGAAGGCAAGGCCCTCGAGGACCTTACGCTTACCGGCGCCTGGCTCACGGAAGTAGATCAGACGGGGACCGTCATTACTACGATCGCCGGGAAGACCTCGTTCCTCGGCTATATTTCCATGGGTTCGGTCGACGCAAACAAGGATAAGATCAAGGCAGTCAAGGTAAACGGAGTCGAGGGGACCGTCGCGAACGTCCTGTCGGGCGAATATGAACTTTCCCGTCCGTTCAACCTGATTTATGAAGCGGATACGTTAAGCGACGCAGCGAAGAACTTCCTGTCCTATATTTACAGTGAAGACGGGGCAGCGATCGTCAATACCGAATGGATCGCGCTGGAAAAGCCCGCGGGCGTTGCGGATTATACTCCCTATTCGGGATCGGCGGAGACCGTTCAGCTCACCGGTTCAACCTCTTTGCAGCCCATGATCGAGGTGCTCGCGGAATCGTATATGAAGGAGAACGAGAACGTTACGATCAAATGGGGCGGCGGCGGTTCCGGCGAAGCGCTGGCAGCAGTGAAGGACGGAAGCGCGGATTTCGGTATGATCTCCAGAGAGGCGAAAGACGGAGAGCTCGATTATACCGTGACGGAAGTTGCCCGCGACGGTATCGCGGTGATCGTCGACAAGAATTGCCCCTTGACGGAGGTCACGTTCGATCAGCTCTATGATCTGTATGCGAACGGCACGAAGATCGAGTGCAAATAAGCGAATAAGCTTTGATGGGTTCCGCCGCCGAAGTAGCGGCGGAATTGTCGTTATCGGGAGAAGCTTATGACAAAGATCAACAAGACAAAGGTGCAGGATGCTGCGGCAAAATACGTGTTCGCCGTATGCGCGTGCATGTCTATCCTCGCCGTTGTCGGCATCATCGGATATATTTTATATGATTCCATCCCCGCATTTCGAGAAGTAGGCGTTTTCAACTTTCTCTTCGGAAGCGTCTGGAATCATAATTTCGAAACTTACGGCATCCTGCCCATGCTCATCAGCACCTTGATCGTGACGCTGATGGCGGTCGTATTGGGCGGAACGATCGGCGTGTTCACGGCGATCTTCATGGTGTTCTGGTGTCCCGACAAACTTCACATTCCTTACGGCGGGGAAAACCGCTTTCTGAAAAAGATCGTCGCGGCGCTCAACGGGTTTAATCTGCGCTCGGTGTTCGACCAGATCATCAAACTGCTTTCGGGCATCCCGTCCGTCATTTACGGCTATTTCGGGCTCGAGATCGTCGTCAAGCGGATGCTGTCGCCCCTGGATTACTACGATCGGGGATTTGGCATTCTCGCGACGGCGATCGTGCTTGCGATCATGATCGTCCCGACCGTCACCTCGCTCTCCAAGAATGCGTTGGAAGCGGTGCCTGAGCATTATTACGAGGGCGCGCTCGCCGTGGGCAACACCAAGGCGCAGGCGGTCTTCAATATCGTGTTTCCCGCGGCGCGTTCGGGCATTATCTCCGCACTCATTCTCGGTATAGGCAGAGCGGTGGGCGAGACCATGGCGGTCAATATGGTCTCGGGCGGCACTGCAAATTTCCCGTCCGGTCTGTTTATTCCCATCCGAACGCTGACGACGAACATCGCCGGGGAAATGGGCGAAGTCGTCGCGGGCTCCCTGCACGAATCGGCGCTGATCGCCACTGGGCTTGTCCTTCTCGTGCTCGTTCTCCTCATCAATCTCTCCATCAACTTCGTTCCCAAGGAATTTAAGGGCAAGAGGGGCGTAAAAGTGCTGCATGGGGAGGGAACGGCGGAAATCGCGTACAGAAAGCGGGGCCTGATTCCCGAGATTTTAAAGTATTTTGCCGTAGTGTGCGCCGCATTTGTCGTGGTTTCCCTCGCGGCAGTCGTGTTGTTCATCCTGATCAACGGGATTTCGCATATCAGCTGGAACTTCCTTTTCGGCGGAGACGGCTATGACGGGATTTCGCTTCTGCCCGCGTTCATTTCGACGGGGTATATGATTCTGTTTACGCTCATCATCGCGCTGCCCCTCGGGATCGGCGCCGCGATCTATTTCGTGGAATATGCCAAACCGGGCAGCAAGGCGGTCAAAGTGCTGCGCACCTTCACCGATACGCTCGCGGGCGTTCCTTCCATCGTGTTCGGGTTGTTCGGCTATCTGCTGTTCGTTCCGTTGGTCGGGCGTTCCATTTTTGCGGGCGCGTTCACCATGGTGCTCGTCGTGCTTCCCACGATCATCCGATCGACGGAGGAGAGCCTGCTCGCCGTGCCCATGGCATGGCGCGAGGCGAGCTACGGATTGGGCGCGGGGAAAGTCAGAACGATTTTCCGCGTCGTGCTCCCCGCGGCGTTTCCCGGAATCGCGACGGCGACGGTGCTTGCGATCGGGCGCATCATCAGCGAATCGGCGGCGCTCATCTATACGTCGGGAATGATGGCGGTAAAGAGCTCGTCCGTGTCTTCCGCGCTCAACCCGATGAATTCCGCAAGTACGCTTACCGTATTTCTGTACTCCTTCTTTGCGGAAGGGCTCAACTTCAATGAGGCGTATGCGACGGCGGTCGTCCTTCTGGTCATCACCGCGATTCTGAATCTGATCGTCTATCTGATCGAGAGACGGGTCAGGAACAAGAAATGAGAGGAACTATGAAATTTTCATTCGGAAAAAACAAAGGGCAGGCGCAGGCGCCTGCCGCCGCTGACGCAGAAGCGGAGCGGAGCAGAAAGAAACTGGAAGTATTCGACTTCTCGGGCGATATCGCCGTATCGGTAAAGGACGTCGATCTTTACTACGGGGATTTTCAGGCGCTCAAAAAGATCAATATGGACGTTCCCAAGCATCAGATCACGGCGATGATCGGTCCGTCGGGCTGCGGCAAGAGTACGCTTTTGAAGACGCTCAATCGCATGAACGACTTGGTCGAAGGCTGCCGCGTGGAGGGCACGATCGAGATCGGAGGCAGAAATATCTATGCGCCCGGCACCGATCTTTCCGCGCTCCGCAAGAACGTAGGCATGGTCTTTCAGAAGCCCAATCCCTTCCCCATGAGCGTGTATGACAATATCGCTTATGCGCCCCGCACGTTCGGCATCCGCCAGAAGTCCAAGCTGGACGCGATCGTGGAGCGTTCCCTGCGCCAGGCGGCGATGTGGGACGAACTCAAAGACCGGCTGAATAAGTCCGCGCTCGGGCTTTCGGGCGGACAGCAGCAGCGCCTCTGCATTGCGCGCGCTCTCTCCGTTCAGCCGCAGGTGCTTCTCATGGACGAACCCACTTCCGCGCTCGACCCCATCTCCACGGGCAAGATCGAGGAGCTCGCGCAGGAACTCAAAAAGGATTACACCATCGTCATCGTCACCCACAACATGCAGCAGGCGGCGAGGATATCCGACAAGACCGGGTTCTTCCTCCTCGGCGAGCTCATCGAGTTCGGCGGCACGGACGAGGTGTTCGACGCTCCGCGCGACAAGCGCACGGAGGATTACATCACGGGGAGGTTCGGTTGATGCGCAAACGGTTCGATGAGCAGCTTCTGCAAGTCAGAGGCATGTTGAAGGAAATGTGCGAGGTGGACGCCGAGGCGATGCGTCTCATCGAGAGGGCATTGGCGTCCCGCGAGGATGTCTCCGCCCCCGTCCGCGCCTGCGAAAGAGCGGCGGACGAGAAAGAGCGCGAGATAGAACGGCTGTGCATGCGCATCATAGTGCGCCAACAGCCCGTAGCCCACGACCTCGCTCTCGTCACCTCCGCGGTCAAGATGGTCACGGACCTCGAGCGCATCACCGATCAGGCGGCGGACATCGCCGACATCCTGAAAGGCGCCGTTTCATGCGCCGTCCCCAAAAGCCTCGGCGCCATGATGGCATCCGCCCGCGAAATGGTGGAAAGGTGCGCCGCAGCCCTCGAC
>CASGEQ010000105.1 GCA_949300535.1 uncultured Bacillota bacterium
ATCTTTCGGATAAACTCGTCGCAGTGCGCCGAACGGCAGGCGCGTTCGATCTCCTCGCGCGTGACGCCCTCTTTTCCGTAGGCGACGTTCTCCGCGATCGTCCCCGAAAACAGCCAGGTATCCTGCAACACCATCGCGAAGCGATCGCGCAGGCTCTCGCGGGAATAGTCGGAAACGTCGTTGCCGTCGAGCAGGATCCTCCCCTTCTGCGGCTCGTAAAAGCGCATCAGGAGATTGACGATCGTCGTCTTTCCCGCGCCCGTAGGCCCGACGATTGCGATCTTCTGCCCCGGTTTTGCCGTAAAGGAAAGATCGGTGATAAGCGGCGACTTGTTATACGAAAACGCGACGTGATCGAAGCGCACCTCACCCGCGGAAGGCGTGGGAAGAGCTCGGTTTTCAACCGACATCTCCTTTTCGTCGAGCATCCCGTACACGCGCTTGCAGGAGGATTTGACCTGCTGCATCTGCGCGATCCCGTTGGCGAGCGAGGAGAGCGGCGTGGAGAGCTGACGGGCGTACAGGAGAATGCTGACGAACGCCGCCAGGTCGATGACGTTGCGGAAGGCGAGCGTCCCGCCGACGAGGCAGATGACCGCAAACACGACGTTGTTGCAGAACCCGATCACGGGCTGAACGCAACCCGTCAGAAATCCCGCGCGGCGGCTGCTTTCGAACAGTTCGCCCGTCACCGCGGCATAACGATCGCGGACGGCGGATTCCATGTTATAACTTTTGACCGTCGCGTATCCCGTATAGCTCTCCTCGATGCAGGAATAGCTCTTCGCCCAGGAAACGGTGACCTTATCGTAATATTTTTCGCCCTTATGTGCGAGAACGGCGGAGAGCAGGACGGACAGCGGTACGGTGAGCACGACGGCGATCGCGAGCTGCCAGCTGATGAGAAACATCATGACCGTGACGAGCACGATCTGAAGCGCGCACATGAGCACGATATCCACCACGCCGTGCACGGAGTTGCCCATGTTGCTGACGTCGCGCGTCATGCAGGAAAGCACTTCGCCCGGCTTGACGCCGTCGAGATATCCGACGGAAAGGCGGGTGATCTTGCCCGACAGGCGGATGCGCATGTTACAGGTGAAATAGCGGCTGACCGCCTGATTGAGCGTATACATTTTCAGCCACGTGAAGAAGGCGTAGACGAGATAGCACCCGAGGAGCCATAAAAGGACGGGCGTAAGCTTTGCAAACACGTCAAACGCTTCGCCGTTCGCGTTTGCATGCCAGTACTGATCGAGAATGTCCGTCGCCTCGCCCGAGAGAAGGGGCGACGCGATGTTGCAGCCGATGATGACGAGCGCCATGAGCGTGACGAGCGCGAGCCAGCCCGAGATGGGCTTCATGTCGCGGATGAGGCGCAAGACAATATGCTTTTCTTTTTTCATAATGCGCCTCCCGTCTGCGAAAGATAAATTTCGCGATAGATATCGCAGGAACGGAGCAGCTGTTCGTGCGTCCCCTCCCCGACGATTTTTCCGCCGTCGAGCACGAAGATGCGGTCGCAGGACATTGCGGACGAAATGCGCTGGGTCATGATGAACTGCGTCTGCCCTTTCAGGCGCTCGGAAAGCGCGCGGCGCATATTGGCTTCGGTCAGAAAGTCGAGCGCGGAGAAACTGTCGTCAAAAATATGTACGGGTTTGGTCCCGATGAGCGAACGCGCGATGGCAATACGCTGTTTCTGTCCGCCCGAGAGATTGACGCCGCCCTGCGCGATCTCGTAATCCAGCCCGTTCTTCTGGGCAAAATCGAGAATCTGCGCGTCTTTGAGCGCAGAGCGCACCTCCTCGTCGGAAATCCCCTCTCTGCCGGCTATCACATTGCCGCGCAGGGTATCCGAAAAGATCATATCCCGTTGCAGGACGCATCCGATATTCGATCGGATCCGCTGTCCGCTCATGAGGGCGGAATCGGCTCCGTCGAAATACAGTTTCCCGCCCGTGGGACGGGCAAGTCCGATTAAAATGCGCACGAGCGTGCTTTTTCCCGATCCCGTGCCGCCGATAAAGGCGACTTTTTCTCCCGCGCGGACGGTAAACGTAAGGTCGGAAAGCGCGTTTCCCGCGCCCTCTTCGTAAGCGAAACACAATCCTTCGCAGCGCACCTCGCCACGGAAAGGCGGTTCGCCGAGATCTTCGGCAGGCGGAATCTGAGGCGCCGTCATGATCTCATCCACGCGGTTCAAAGACACGCGCAGCCGCGGAATCATGGACAGAAACCAGAACACCGAAACGATGCCCGATACGATGAGGAGCAGAAACTGGATGACTGCGAGCACATCTCCTGCGGTCAGGATCTGCGACTGCGTCATGCGGACGGCGCCGACGGCGATGACCGCAATGATCGCAAGGTCGAGAAGAAGCGTCGCCACGGGGCTGATAAGCCCCGAACGCACATTGGCGCGGATGATGTTGTCCGCCATCTCCCTCGTCGCGTCCGCCGTCTTTTCCTCCTCCGTCTTTTCGCGGTTGAACGCGCGGACGACGCGGATTCCGATCAGCCTGCTCCGCACGAGCGAATTCTGTCGGTCGATGTATTCGTCAGATTTTTTCCACAGTCCGCGCATCTTTTTGCTGATGAGATAGACAAATCCGCCGATGACGGGAACGAAGGCAAAGAGAATGAGCGCAAGATAGACATCTTTCCACAGCGCGAGTATCGTTCCCCCGACAATCAGGACAGGAATGGAGACGAAACTGCTCAACGTCATCTGCAAAGTCATGCCGATGACTTCGATATCGGACGCCGACCGCGTGATGAGCGCGCCCGTACCCATGGAATTGAATAAAGTGTAATCCATGCCGTGCACGCGGGCAAACACTTCCCGCGAAAGCTCCGCATAGATGCGGTTGACGACAAAGGTCAGAAGCCAGGTCGCCGCAATCATGCTCCCCACGCCGAGTACGCATACGCCCAGCATGACGCCGGAGGCGGCGGCGATAAAATTCATATCCTGACCGTTCACGCCGCGCGTGATGATCTCGCTCATGATGGCGGGCAATGCCAGATCGCTCAGCGTGCTGACGAGAAACGCCAGCGCCATCAACGCGATCTTCCCGCGATACGGTTTAAGCCGTGACGGCAATCCGCCGAGAACGGTATTTTTGTTTTTTTGTTTTTTCATATAAACTCCCGTGATGTTTCCGATTTTTCCTGTCCGATCATATCGGAAAACGGGGAGAAATACAAGATAACAGGCGTTGAATGTTTCAACCGCTCGTTGTTTTCAGCTCAACGGATGGTTGCAAGCGTTTTTTCAATGCCTTCCGCGAGCTTTTTCAGCGTCCCCTTTCCGAACGGATAGGGAATTTCCGCGCGTTTGACCAGCTCGCTGAACGGAAGGCTTCCGCCCGCCTTTGCGAACTGTTTGTATTTCTCCAATGCGTCGCGCGCGTTCTCCCGAGATTTGAGAAGAAATCCGAGCGCGACCGTCTGCGCGAGGCAGTAGTCAATGTAGTAAAAAGGTGTTTCGTAAATATGCATCTGGAACTGCCAGCGCGTCCCCTTTTCGAGATAGGGAATCCCTTCATAGGAAAGGTGCGGGCGGTATTTCTTTTCGAGCGCGAGGTACGCCTCGTTGCGCTGTGCGGGGGTGTATTCGGGATGCTCGTACACGATATGCTGAAACTCGTCCACGATACAGCCGTAAGGAATAAAGGAAAAGCTGTCCGCCAAGTGTTTATAGCGGTATGCTCCCGCGCCCTCTTTGAAGAACTTTTCCATATACGGCCAGCAGAGGAATTCCATGCTCATGGAGTGGCATTCCGCCGTCTCCATACCGCCGATCCCCAGCTCAATATCCACGCCCGCCTCTTCGGACGCGTGCATCGCATAGGCATGTCCGAATTCGTGCGTCAAAACGTCCGCGTCCCCCGTCGTGCCGTTGAAATTGGCGAGAATGAACTGCTGATCATAGCCGATGAACTCGGTGCAGTATCCGCCGCCCCACTTTCCTTCGCGCGCGACGACGTCGAACGCCTGCGTGCGCAGCATGAAATCCATGAACGCGCCGATCTCAGGGTCCATTTCGTGATACATCTCCTTCGCCGCGGCAAACGCCTCGTCGGGTGTGAGGTCAAACGTCGGGTTGCCCTCAGAAGTATAAACGTCGTTGTCATAGAACGTCACTCGGTCGATGCCAAGTTCGCGCGCCGCATTTTCCTTGAGCTTCGTGACGGCGGGAACGATATCGGCCGCCACGTTCGCGCGGAAGGCTTCCACCATCTCGCGGTTGTATCCCGTGCGCCCCATGCGATAGTACCCGAGTTCGGTAAAATCGCGGTATCCCATTTTCTTGGCGATCCTGTCGCGGATTTTGACAAGGCGGTCGTAAATCCCGTCCAGCTCCTCGGCGTGCGCTTCCAGGCCGCGGCCGATCGCCTCCGCCGCCGCCTTTCTCACCGCGCGATCCTTATCTTCCAGTTTCCCGCGGAGCACGGAGAGCGGGATTTTCTTGCCGTCCCAGTCGAACTGCATCCCCGACATAAGCTGTGCGTATTCGGTGACCACGGCATTTTCTTCCTGTTCGTCGGGAATCACTTCGTCCGAATGCGCCTTTACCGCCACTTCATATGTCTTGAAGAGCAATGCGCCCAGTTTTTCTTCCAGCTCTGCGCGGAAGGGCGAGGAAAGCATATAGCGGTAGTATTTGTTCTGAAAGGCCGTAACGTGCGGATTGATCTCATCGTAATAATCCATCTCACCTTTGTAAAATTCGTCCGCCGTATTCAGCGTGAAGCGGCAGTAGGCGAGCGATGACGCCGTCAGATACTTTTTGATTCCTTCCAAAAGCGCGTTGCGCGCCGCGATGACTTCGTCCGCCGACTTAGCCTTTTCCGCTTCCTGCAAAAAGGTATTGAAATACCCTTCCGCTTCCTCTTTCGTCACTCTTTTATAGGGCAGCTCCGCCACCGTCATTTCTTTCTTTTCTGAATTCGTCATTTTTTTCTCCTTTCCCGCCGAATGCGGAATAAAAATATACCGCTTCATCATACAACGAAACGGCAAAAAAGTCAACATACAAACGGATATCGGCGCTAAATTGCGCAAAATACTTCATCCGATTCAATATTTTTTCACGACGGTTTCCGATCTTTTCAGCCGCCTGCTGTTTACGATCGCCCCCGCCGTGAAGCAGATCATCATCCAGTAAAGCCACAGCAAAAAGACGATGAAGAGGGTGAGCGCGCCGTACAGCTTTTCCTTGTTGCTCAACGCGAGATAGACGGAGAACGCGACGGACGCGGCCAGCCACGCCCCCGCCGTCAGCGCGCTGCCCGCGAGCGTATCGGAAGGGCTCACCCGATACGGACAGATATAGCCGTTTAAAATCCATGCGGCGAAAAAGCCGAGCACAAGCATAAGGGTATAGATACAGATCTGCGGAAGCGGCGCGGGAAATCCGCGCGTGAGCGTGATCGCGCCGACCAGCACGCCCACCGAAGCGACGAGGAAGAAAAGGACGAGCAGCGTGAGCGCGATCGCCGAAATGCGGACCTTCCAGCCCTGTTTTTTTCGCCGATAGCCGTAGACGATCTCCCCGCTCTTCCGCATGTGATAAAAAAATCCCGTGCTCGACCACAGCGTGGTCAAAAGGAAAAACACGCCCGCGCCCGACGCGGCTTCCGCGGCGTTCCCCCGAAAAAAGACGAGCAGTTCCTTCGCCCATTCAAAGAGATCGAGGCTCAATATCGCCTCGGTATCCAGCCCCAGCCGCGCGAGAAGAAGGGTCGCCCAGAAGGAAAGCGGCACCAAAGACATGATGAGAAAAAAGACGAGCGTTCCCGCGATCGTCGTACATTTGTCTTCGGACAGCGCGGAGAGAAAGCGCCTTCCCTTTTCGATGAATTTCCCGATGCCTGCCATACACCAACAGTATGCGCAATCGCAAAATTTTGCATCTTTTTATCGTCCGATTCTTTCGGAGCGCAAGATGTCCCCCGCGCCGCAAATAACCGCGTCCCGCGCAACGGAAAAAGCGCTTTTGAAAAATTCCGCCAAAAGGAAAAGTCCCCGCCTGCAAGCGGGGACTTTCAAACGGAAGGACCGTTATTTCTGCAATTTTTCCATCATGTCGACGATGTCCTGCACCGTCTTGACGTTTTCCACTTCGCCTTCGGGAAGGGTGATTCCGTATTCGTCTTCCAGCGCCATCATGAGTTCGACGACGTCCAGAGAGTCCGCGCCCAAATCCTTTACGACCTCTGCCTCGGGCGTAATGGTATCCGCGGAAATGCCCAGCTGATCTGCGAGCATTTTGCAAACCTTTTCAAACATGTTACTATCCTCCGTTTCTCACACGCGCATATCGCGCTTTCTTTCCATTATTTTATAATACTTTACGGGAAAAGTCAATACTTTTCGGAAAAACTAACCCGTTTTTTCAGTGTTTTCAGCGCCGTTTTCTGCTCGGAAGTAATGCGAAAACTGTCGCAGGCCTTGGAAATTGCCTTAAAAGCCGTCTCCCGATATAATTCCCCCGATTCCAGAAAGGCGTATCCCTCCGCATAAAAGCGAACGAGGACTTCCGCCAGAAGCCACGCCGCGCCCATCACGACGTAATAATCCCCTCTCCCGTATCGCCGCAGCGAATCGAAAATGAGAGGAAGATATCTTTCTTCCATATATTCTTTGAGCAATGTGACAAACGCGTATCTTCGCACAAATTCCCTTTCATCGGCAAGAAATTCCTCGATAAAGGGCAGAAACGCTTCCCTGTTTTTCCCGATACAGGGCGCCTCGAACCCGTCGCACGTCGCCCAGTTGTCGATGAGCGGCACAACGTCGCGGACATGCGCGGCAAATTGGCCGAACGGGAGTGCTCCCACGAGATTGCACTTGATGAACGTCACCTCGTAATACTCGTCGGGAAATGTCAGCACGCTCTCCCACTCGCCTCTCCACTCCCTGATGAGCGAGCGCAGAATCGGCATCCGCACGCCGATCACGCGCACGGACGGATTATGTAACAGTCTTTGATGAAAGGCGGCGTATTTCTCATCGCGATGCGCATTCAGCCGCGCGAGCATTTCTTCATAAGTCATCCTTTTTTCTCTCCTGACGAATCGGATATGTATGATTATATCACAGCGCGCAAGTTCGACATGGTATCACGCGCGGAATGTTTCCTTGTTTTTGTTTGGAAACCAGGCACTTATCAGACGAGGAGAACGCGGATTTTCCGAAGGGAGTGTACAAAGACGTACGTGACCGAGGAAAAACGCAAGTCCGACATGGTGTCACGCGCGAAATGTTTCCTTGTTTTTGTTTGGAAAACAGGCACTTATCAGACGAGGAGAACGCGGATTTTCCGCAGGGAGCGTACAAAGACGTACGTGACCGAGGAAAAACGCAAGTTCGACATAGTATCACGCGCGAAATGTTTTTCAAACGGAGGGAAAGACGGAAGCGAGCGCACCCCACCACGCCTCCCTCGAAAAGCGCGGATTGGCGGGCGAGGTGGAGGGAAGTTTCTGCGCAACGGGAAGATACTGCGGAAAGCGTTCGGCAAAGAGAGAATACGCCTTATTTCCGTTGAGAAAGATATGCGAGATCTTCCCGTTCTTCATCAGCATGGGCAGATCGGCGATCTTCTCGCGCGCGATGGAATCGTCCTTGGAGCCGACGATCTCGCACTCGACGACCACGTCCCACAGCGCGATCTTCCTGCGCAGAAGAAACTCCGTTTTCCCTGCGGGATCGGCAGGCACGTCTTCCCCGAAGAATCCGCAGACGGTTCTCCAGAAACGGTTCTGCGGATTTCCGTAATAAAATCCGATCGCGCGGCTCTTCACGGACGGAAAGCTGCCGAGAATGAGAAGCTCGCTCTTTTCGTCGTACACGGGGTCGAGCCCCGCGCACAGCTGCGCATTCATGACAAGGTGATCGCTTCCGAAAGATTCCCGACGGAAGCGCACGCGGCGCGTGAAAAATCAAAGTTTGCGGCGATCGCCGCGACGATGTCGTCGCGCGTGAGCGCGGCGGTCTCCTGCATCCGCTTTTCAAAGTCAAACACCTTTCCCGTGTAGAGCAAATATTTCCCGTACAGGAGCATCTGCGAAGAGGTGTTCTCCTGGGCAAAAATGGTACCCGATTTGACCTGTTCTCTGCCGCGCAGGAACTCCTCTTGCGTGATCCCCTCTTTGACGAGGGTATGAATCTCGCGGGAAACCGCTTCCGCCGCCTGCGCCGCCTTCTGCGGATTGACGCCCGCGTACACGGTCAGAACCCCCGTTTCTTCGTAATGGGAAGAATAGGAATAGACGGAATAGGCAAGTCCCAGTTCTTCGCGCACCTTTTTGAACAGGCGGGAACTCAGCCCCCCGCCGAGCACGGTGTTCATCACCTGCGTGGCATTAAAGAGCGGATGCTCGCGTTCCACCGTGGGGAACGCATACGCGAAATGCACCTGTTCGATGGGCTTTTTGCGGAAGAGATTGCCCGCGCGGAACTGCACTTTTTTGGGGCGCTGGACGAAATCCGCGCACTTCATGCCGCCGAAATATTTTTCGGTCAGCTCTTCCGCGAGAGCGAGGTCGATGTTGCCGGCAAAGGATACGACGATATTGCGCGGGCAGTACCGCTCGTCCTTATAGCGGAACAGATCTTCGCGCGTGAAGCGGGAAACGTTCTCCGCGGGGCCCAAAATATTGCGGCCGTAATTTTCATTGCCGAAGCAGGCGCGGGCGAGAAGATCGAGACAGAGATCTTCGGGGGTATCCTCGTCCATGTTGATCTCTTCGAGCACGACGCCCTTTTCCCGCTTCATCTCCTCTTCGGGGAAACAACTGTTTAAAAACAGATCGGCAAGCAGCGCGAACGCCTCCGCCGCATGGTCGGACGTACTCTTTGCGTAGTAACAGGTCAGATCTTTGCCCGTGAAGGCGTTGACCTGCGCGCCGAGCGAGTCGAACGCGTCCGAGATCTCGAACGCGGTGCGCGAGGGCGTGCCCTTGAACTGCATATGTTCGATAAAATGGGAAATGCCGTCTTCGCTGTCCGTTTCATATGCCGAGCCCGTGCCGACGAGCACCCCCATCGTGACGGATAAAAGCCCTTCCATCCTCTTGACGATCATTTTCACGCCGTTTTTGAGCGTCTTTGTCTGTATCATGTCCTTTTCTCCTTATGTATTTTGTCACGATTTTTCCGCCGCGAGGTTTTCCCCGACGGTGATCGCGGAAAGATTGTGATCGCGATAGTATTGCAAAATGCGCGGAAGTGCGGAAAGCGTATGCTGCATGGGGTGCATGAGGATGAGATCTCCGCCCGTTACCCCCTCCGTCGCCCGCGTATAACAGAGCGACTCGTCCTTATCCCGCCAGTCTACGGTATCCTTGCTCCAAAGCACCACTCTGCACCCGCAGTCCTTGGCGGCGCGGACGGTCATATCGTCGTATGCGCCCGATGGCGGCGCGAACAGAGTGACTCCGACGCCCGTCGCCTTCAGGATAAATTCCATGCTGTCGGCGATCTCGGCGCGGTTCTCTTCAAAACTCAGGCCCTTCTGATCGCGATGGAAATAACCGTGCGAGCCGATCTCATGCCCCCGCCGCACGATCTCGCGCAGGCAGGATACGTTGTCGTCCGCCCAGCTCCCGCCGATGAAAAATGTTGCCTTCGCGCCGTATTCGTCCAGAACGTCCAAAATCCCGTATACCTGCTGCGTGCCCCAATAGACGTTGAACATGAGAGATACGCCGTCTTCGCTGTATCCCTCGTAATATACCTCGTCGCTGACCCCCGACGCCGCCGAGGCAGACGGAAGAAAGCATACCGTTCCGACGAACAGCACGATCGCCGCGAGAATGACGTTGGTCAGCGCGCCCGCTGCGCGCGATGAAAGTTTTCCCAAAACAGTTTCCCTCAAAAAACAAAATGTTATCAATCTATTTTATGAGAGAACTGCATGTTTATGAGGCGGACATCCGCGCAAAAAAGCGCGAAAGACCGCGAGACGAAGCGCGCCGACTCCCGCCGCATAGGAAGAAATGCCGCTTTCGGTTCCCGAATAGGGGCAGAGCGACCTGCATTTTACCGATCGGGAACGCTCTTCACCCGCCGCATAGGGAGGAAAACCGCTTTCGGTTCCCGCGCATGGGCAGAGCGACCTGCATTTTACCGATCGGGAATGCTCTTTACCCGCCGCAAAGGGAGTTTCTCCCGCGGTGTATGGCGCAGAGCGCGCTCATTGGTGTATAGCGCAGAGCGCGCTCATTTCAGCGTGACGATCGTCACGCCAGATTCTCCTTCTCCGTATTTGCCCAGGCGGAATTCCGCCACACGGGGATTCTTTCGCAGATAGTCATGAATGCCCGCGCGCAGTTTTCCCGTGCCCATGCCGTGTACGATACGCACCTGTTCGAGATTGGAAAGGACTGCGGAATCGAGAAACGCCTCCACTTCGGGGATCGCCTCCTGCACCGTCATGCCGATGACGTTACACTCCCGCGTGGGCAAAGGCTTGGGCGCAAGATTGCGCACGACCTGCACGCCCTGCCCGCCCTTCTTTTCCGCGCGCCGTTCGGGAACGCAGTAAAGATCGCTTATCTTGCTCCGCACGCGCAGAGAGCCGCACTGCAGTTCGGCGGTGTTTTTCTCTTTGCGGACGGACAGCACTTGCCCTTCGCAGTTCATGCTGCGGACGAATACCCGATCGCCGACCTTCAAAGTATCGGCAGATACGGGCGTATTGCGTATTTTCTGTTCGTCCTCTTCTTCGAACGCCGCGTTCGCTATCTTGTTTTTCAGCGTGCGGGTGCGGATGAGATCGGACTCGTTGAGTTCTTCCTTTGCAAAGATCTCTTCCAATTCGGACAAGAGCTCTTCCGCCTGCGCGGCGCGCTCGTTGACGATTCGGCGCGCTTCCGCCTTGGAGGACGCGAGGAAGCGTTCTCGCTCCTTTTTGAAGGACTCCTCCTCCTTTTCCAGAGCGGCAAGTCGCGTGTTCCATTCCTCTTTGAGCTTTTCGCTCTCCTTTTTCACCTCTTCGGCGGCAATTCTGCTTTCCTCCGCGGCGCGGATGGTGCGCTCGAAACTGCGCGCGCCTTCCGAAAGGTTTTCCCGCGCCTCTTCGACGATGGACGCGGGCAATCCCAGCCGCGAGCAGATGGCAAGCGCATTGGACGAACCGGGCATCCCGATTTTCATGCGATAGAGCGGGCGCAGGGTATCCGCGTCAAACTCCATGCACGCGTTTTCGATGCCGTCCGTGCGGAACGCATATTCTTTGAGCGCGGAATAGTGCGTGGTGACGATCCCGCGGCAGCCCTTTTTCATGAGATGAGAAATAATCGCCCGCGCGAGCGCCTGACCCTCTTCGGGATCGGTGCCGCCGCCCAGCTCGTCGATGAGCACCAGGCTGTTTTTCCCCGCTTCCGCGACGATTTCTTTCAGATTGGCGATATGCGAGGAAAACGTCGACAGATTTTCCTCGATAGACTGGCTGTCGCCGAGATCGCAGAATACACCGTCGAACACGGCGAGCCGCGTACCTTCGGCGGCGGGAACGAACAGCCCGCACGCCGCCATCAGGCAAAAGAGTCCGCACATTTTGAGCGTGACCGTCTTGCCGCCCGTATTCGCGCCGCTGATCAAAAGGAAGGAATACTCCTCGCCCAGCTCCAAAGATACGGGCACGGCGGTCTTGGGATCGAGCAGCGGGTGCCGCCCCTTGACGATCGAAATCTCTCCCTTATCGTTTAAGACGGGCTTCGTGCAGTGCAATTTGTATCCGTACTCCGCGCGGGCGTAAATGCCGTCCGTCTCGGTCAGTACCTCGATATCCTCTTCCAGCGCGGCGCGCATGGCGCCGACCGAATGGGAAAGTTCGGAGAGGATGCGCTCCTCTTCCTCCTTTTCGTCCAGCTTGAGGGTGCGCAGTTCGTTGTTCATCTCGAGCACCTGCTCGGGCTCGATGAACACGGTCGCGCCCGTCGCGGAACGGTCATGGACGAACCCCTTGATCGTCCGCTTGTATTCCGCCTTTACGGGCAGGACGTACCGATCTCCTCTGACGGTGACGATCGCGTCCTGCAGATATTTCTTCTCATCGCCCGTCAGATATTCGGAAAGGCGGGCGCGGATACGCTCGTTTAAGAGGCGGATTTCCCGACGGATGGAATACAGTCTGTCGCTCGCGTGATCGGCAATCTCGTTCTCGCCGATGATCTTATCCCCGATCTCCGTTTCCAGCTTCTCATCGAAGATAAGGCGGAAGGTCAGCTCCTTCATGCCCGATATTTCCTCGTCGGCAAGCGATTGCACCGATTTATAACACACGCGCGCGGAGCGCAGCAAAAGCGCCGTCTGCGTGAGTTCCGAGCAGGTAAGCGTCGCGCCCTTCTGCGCGCGCTCGAGGATGTCGCCGAGCGGCGGGAAATATTCCACGCGCCCTGCGCCCAGACGGAACAGAAGGCGCTCGCCCTCCTGCGTCATCGCGAGATTTTTCTTCGCGTCCGAAAGACGGGTCGCGGGCAGCGTGCCCGCAAGCGCCTGCGCCGTCCCTTCCAGCACCGCAAAGGATGCCACGGAAGTAAGAATCTTATTCAGTTCCAGCCGTTCGAGGCTCTTGATGTGATTCATTACAGTAAACTCCTGTTTCCGTGCCCCGACGTGCTGTTTTTCTGCAGCCGCTTCGCGCGGTCGGGATCGCGCGCGGCCAAGACGAGCTCCTGCCCCGCGTCTTCCGCGGACAGGTCGATAAGCGCCGACGTTTCGCCGTTGTAATAGGCGAGCGACGCGCAGTTATACACTTCGAAGCGGCAGAATCCGCCCGAAAAGCGGTACCGCCGTAAGGGAAATTCGCGCCCCTGTTCGTCCGTAAGGCGATATATGTTTTTGCGGTCGCAATCGCCGCACCTGCGTCCGAACGGACAATGGACGAGGTCCATCACCTTGACCGAACCCGCCGTAAGCGCAAACGCGCCTTTTGCCGAAAGCGCGCGCTGTTCGCTCCCCGTCAGCTCTTTGGAAAGGGCAAAATATTTCGCGCCCGCACAAATAACCCCGTTCACCGCAAAGCGATTGGTCAGGTTGAACCCCGTGCCCGCAAACAGCGGCTTATGATACCGGGCGGCGAGCGGTATGCCGTACGTCCCCTCGCAATAAATCCCGTCGAATAAAGGCAGCATGTCCGCGATCAGCTTTTCATCCTCCGACGTGAAATAGGGCGGCAGATACAGGTATTTTTCGCCTTTCCCCTCGGACATGCCCGAAAGATCGGAATAATCGGCGGGCTTATAGATGAGGATATCCGCCGACAGACCGCGCAGGTCGGAAGCGATGACCGCGGTCATGGTACCGTCCGAGCGGTCGATCTGCGGCGCTAAAATCTCTTTTTTGACGAGCGGCGCGCGCACGGGCGCGAGATATGCGCAGATGCGCGCATAACACTCCCTGCGGAAGGCGTTGAGAAGGGATTTGGGCAAAAACACGCCGTCCGTTATCACTTCCCCGAACACAGGGGAAAGAGGCAGACCGTCCGTCTTTGCAAAGCACTCCGTAAGATCCTTTCGGGTGAGCGGCGCTTTGCCCGCCCGTTCAAGGGGGACTTCCCCTCTGATTTCCAGTTCTCCGCATACCGCGCGCGGAACTTCCCCTGCCCGAAAATACAGCGAAAGCGGGATATCCCGCGTCTTTTTCGCACTGAGCAGCGCCGCATTGGAAACGGTATCCGTCGTCACGCGGACTCTGTCGCCCGCATTCAGCCGCGCGGAGGCGGAAAGGTAAAACCCGCGCCCGTCGCCCGAAAGAAACGCCGCGCCGCAGACCTCTTTTCCGTCCCGCAAGATCTTGAAGCAGTCGCCCCTGACGGCGGGATATGCGCTTTTGCAATAAGGTTTCCCGCCGCGGAGAGAGACCTCCCCCACGTCCTCGCCGATATGCCCCTGCACGTCGCGCGAAAGAAAATTCTTATCCTGCCCGAACGCAAGGCCCGACGTATAATCCCCGCGGTTATAGGCGCGCCGAAGGCGGGTGAACTCCTCGGAAGCGTCCGTTCCGTCCGCGAGCGCGCGATAATAAGAAACCGCCGCCGCGACGTATTCGGGACGGCGCATCCGCCCTTCGATCTTCAGAGAATACACGCCCGCGCGGAGCAGTTCTTCCGTGCCCGTTCCCACCGAGAGATCGGACGGAGAAAGCGCGTACGCCTCCTCTTCAAAACCCTTGCGGTCGATGCGGTACTTCTTGCGGCAGGGCTGCTTGCACCGCCCGCGGTTGCCGCTGTTGTTTCCCGCAAACGAGGAAAGATAGCACTGCCCCGAAAAACAGGTACACAGCGCGCCCTGCACGAAAACTTCCGTTTCGATCAGTTCCGAAATCTTTCCGATTTCCGCGAGCGGCGTTTCCCGCGCGAGCACGACGCGCGAAAAGCCGTATTCTTTCGCGAGGAGCGCGCCGTATTCGTTGTTGCAGCCCGCCTGCGTGGACAGGTGCAGGACGATTTCGGGATAAGCGCGTTTTATTTCCCTGCCGAGAAAGATGTCCTGCATAAGGATAGCGTCCGCGCCCGCATTCCATGCGGAAAGGACGAGCGAAAAGAACGCTTCCGCCTCTTCATCCTTGACGAGCGTGTTTGCGGTGACGTATACTTTCGCGCCGAGAAGATGTGCAAAATTGCACAGCTGCGCCAGTGCGGAAACGTCAAAATTTTCCGCGTTGGCTCGCGCGGAAAATTGAGAAAGTCCTAAATATACGGCGTCCGCGCCGCTGTTGAGGGCGGCGTATGCCGATTGTGCGTCCCCTGCAGGGGCGAGAATTTCACAGCGTTTCATCGTCCTATCGTGCGCTGGATGAGCTCCTGCGCCGCGTCGTAACCCATGTTTTTCAGTCTCTGGTTTCTCGCCGCGACCTCGATTAAGATGGCGAGATTGCGCCCGGGACTGACGGGGATTGTGAGTTTGGGGATCTTCTGACCGAGGATTTCTTCCGTGTTCTGTTCTCCGCCGATGCGGTCGTATTCCTTATCCCGCCTCCACGGCTCCATTTCCATGACGAGTTCCACTTCCTTCTCGTTGAGAATGGAACCCGAACCGTACATGTTCTTGATATTGATGATGCCGATCCCGCGCAGTTCCATGAAATAGCGGATACGGTCGGGCGCGCTACCCACGAGCTTGTTCTCGACGCGTTTGATGACGACGGAATCGTCCGCAACGAGTCGGTGTCCGCGCTTGATGAGCTCCATTGCCGTTTCGCTCTTTCCGACGCCGCTCTGCCCCGTCAGGAGAATTCCGACGCCCGAAACGTCCATAAGGACGCCGTGTACGGTGGTGGAAGGCGCGAGCAGGCGGTTGAGATAGATGGAAAGATCGTTTAAAACGAGCGTCGTCATCTTGCTCGAACGGAAGATCGGGCAGGACGCGGCGCGCGCGCATTCCATGAATTCGGGCAGCACGGGCAGATCGCGCGAAAAGATGATACAGGGAATCTCCCCGCAATCGAACAGTTTTTTGATTTTTTCCTTGCGCTCTTCCAGCGAGAAAGAACGCAGATATTCGTGCTCGGTCAGCCCGATCACGACGATCCGCTTGGTGTCGAAATAGCTGAAAAATCCCGCCAGCCGAAGTCCGGGTCTGTCCACGCTCATGCTGCTGAGCGTGACGAGCCCGCGCCCCGCATACATGATCTCGAGATTGAGATCAGACGCAAACTTATCGAGCATGACGGTTTCGGCGGATAATATATCGCTCATTCCTGTCCCTCCATCGCGTATTTCAGGATCGCTTCGGCAACGCCGTCCTCGTCGTTGGAAGCGACTTCTTTCGCATATTTTTTGAGTTCGGCGACGCCGTTTTTCACCGTAAACTTTCCGCCCGCCTCTTTCAGCATGGGAAGATCGTTCCACTGATCGCCGATGGCGGCAATTTCGGACGGCGCGATCCCGTAATAACGGGACAAAAATTTCACCGCTTCCCCTTTTGTCTGATCGGCAGGCATGACCTCGACCAGGGAATCGGCGGAACAGGTCACGAAAAACCGTTCGCCCAGCTTATCTTGCAGCCGTTCCCGAAGCGCCGCGCTCTCCGCGGGCGGTACGATCGCAAGGATTTTCACGATACGCAGCTTTTTCCTCTCCGCCACCGCCGCCAACGGCTCGTCCGTGATGACGTTCGCCTTTACGCCGCATATCTTCTCGTACTGTAAAAGCCACTTGTCGGCGCGGTTGCAGTAAAGATCGTACACCGTATACATATGAATGTGCAATCCGAGATTTTCTAAAAGCCGCAGAACGGAAAGCGAGTCCTCCGCTTCGAACCCCTTGTCCAGCAGGAGTTTTTCCGTCGAAAGATCGCAGACGGTCGCGCCCTGGAAGGCGACGAGCAGTCCGTCCGTCAGCCCTATCTCGCGGGCGCGGGGCAGGATGGACGGGAGCATTCTCCCCGTGCAGACGGCAAAAATTCCGCCCGCCTCGCGGTATTTTGTGATCGCCTCGATATTCTTTTTTGAAAGCGTTCCGTCCGAACGGACGAGCGTACCGTCGAAATCGGAAATAAAAAGCTTGTATTTCATCAGAGTTTTTCCTCAAAGTAACGCTTGATACGCGCGGCGAGTTCTTTTCCGATTCCCTCCGTCGCGGCGAGTTCTTCTTCGCTTGCGCGCATGATTCTGTCGATCGTGCCGAATTTTTCCATGAGCGCAATGCGCTTGACCTTTCCCACCCCGTCGATCTCGTTGAGCACGGAGGCGAGGTTGCGCTTGGAATGCAGGTTACGGAAATAGGTGATTGCGAATCGGTGCGCCTCGTCGCGGATACGCTGTAACATTTTCAGCGCATAATCGCGGTGATCGATCTTCACGCTTTCTTCCGAAAACAGGGTGAACACCTCTTCCTCGCGCTTGGCAAGGGAAATGAGTTCGATGTCGTCCACGCCCATCTCCTCGAAGATCTCGCGCACGGACGAAAGCTGTCCCTTGCCGCCGTCGATGATGATGAGCTGCGGCTTGGGGAAACGGGCCTCCTCATCCGTCCCCAGTTTGGAAAGGCGGCGGCGCAGCACTTCCTGCAATGACGCGAAATCGTTCGCGCCCTCGACTGTGCGGATGCGGAAACGCCGATAGCTGTATTTGTCCGGCTCGCCGTCCGAAAAGACGACCATGCTCCCCACTTTATCCACGCCCGAGATGTTGGAAATATCGTAACATTCCATGCGCTTGGGATATCGTTTCAGCCCGAGCAGTTTTTGCAGCCGCGCGCAGGCGTTTTTCGTCATATCGTCCTTATGCTGGATGGCGGAAACGGATTTTTCCAAAAATTCTTTGGCGTTTCCCGCCGCCATATCGGCAAGTTCGCGCTTGACGCCCAGCTTGGGGTGAACGATCTCCACGTTCCGTCCCGCCTTTTCGCGGGCATATCCGCGCAAAAGCTCGTCGTCCAGTTCTTCGTCCAGAACGATCTCGTGCGGAAATTCATGAGAGGTATAATATTGGATGAGAAAGCTCAGCACCGCTTCGCTCCGTTCCCCCGCACCCGTTTCGGGCGTGAAATTGGCGGAACCCTGCATGATGCCCCCGCGCGTGACGAGCACGCTCGCGCAGGTATAAAGCCCGTTGGTGCGGAACGCCCAGATATCGGCGTCCACGTCGCGCGGCATTGCCGTAATCCGTTTGAGCTGCAGCTTGGAAAGCATTTCCAGCCGCTCCTTGCATTCCATCGCCAGCTCAAACTGCTCTTCCCCGGCAAATTTCATCATCTTTTCCCGCAGCAGCTTTTCCGCTTCCCCGTAGTTTCCTGAGAGAAAGGAGATCGTTTTCTCCACCGCCTCGGCATACTCCTCTTTTGTGCACAAATGCGCGCACGGGGCATAACAGCGCCCGAGATGATAGTTCAGACACGGCTTTTTGGGCTTATCCCCCACGGAAACTGCACAGGTACGGATGTGATACACCTTTGCGGCGATATCGACGATATCCTTGCAGCGGATTCCGCCCATAAACGGACCGAAATATTTTCCGTCCTTGCGCACGCGGCGGGTCACCGAAATGCGCGGAAACGCTTCCCGCGTATGTACCTTGATGGAGGGATACGTCTTATCGTCTTTAAGCAGAATATTGTATTTGGGTTTATACTTCTTGATGAGGTTGTTTTCGAGGGCAAGCGCGTCCACTTCGGTCGGGGTGACGACATAGGAAAAGTCGGCGATGTTATCCACCATCGCCTGAACTTTATCCGTCTTCAGAGAAGAATGAAAATACTGTCTGACGCGGTTTTTCAGCACCCGCGCTTTCCCGACATAGATGACCGTCCCGTCCTTATCCAGCATGATATAGACGCCGGGCGTGTCGGGAAGCAGTCTGAGTTTATCCTGTATGACGCCCATCCGAAATTACCCTTCCTCTCTATTATACACGCTTTACGCGCATTTTTCAAGAGTTCGGGGGATATTTTCCGCTCAATAGCCTAAAAACTCCACGCCTTTTAAGAGCACGTCGTTGACGATATCGTTCATAAGCGAATAAAAAATGATCTTTCCGTGCCGCTCGGTGCGTACCATACCCGCGTCTTTGAGAAATCTGAGCTGATGGCTGACCGTCGTCTGATTGATGACGAGCACGCGCGAGATATCCGTCACGCACATTTCCGAGATCGCCAGCGCGGACAGGATCCTGAGGCGCGTCGCGTCCGAAAAGATAGAAAAAAAGCGCACCAGCGAGGTGAGGATCTCCCCTTCGGGGACGTATCCTTCCACCATTCCCTGCGTGCGCTTATCCAGAAGCAATGTTTCCGCCATAAAAAAGCCTCCTTTTTTATGACAGTATAACATGTGTACACGTCCGCACACGGACGAACCGTGTCGGATTTTATCTTTCCTTGTCCGTTATCTTACACCGTTGACCGCCCCCGCGCAAAGAACGGAACTATTCCGCGCCGACGGAAAAATTCAGCGGGAATATCCGCGGCTCATGCCGTATTTCCACAGTCTGCACGGCGGCAATAAAAGTTTATATACCCTTATCCCGAATCGTAATTTATGATTGCATTATTTCACGTCGGTGAGCGTATAACCCGCGTCCGAAATCGCCTTTTCCATGACTTCGCGCGCGATTCCTTTCTCCGACGTCACGACGGCGCGCTTCTTTTTGAGATTGACCTCAACCGAAGTCACCCCGTCGAGCGCTTCCAGGGCCTGTTTGACCCTCCCCACGCAATGCATGCAGGCCATTCCTTCCACAGTAAGCGTCTGTTTCATCGTTGTACCTCCTTGAATATTTTCTTTATTTTCTTTCTTTTCCTTTTCTTTCTTATCCCGTCCGAATCGGGTGAGCCGCAGGGCGTTTCCCACGACAAACAGCGACGAAAGGCTCATCGCCGCCGAAGCGATCATGGGATTGAGCGACAGCCCCCCCGCCCACGCAAAGCAGCCTGCCGCAAGCGGAATGCCGATACAGTTGTAGAAAAACGCCCAGAACAGATTTTCCTTGATGATGCGCATCGTCCTGCGCGAAAGGGCGAACGCGCGCGGCGCGGCGCGGAGATCTCCCCGAACGAGAACGACGTCCGCGCTCTCGATCGCCACGTCCGTCCCGTTGCCCATCGCAAACCCGACGTCCGCTTCTTTCAAGGCGGGAGAATCGTTGATGCCGTCGCCGATCATCGCCACGCCCGTCTTTGCACCGTGAGGGAGATTGCGCATGAGCTGTTTGTTTTCCACAACCGCCGCGAGCTTATCCTCGGGCAGCACCTGTGCGTACACGCCTTCCTCGGGGATTCCCGCCTGCGCCGCAATATACTTCGCGCACGCCGCGTTGTCGCCCGTGATCATCTTCACTTCCTGCCCCATGGCACGGAGATCGGAGATCGCCTCGGCGCTCCCTTCCTTGATCGTATCCGCCAGGGCAAACAGCGCGAGCACGCGCGTATCGTCGGACAGGTACAGCACCGTCTTCCCCTCTTCGGACAGGCGGGAAAATTGCTCCTCGTCCCAGCCCGCGATTTTTTTATCCCGCATCAGGCGGTCGTTGCCGAGATAATAGACCTTTCCGTCCACTATCCCGCGCGCGCCCGCGCCCGTAAGATATTCGACGTTCTCCGCTTCTTTTCCCGTTCCGCAATAGCTGACGATGCACTGCGCGAGCGGATGATTGAGTTTGCTTTCGAGCGCGAATGCGATCGCCTTCGCCTCGTTTTCGTCACCGCCGCACTCAAAGCCTACCACGCGGGGATTCCCTTCCGTGATGGTCGCCGTCTTGTCGAGAAGCACGACGCCCACATCCGCCGCCCGTTGCAGCGATTCGGCGTTTTTATACAGAATGCCGAAGGACGCGCCCCGTCCCGTAGCCGCCATGATCGCGACAGGCGTCGCAAGTCCCAATGCGCACGGGCAGGAAATGACGAGTACGCTGACGGAGAAATTGAACGCGGTGTAGAAATCGCGCGTGACGAGGATCCAGACGAGGAAAGTCACGAGGGCGATACCGACCACGACGGGCACAAAGACCGCCGCGACGCGGTCGGCAAGTTTCTGGATGGGCGCTTTGCTCGCGCCCGCCTCGCGCACCATGCGGATGATGTTCGCAAGCATGGTGTCTTCGCCCACTTTTTCCGCGCGGATCTTCAGATACCCGCTCTTTACAAGACTTGCGCTGACCGCGCGACCTCCCGCGCTCAGTTCCACGGGCAGGCTCTCGCCCGTCACCGCCGACTGATCGACGAACGCGTGCCCCTCTTCGATCGCGCCGTCCACGGCGATCGATTCGCCCTGACGCACGAGCAGAAGATCGCCCGCCTTCACGTCGGACAGGGAAACGCGCACCGCCTGCCCGTCCCGCTCCACCGTGACCGTATCGGGCGCAAGGGAACGAAGTTTTTCCACTTCTTTGCCCGTCCTGCGTTTGGACATATCTTCCAGCCATTTGCCGAGCGTGACCAACGTGACGATCATCGCCGCCGACTCATAAAAGAGCGTCTGCGACGAATAAAACACCGTCATCACCAAACTGTACAAAAAGGACGCCGCCGCCCCGAGCGAAACGAGGGTATCCATGTTGGGCACGCCCTTGAAAACCGCCCGTACGCCGCTCGTAAAAAATCGGAAATTGACCGCGAGAATCGCAAGCGTGAGGATGATCTGCGGGATATCGTTCCACAATCCGTGCGGAACGGGAAGCCCCAGCATATGCCCCATCGCGAGATACATTTCGGGAATCAGCAGGCAAAGGGAAAGGATAAACCGAATTTTAAGCGAAAACTCCTTCTTCTTTCTGACGGGCGCGGCGCCGTAATCGTACGCGCCGTAGCCGAGCGAAGTCACCGCGCGGCGGATGCTCTCGTCGGAAAGATTTTTTTCGTCATATTCCACTTCCATGCTTTCCCCCATGAGGGAAACGTCCACATGCTCCACGCCGTTTAATTTGCAGACCGTCTTTTCGATGCCGGAAGCACAGGCGGCGCAAGTCATGCCCGTGATCGTATACTTCTTTTTCAAATAACTGCTCCTTTTCTCCCGAACCCTGCGGCTCGTTATTTGTTCGCATAGGCGAACTGTTCGGCGGAAAAAAAACTGTCGCGGCGGACGCATGTGCGCACTCCGCGCAGATTTCCCTGTTTCATTATACCACCTTTCCTCTGCCTTCAATCGGATTTTGAAAAGAATCCGAAAGGAAAAGAAAAGCGGGCGCGCTGCGCCCGCTTCCGTTCATACGGTCAGTTTTTCTCTTCTTTCTGCGCAACGACTTCCTTGCCGTCATAGTAGCCGCAATTCTTGCAGACTCTGTGCGCGACCTTCTGCTCGTGGCAGTGAGGGCATTCGACGAGCTGGGGAGCCGTCGCCTTGTAGTTCGCGAATCTCTTGTTCGTTCTGCTCTTCGACTGTTTGGACTTGGGTACCGCCATTTCTATCCACCTCTTTTTAACGTATTTTTACTGCTCTTTCCATTCCGA
>CASGEQ010000106.1 GCA_949300535.1 uncultured Bacillota bacterium
CAGGAAGAGGGGACGATCACGACGGGATTCGATATGCGCGTACAGAACCATATCGACAGATTCCATCTCGTGAAGGCTGCGATGATGAGCCTGCCTCAGCTCGGCAACAAGGGCGCGTTCCTGATTCAGGTCATGAACGACAAGCTTGTGGAGCACACGAACTACATTGCAGAGCACGGCGAAGATCTTCCCGAGATCCAGAGCTGGAAGTGGCATACGCCCGAAGACAATCAGTAATCTTCACATTAAAAAATCCCGCGGAAATTCCGCGGGATTTTTTCATCAACGAGCGTTATTGTCCGTGCGGGGCGTCGGAACGGGCTTTTCCGTTGTTCCGTCGGGTGCGGGGGCGGGAAGCGGCGTGGGACGGTGCTCTTTCCCGTCGTTGCGGTGGGGTGTTCCCTTTCCGTGCGGCGCGCGTCTGTGTCCGTGCTGGCAGTGCGGACATTCCTTTCCGTCCGGACAGTCGGGGCAGTCGGGCGTCGTGTCGGGACTTTCCGTTTCCGCCGACGGCATGGTCTGCTCTTCCGAATAGGGAGAAGCGTTGCGTTCGGGCATGCGCGATTTTGCATTTGCGCAGCCGTTCATACCGAGCGCGCAGGCGCCCGTAAGTATCGATGACAACAAGATAAATTTCCACTTTTTCATGCAAACAGTATGCGGAATGACAATTGCTTTATGCAACCGCTTGCCATTTTTTGCGGAACGTGTTATACTGTGATTACCTGAGCGGAAAGAGATTTCTGACGGCAAAGGGCGAAACGAACATAGCCGCGCAACTTTGGTTGCGCCGTTCTCCTTTTGCCCGCTCGGCAAAAGGAGTTTTTTTATGTCGGAAGAAGAAAAGAGAATTGCCGTTCTGTCCGTTATCGTGGAAGATCGTTCCGTGACGGATAAACTCAACGCTTATCTTTCCGAATTCGGAGGATATATCGTGGGACGGATGGGGATTCCTTATCGTGAAAAGGGGGTTTCCGTTCTCTGCGTGGTGCTTAACGCGCCCGCAGGCGTCATCAATTCTTTGACGGGAAAGATCGGGATGCTGCCCGGCGTGACTGCCAAAACTTTATTCAGCAAATTTTGATTCCCGTATACGGGAGAAGGAGTATTATGAAAAAACTGTTGCGTTTTGCTTCCGCCGCGCTCTGCGGCGCATTTCTGCTGACCGCCGCGGCTTGCGCGGGCGGGGATTCGGACGAAACATATTCCGTCTATGCGCCCGACGGCGCGCCTGCGCTCGCCCTTACCTATGCGATTTCGGAAGAGGACGAAGACTTTGCGTATCATGTGGTCGACTCTTCGACCATTCAGACATACGTCACGGGCGAAACGCCCCAAGCGGATTTCTGCATTCTTCCCGTCAATCTTGCGAGCAAACTGCTCGGGAACGGTTCCGCTTATCGGATGCTCGGTACCGTCACGCACGGCAATCTGTATTTTCTGACGGTGAACGGGGAAGCGCTCACGTCGGATAATCTCTCTTCGCTCGTCGGCAAGACAGTCGGCGTGGTACAGCTTGCGAATGTCCCCGGACTTACGTTGCAGGCCGTCCTCAACGATTATGAGATCGCATATTCCGTCGTAGGAAACGACGGGGCGCTCCGCGACGACGCGGTCAATCTCAAAGCGCTGGACGCGTCGGCGGTCACGCCCGCAGGCGGGTGCGATTACTATCTCTGTCCCGAACCCGCCGCATCGACCAAGACGGCAAAAACGTCGCTCGTGTTCGCGGGCGATTTACAGGAATTATACGGCGAGGGCGGATATCCGCAGGCGGTGATCGTCGCGAAGAGTTCTCTTGTCGGAACGGATGCCTGCGACAGGATGATCTCCTATATGCAGGGGAGTGCGGATTATCTCGCGTCGGCAAAAGCAGATACGGTGGTATCCCTTCTCGGCGGGAAGCGTACGGAAGGGCTTACGCCTTCTTTCACGGCGGAAAATCTGACGGCGGAAGTGATTGCAAATTGCTCGGTGTCTTTTGTAAAGAGCGCGGATTGCAAAGCGGAAGTCAATGCGTTTCTTGAAAAGCTGATGACGGTAAAGGCGGACGCCGCTTCTGCCGTGTCGGATGAATTTTACTATCTCGGTTAACGGAATAGCCGCGCCCGCACATTGTGCGGGTGCGGCGTAAAAATCAGGGGAACTTAAATGAAAAGAACGGCTTTATTCTCCGTCTTCGCGCTCATCGTATTGTGGGCGGGTTGGACGATCGCATATTTTGTCATCGGCAACGAATATATCCTGCCGGCCTTTTCGCAGACGATCGCGGCAACGGGGGCGTATCTGGTAAGCGGTACGTTTTATAACGCGTTCTTCAATACCCTCGCCCGCACGGTCATTGCGTTTGTGTGTTCCGCCGCGGCGGGGACCGTGCTCGCGCTGGTATCCTATCGCGCGGCATGGGCGCGCGCCTTTTTCGCGCCCGTCGTTTCCGTGCTGCGTACAGTCCCGACGATGGCGATCATCCTCGCCCTGCTCATCTGGACTTCTCCCGCGGCCGCGCCCGTCGTGGTCTGCGTGCTCGTGCTGTTTCCTGCATGGTATGCGGCGGCTTTGGCGGGGTTTGACGAGGTGGGAAGGGAATACGGCGACGTCGCGCGCGTTTACAAAGTTCCGCTTTCCCGCCGCATATTCCGTATGTATCTCCCGCTCGCCGCGCCCGTCTTTTTGGGGCAGGCGGGCTCGCTTTTATCCATGGGGCTGAAAATTACCGTTTCCGCCGAAGTGCTCGCGAAGACTTATCGCAGTCTCGGCGGAATGATGCAGGAGGCGCAGGCATTCGTGGAGATGCCCGAATTGCTCGCGCTCACATTGGTGACGATTATACTCGGTTTTGCGCTGGAAGGATTGTGCGCGGTCATCGCGCATTTTGCGGTGAGGTGGAAGAGATGAAGCTCAACTCGATCACAAAAAAATACGGGGGAAGGACGGTCTTTTCCGATTTTACGTTGGAGATAGAGGAGAGTAAGATAACGGCAGTTCTCGGCGAAAGCGGCGCGGGAAAGACGACGCTTCTCAATATCATCGCGGGCCTGACCGAGTATCAGGGAACGACGGAGGGAGTGGGGCAGTGTTCGTATTTGTTTCAGACGCCGCGGCTTTTGCCCAATCTGACGGTGGAGGGAAACCTGCGCTTTGTCCTGCCCGATGAGGTATGCGGAAAGATCGGAGAAATGCTCCGCCGCGTAGGGCTGGAAGGAAGAGAAAAGAGCTATCCTTCCGAACTTTCGGGCGGAGAGGCGCAGCGCGCCGCAATTGCCCGCGCCTTTTTGTATCCGCACGATCTTCTTTTGATGGACGAACCGTTTTCATCGCTCGATCTCTCTCTGAAAAAGAGTCTGATCGCTCTGGTTACGCAGTTGTGGGAGGAGAAGAAAAATACCGTCGTTTTCGTCACGCACGACGTACATGAAGCGGCGCTGCTTTCCCATCGCGCGGTGGTGTTGCGCAATGGGGGAATCTGTGCCGATATTCCCGTCGGGTTGCCGTTTCCGCGGGATTTTTTCGCGCGACAGCCTGCGGAAGATGCGCTTATCCGCGCGCTCACGGAGAATCCTGCGGAGAACCGTTGACGAGAGAGCGGAGGATATCGGAAAATCGAGAAAGATCAAAAAAGTGAATTGCAGCAAAAGAGGATTCGGAACAGCCGAATCCTTTTCGTTATATTTTTTCGTTAATTGTAAATTTTAAAATAAATTAGTTTAATTTTTTGTGAATATATTGACAAGAGTTATATAAATATGATAAAATAAAGTTAATTTAAGATCAGGGGGCAAAATATGACGAAACGCTTGAAGACGATTTTATTGTCTGTCATGAGCGG
>CASGEQ010000107.1 GCA_949300535.1 uncultured Bacillota bacterium
ATTCCCTTGCCTTCGCCTACATAGCCGAGCTTTTCGTTGGTACCCGCGGCAACGGCGACGTCGGCGGGCGCAAGGGAGAGCGCGGCGGAAAGAGAGGAGCGGATTGCGTCGATATAGGGTGCAAGTCGGGGCGTTTCTGCAAGCACGGAGACGGAGAGATTCTTCACGCAGTATCCGCGCTCTTCCGCAAGGGAGAGGGCGGCCCTGAGCAGTTTCATGCTGTCCGCGCCCGCATAGGCGGGGTCGGTATCGGGGAAGTAAGTCCCGATATCTTTGAGACCCGCCGCCGAAAGGAGCGCGTCCGTCACCGCATGCGCGAGCACGTCTCCGTCGCTGTGCGCGATGAGCCCGCGCTCTGACGGGATTTTCACGCCGCCGAGCATAATGTGATCGCCTTCTCCGAACGCGTGCGTATCCGTGCCGAATCCGACGCGCTCTGCAAAGCGGAAATCCTCGGGATAGGTGAATTTGCGGTTGGCGCGGTCTCCGGGAAATAAGCGGGGCGGGCGCACATACGCCGCAAAGAGGGAGCTCTCGTCGGTAAATTCGGTTTCGCCTGCGCGCTCATAGGCGAGCCGCAGTTCCGCGGTATAAAATCCCTGAGGGGTCTGCACGGTAAACACTTCTCCGCGGTCGGGCGCGGATACGATCTGCCCGTCCCTTGCGATGACGGTCGTGTCCGTCGCGGGAAGGGCGCATACGCCGCTCCCGAACGTGCGCACGCTGTCGATGCAGTCGCCGATCACCTTCGGGGAAACAAAGGGGCGCGCGCCGTCATGCACGAGCACGATCTCGCCTTTAACATATTGAAGTGCGCTTTTCACGCTCTCGCCCCGCGTCGCTCCGCCGCGCACCGTGCGGGCAAGGGGAAAGGCGCGGACGATTTTTCCGATCGCTTCCTCGTCTTCCTGAGAACACGCGACGAGGATCTCGTCCGCCTCGCCGCCCGAAAAGGCGGAAAGGGTATGGGCGAGGAGGGGGAGTCCGTTGAATTCTTCGAGCAGTTTGTTGCGGGAAAATCCCGCGCGCGCGCCTCTGCCCGCGGCGCAGACGATGACGCTGATCACGGCAGAATCTCGAAGAGGGACTGTGCGTCGTCCTTTTTGACGAACTCGCGCAGTTCCTTTACGCGGAAGCGCACGGTACCCGAGGTGTATTGCAGTTCCACGATATCCCCGACTTTGACGCGGTAAGCGGGTTTGACTTCCTTGCCGTTGACGACGATCTTGCCCTCGTTGCACGCTTCCTGTGCGAGCGTGCGGCGTTTTAAGATGCGGGATATCTTCAAAAATTTGTCGATTCTCATCTGTTTCTCCCGAAAAAAGAAAAAAATTTTTTCAAGCGCGCAAAAAGGGTTGACATCTTTTCACGCGAGGTTTATAATAACATACTGTATCATTATGTTTATGATTGGATAGTCTCGCTATTTTGCCGGAAATGGGGGTAAAAAGGGCGGGAAAATCCGCTTTTTCCTACCTATTATAGCGTATCTGCACGCGAAAGTAAAGGGAAGCGGAAGAAAATTTCATAAGAACATTTCGATTTTTATCGATGAAAAGATATACTCGGTAGATCGCCAATGATAACAACGAAAAAAGGAGTTAAAATTGACCGATGAACTTACCCATCCAAAAGTACGGTAAAACCGAAAGAAGAAAGTTCGGCAGAATCAACGAAGTCATCGACATTCCCAA
>CASGEQ010000108.1 GCA_949300535.1 uncultured Bacillota bacterium
CCGTGCGAGATGATGACCAGCCCCTTTTTGTTCTCCGCTCCCAGAAGATAGAAGGCGAGCCGCTTGTTCCTGCCGAACGGGATAAATCCCCGCACGATAGTAATTTCGGGGAAATCGGAAAACAGCGCGCGGCGGGAACGGGAATGGTCCGCCCGCCCGTACAGAAGGTGAAACACGATTCCGACCGTAAGCATACAGACGAGAAAATACAGCGCGATCAGCGACGCGACCGCAACCGCCGTCCAGATGAGAATCTCTTCCGCCATACGCCGCCTCCCGTCAAGTTCCTTTCTTTTCAGTATATCACCGCCGCCGCATTTTTGCAACCTTCCTGCCCCTTTACCGCGTAAATTTCGCCCTTTCGTCACGTTTACCCTTTCGCTACGGAGCCCTTATCTCAACCGTTTCCCTTGTCGGAACCGTCCGCCTTTTCGCAACAGATACGCTTTCCTTGCCGAACCTGCCTGTCCTATCGCAACCGTTTCCCTTGCCGAATCCGTCTTCCTTTCGCAATCGCTTCCCCCGTCGGAACCGCCTGCCCCTTCGCAACGGAGTGACTCTCTTTTGTCGAAGCTTCTCCGCTTATCAAAGTCCGCTCTTTCCCGCCGCGCGCCCGACTCAATCGGGCGCGCGGCAAATCTTTGTTGCAATTCCTTAACAATCGGCAGTTTTTAGGCGCGCGCTTCACGTGAAACTGCGCTTTGCGCTGTCAACAAATTGCCTGCGCTGTCCGCCGTTTCGGACAGAAATAAAAAAGTTATCCACAAAGCCTGCCGTTTCTGTGGATAACTTCCCGATTATTTTGTCGGATTTTGTCTTTCGTTCAAAAAAATATGTGAATTTATGCAAAAGTTATCCACAATTTTTTGGGGATAAGTGAGCAAATCGGTGTGGATAACCCTGAAAAACTGTGGACAACTCCCCGCCGAGCGCGCTCAGCGGTACTGATTGGTCTTTTCGTCGTAGCGATACCCCGCGCGGGAAAGGCGTTCGTCCAGCTCCTCGCGGGAGATTTCGAGATCGTCGCACAGTTCGCCGGGCGAGGAATAGAAGGAACGCAGTTTCATGTTGATGAAGCTGAGAAGGATCGCGTCGTCGTGCGGGAGCTGCATATCTTCCTCCTCAGCCGCGCTCGAACCAGCGCGTCGCGTATTCCGCCACCGCGAAGGTAAGCTGTTTGATGTTCCAGCCCGTCGTGTTGACGATGAGATGATAATTCTGACGATCGCCCCACTTCGCGTCCGTGATGAGTTCGCGCAGTTTGGAGCGGTTTTTGTCGATGGCGCGGATCTTGCGCGCCATCTGCTTGTCGGTCAGGTGCTCGTCGTGGGAGGCGCGCTCGCGGCAGCGCTGCAATTTGGACGCCGCGTCGGCGCAGACGAAGATGTTGAGAGGATTTTTGTCGCGCAGGATGACGTCGGCGTTTCTTCCGACGATGATGCAGTCGCGGCCCGTTTCCGCGATCTTCTCGATGACCTTCCGCTGTTCGAGCAGAAGCCCCGTATGTACGTTCTGCAGGGCAAAATAGGCGGAAAAGGAATGTTTGAAGGTGAGCGGGATGGTATGCCATGCGAAATGGCTGAGTTCCTGCTCGACATACGTCTCGTTGAGCCCGCAGTTCTGCGCGATTTCCGTAATGATCTCGCGGTCGTAATAATCGAACCCAAGCACATCCGCCAGGCGTTTGCCCAGCTCTCTGCCGCCGCTGCCGAATTCACGGCTGACCGTAATGATTTTCATAAAAGTCCCCTCGCTTTGCACGCTTTCAAAAGCGTTTTTCCGATTATCGTTTATTATAATACGTATTTTCCCGTTTGTCAAGATTCGCCCGAAAAAAAGCCGCGCGGATTTCTTCGGCAGAGAAAGATTCGGAAGTTTGCGGAAATGGCAGAAATACGCCGCTTTTTTGCAGGTTTTTGCCGTTTTTTGCCGCGCTTTCCAACACAATCCCAGCGTTTTTTTCTTGCGCCGCCGTATAATTGTCTGATAGAATGACGGTACAAAAAAACAAAAAGGACGGTAACTACTATGAAAAAACTTGCTTTGATAGCGGCTTCCGCTTTTCTTTGTTCTTCTGTCATGCTGGTAAGCGCATGTTCCCCTTCCGAGGAAACGGGCGGGCTCCCCGATTCGGGCGTGACCGATACGACGCCCCCGATCCCCGAAATTCCCGAAATTCCCGAAATCCCGGAATTCCCCGAGGAAGAGCTTCCCGAAGAAGAGCTCCCCGAAGACGCGATGAAGGCGCAATATATCTATGTCAACTATAACGGTCTGAACGTCCGCTCGGGCGCGGGCACGACGCACACCTCTCTCGGGACGGTGGAAAGCGATATTCTGCTCAAATACGTCGGGAAGACGGGCAACTGGTACGAGACGGTCTTCAAGGACCGCACCGCGTATATCAGCGCGAGCGAGGTCTATACCTCCGTCACCACCCTCGACAAGGGACAGGAAGACGTCGAAAACGTCATCGAACAGGGTCTGCGCATGATGGGCGTGCCCTACGTATACGGCGCGGTACGCCTGCACGACGGAAAGGGCAACTTTATCAAGGGATTCACGATCAAGCAGTTCGACTGCTCCTCCCTCATGCAGTATATCTTCTATGAAGGGGCGGGAATTCTGCTCAACGTGACCTCGCGCACGCAGTCCGTGCAGGGAAGAGAAGTCGCGCGCACGGAGATCAGAAGAGGCGATCTGCTCTTCTTCACCAACGCTTCGCGCTACGACAATTCGGGCGTGGACCGCATCGGACACGTCGCGCTGTATCTCGGGAACAATTATATCCTGCACACCGCGTCCGACTACGCAAAAGTCGAACAGATCTCCGCAAAACGCTGGAGTTATTTCGTCAGCGCGAGAAGAATGTTCTGAAATCCCCCTTGCGCGGCGAAAAAAAACGTGCTATAATACGGGTATGATACTGACAGACGTTCATGTTCATACCGCTTATTCCGCCGACGGGGTGACCCCGCTCAGGGAAACCGTGCGCGCCGCCCATAACATGGGGCTGGGCGTGCTGGGCGTTTCCGAACACTTCGACTACGACTACAAGGTCCTGGGGATCCTCGCGGAGGGGAAAGAAATCCCCTATACGGACGCGGAGGCATACTTCTCCGAGATCCGCCGCCTGCAGGCGCAGGAGGAAGATCTCGCTCAGATGCGCCTGCTTGCGGGCGGGGAATACGGCTTTGCCGCCGATCCGCGCTGTTTCGATCTTTATTTCGGGCTCAACGAAAAGTATAAACCCGATTTTGTCGTCAACAGCGTGCATACCTGCGGCGGATACGACTGCTATTTTTCCGAATACTTCAAGGGAAAGCGGAAAAAGAACGCTTATCTCGCCTATCTCGACTGCGTCCGCGAGAGTCTGGACGCGCCCTATCGCTACGATATCGTGGGGCATATCGGATATGTCGCGCGCAACGCGCCCTATCCCGATCCCGTCCTGCGCTATGAGGATTTCCCCGACCCGATCGACGATATCCTCAAAACGATCATCCTGCGGCGCAAGATTTTGGAAGTGAACGCGTCCGTCCGCACGGCGGGGACGCCTGTTCTGCCCGGGACGGATATCCTGACGCGGTATTTCGAGCTGGGCGGCAGGGAAATCTCCTTTTCCTCGGACGCGCACAGCGCGGACGCGCTCGCGCGGGGACGGGAAACGGCGGTCGGCATACTCCGCGCGATCGGATTCACCCACCTGACCGTACCCGACGGGGAAAAACGATTCCTCGTATCCCTCAAAGACTGAATTTACGCAAGGCGCCCCGTCCGAACGGACGGGGCGCCGTTTTTTGATTTCAAGCAAAACGGGCGCGCGGCATATTTCCGTGCGCCCGTCTTCACGATAACTGCAAGTCCTTGTTCAAATCTGAACGGCTTCACGCCTGCGCCTCTTCGGCGCATTCTTCCGCCGCGTCTTCTATCCCGTCTTCGCGGGAAAGATATCTTAGCGGAATCCCGTACGCCCTCTCGTATACCTCTCGCCACGCCGCTTCCGCTTCCGTTTTCATCTTCGCGATCCGCTCCTCGCGCGGAAGAGACCGATCGGGATAAACCGCGGGACAGATATGGATGCGCAGCTTTCTGATCATTCCGCGTTTTGTCTTGCGGAAGGTGCAGAATACGGGCAGGACGGGCACGTCGAATTTCACCGCATAGAAGAACGCGCCCTCCTTCATGGGACGGGGTTTCTGATAGGCGATCCACATCGCCTGCTCGGCATAAAAATTGACGATCTTCCCCTGTTTGAACAGCTTGTCCATGCACCGCCAGAGATTGCGCGTCGCCGAGAGATTGGGGCTGAGCGGGAGCAGTTTCCCGTGGTGCAAAAACGCGCCGCCGACGCCCGTCTTGTTGTTCCAGGGCGCGACGGTATGATATGTGCGGAAATGCCCCGTCGCCTGACGGATAAACAGGGTATCGAGATAGGAAAAATGGTTGCAGACGCTGATCGCGCCCTTGCCTTTGAGCGGCTTGAGATTTTCCTTTCCCACGACGCGCGCGCCGTAACCGATGCGGATATACGGAGGTCCGAGCACGGATAATATCCCGCACAAAAGCCCCGTCACCGCGCGGTGAAAGGCGTTCTGCTCATATCGGAAATTCCCGTCCGGGATACTCCAGTTGTGCCCGAACGGGATATAGTCATAATCAAATCTTCCATAGCGCTCCAGCGTCTGCTGAATACCCTCGCGCTTTTGTAGAACGGATCGTTTCACGGTTTACTCCTTGAAGGTATTGTACCCTTTTTTCCTTATAATGTCAAGCCGTAAACAGCGGCGGGCGGGAAACGCTTCCGCGTTTCCCGCCCGCATCTTTGCTCAGCCGTTCTGATAATGTCCTTCACTCCCCGACGGCATGGCGTAAAGATCGAATTCCCCGTCCAGATCGAACTCCTCTTCCGAATCGAACGCGGCAAGTTTGGAAACGGAGACCTCGTAAGCGGTCATCGTGACCGACTCCGTATCCGAAAGCCGTTTCTGATATTCGCGGCTCTGTATTCTTCCCGAAAGCGCGACCCTGTCGCCCACGCGCAGGTTCTGCACGAACCGCGCGTTTCTCCCCCA
>CASGEQ010000109.1 GCA_949300535.1 uncultured Bacillota bacterium
ACTCCCTTTTCCACGATGGAACCGTCAGGATCCACGACCTGTAAGGTAAATTCGTCCTTCTTTGTTTCCTGCTTCACCCGCGTTTCACGGCGGAATTTTTTGAGAATCCAATCCTGAATCTGATCGGATTTCCGATACAGAAAGATAAACAGGACGATGACCGCCGCAAAAAACACGACCCAGATAGTGATGCCCCACCAGGTATTGAACGGAATCAGCGTTACGGAATAGCTCGTCGTAACGATGGCGAGCACGCGGGAAATTGCTATGACGACGAGGAAGAATCCCCAGGACATGGAGGAAAGTCCCGCGACGAAACAAAGTACGTCGTCGGGAAATACGGGAAGAAGAAACATTGCAGAAAGCAGAAGTTTGTCTTTCCCCTTGATCTTTTGCAGCCATTTGTCCAGCGTATCCTTGCCTACAATCCAGGCAACGGCGCGGTACCCCACAAATCTGCCGATAAAAAATGCCGTCAGCGAGCCGAGTACGATGCCGATCAGACTGTAAACGGCGCCGCGTAAAGGACCGAACAGCGCGCTGCCCGCCGCCACCGTCACAAAACTCGGAATGGGCAGAATCACAACCTGCAAAAACTGTAACGTGATAAAGGCAAATCCCATCCACACGCCCGCGCGTTCGAGATAGGCTTCAAGGCTTTCCTCGTCGCGGACAATTTCAAAAAATCCCGTCCTTTGCAGGATAAACAAAACGATTCCCGCAAAGATAAAAAGCACATATGCGCTTATGATCGCCTTATAGAAAAGTTCTTTCTTTTTCCAATAAAAAGCGATTTCGCAGATGCACATGGCGAGATTGATCACGCTCCCCGCCGTCATTGCAAAGACATAGAGTCCGTGTTCCCATTGTGCCCGATAGGAAAGTAGGCACAGGATAAGAAACGTCTGAAACGCCGCCGCCATCGCGAGAGCGAGAATGATATTGATGATTCGTTTTGTCGTCTGCGTCACGGTATGTCTTAGCCTCGGAATTTATTCTTATTTTAGTATATACCCTTTCCGACGAGTTTATAAGCGCAATGCTTCATTCGTCAAAGGATTCTCTGCCCGCAAGTGCCGAAATCGCAGAGCGCGCAAGTTCATCGCAGCGGTTGTTGAGTTCGTTATCCGCATGGCCCTTGACTTTATGAAAAATCACGCGGTGTTTTTTCGTCAGCGCATATAAACGCTGCCATAGGTCGGCGTTAAGCACCTCTTTCCCGTCCGCTTTTTTCCAGCCGTTTTTCACCCAGCCGTAAATCCAGCCCTGATCAAACGCGTTGACCGTATATGCCGAATCGCTGTAAACGTCCACGTCGCAGGGAAATTTCAGACGTTCCAAACCCTTGATAACTGCCGTGATCTCCATGCGGTTATTCGTCGTCTGAGCCTCCGCGCCCCGAAGTTCCCGACGGTGCTCTCCGTACAGGAGAACCGCGCCGTATCCTCCCGCGCCGGGATTGCCCGAACAGGCGCCGTCCGTATATAATGTGACTTTTTTTCGCTCTTCGCTCATTTGGAAAGCTCCGCGGCACGGCGGACAGCCGCATCGACCGCCCGCGAAACGGCGCCTTTGAAATCATCTCGCGCAAAACTTTCCAATGCGGCGACTGTCGTTCCTCCCTTGGAAGAAACAGCATCGATAAGATCCTGTAACGACTGATCGGGGCGGCTTTCCACCAATTTAGCTCCGCCAATCATTGTCTGCAAAGCCATATCCTTTGCCTGCTCCGCAGAAAGTCCTTGCTCCTGCCCCGCTTCGGTAAGCGCTTGCAGAAAAAGATATACATAAGCGGGACCGCTACCGGATACCCCCGTCACGGCGTTGAGAAGCCGCTCCTCCGTTTCGATCACCTTTCCCGTAGACGAAAACAATCCGTATGCAAAGCGGCGTTCTGTCTCAGTGAGCGCAGAAGTATCGATTCCGATCGTTCCCGCCCCGACGGAACAGGGAAGATTAGGCATCGCGCGGGCAACTTTTACTCCTCCTTCCAAAGACTCGGAAATGACTGCACGCGTTTTTCCCGCCATGATAGTCAGTATCACGGGAAGATCTGCGCCTTTGAGTTCTTCGGCTACCTGAGGAAACACCTGAGGCTTTACGGCAAACAGAAGATATTCACAGTTTTCTGCAATATAGCGGTTATCCGCGCAGACAAATGCGCCCCATCGGGTAAACTCGCGAGCCCTGTCCTCCGAGGGCTCGCCGATTGCCACATCGGACGGCGAGAGAAACTGATTTTTCCATGCGCCTTCCAGAATTGCACGTCCCATAAATCCGCCGCCGATTACGCCGAGTTTATAAGTTTTTTCCATAGCCTCTTCTCCTTTTTTTTGCAATTTACGTCAAAAAATCGTTGACGGATTGCGAATAATATTATATAATGTTACATGTTTTTAGGGGAGTGGCTCAACGGTAGAGTAGCGGTCTCCAAAACCGTAGGTTGCGTGTTCGAATCGCGTCTCCCCTGCCACAATCGTTCCGATTATTTCGGAACGATTTTTTCTTTTCCGTAATCTCTCTTCCTTGCGGAACACGCAGACATTCTTCTCCGCGTGCGTGTGACGCGA
>CASGEQ010000110.1 GCA_949300535.1 uncultured Bacillota bacterium
GGGCTGGGATACGCCTTTCTGCCGCGCGGAATCGTGAAGAGCGAGCAAAAAAGCGGATTTTTGTCGGAAGTGAAGCCGCTCGATTTTGACCGCATGAAGATTTTGAGTTACCGCGTCTGCCGCGACGACGAGGGCGGGCGGTATTTCTGAGAAACGCATAGGGTTCGGAGTTTTCAAAGACAAGGGGCAGTTTTGGGGGGCTCTATATGAAATCCGCACCGTAAAGCGGCTTACGGGGGGCTAAAAAATCGGGGACAGGCGTTTTTGCCTGTTCCCCACGAATTACGCCCAACGAGTTTTTCGGAAAATAAAAGCGCCGCCCACCTGCGTTTGCAGGCGGGCGGCATGTGTTTTAATGTGTCTTTAACGGAAGAACGCAAAAACTTTTGCGCTTCCGTGCAGAGTTTGTACAATGCAGACAAACGCTCGGATGACTGCCTTCACGAGCCGAACTTCCGCACTTCCGCGCGGGGTTGCGCAATGCAGGCAAGCGCTTGAACGACTGCCTTGCCGTGCAAAGTTTCCGTACGTCCGCACGCAACGCTGACAAACGGTTGAACGACTGCCTTGCCGAGAAAAGCTCTTGTGTCTTTCGCGCGGGGCGGCGTTTCCGCAAATGTCAGATCTTTTTGAAGACCGCGCCTTCGGAGGCGCTGGCGACCATCGCGCGATAGCGCTTTAAGTATCCTTCGACGGGCTTTTCTTTGGGTACAAAGTTTTTGAGACGTTTTTCGATCTCTTCGTCGGGAACGCGGAGATTGATCTCGCCTTTTTCAATGTCGATATCGATGATATCGCCTTCTTGTACGACGCCGATCACGCCGCCCGCCGCCGCTTCGGGGCAGACGTGCCCGATCGCCGCGCCGCGCGTTGCGCCCGAGAATCTTCCGTCCGTGATGAGCGCGACGTCCGCGCCCAGTCCCGCGCCCACGATGGACGAGGTGGGGGAGAGCATTTCGCGCATTCCGGGGCCGCCCTTGGGACCTTCGTAGCGGATGACGACGACGTCGCCCTTTCTGATCTTGTTGTGAGAGATCGCCTCCATTGCCTCTTCTTCCGAGTCGAACACGCGCGCGGGCCCCGAATGGCGGTACATTCTGGGATCGACTGCGCTCTTTTTGACGACGGAGCCGTCCTTGGCGAGGTTGCCTTTGAGGATGGCGAGCCCGCCGTAGGGGGAATAGGGGTCGGAGACGGGGCGGATGATCTCCGCGTCTTTGACGCGCGCGTATTTGGTGAGTTCGTCCTGCGTCTTGCAGGCGACGGTCATCGCGCTTCCGTCAAAGAGGTTCGCGTCGATGAGCTGGCGGATGACGGCGGAAATGCCGCCCGCCTCGTTGAGCTCTTCGATATAGTGTTCGCCCGCAGGCGCAAGCCGGCAGAGATTGGGCGTGGACGCGGAGATCTCGTTCATCGTGTCCACGGAGAGCTGTTCTTTGCTGAATCCCAGCTCGCTTGCCAGCGCGAGCAGGTGGAGCACCGAGTTGGAAGAAGCGCCGATCGCCATATCCACGCGTTCCGCGTTCTTGATCGCGACGGGGGTGAGAATGTCGCGCGGGCGGATATTCTTTTCGAGCAGCTGCATCACCGCTTCGCCCGTGCGCTTTGCGAGCGCGAGGCGCGCCGAATAAACCATGGGAATCGTGCCGTTTCCGGGCAGAGCCATGCCGAGCGCTTCGGTGAGACAGTTCATGGAGTTCGCCGTGAACATGCCCGAGCACGAGCCGCAGGAAGGGCAGGCGGTGCATTCGAACTCATCCAGTTCTTTTTCGTCGATCTTGCCCGAGGTATACGCTCCGACCGCTTCGAACATGGAAGAAAGGGAGAGCTTTTTCCCGTTCTTGTGCCCCGCGAGCATGGGCCCGCCCGAGACGAACGCGGAGGGTGCGTTGACGCGTACCGCGCCCATCAGCATGCCGGGAATGATCTTGTCGCAGTTGCCCACAAAGACGATCGCGTCGAACCCGTGCGCCGTCGCGAGGATTTCCGTGCTGTCGGCGATGATCTCGCGGGAGGGAAGGGAATAACGCATTCCCTTGTGACCCATGGCAAGCCCGTCGCAAACCCCGATACAGGGCACGACGACAGGTTTCCCGCCCGCCGCAAGCACGCCTTCCGAGACGGCTTTCGCGATCATGTCCAGGTGCATGTGCCCGGGGATGATATCGCTCTGGGCGCAGATGACGCCCACGATGGGTTTCTTCATTTCGCTTTCCGTCCAGCCGAGCGCCCGCAAAAGGGAGCGCTGGGACGCCATATTGGTACCTTCGGTGAAAATATTGCTCATAGCGTTGACCTCATGGAAGAACGCGCCGCGTCGGCGGCGCGCTTTTGATGATATTATATTTTTTCTTTGTAGTCCGCGACGTCTTTGATACACTGCGTGCCGCGGGAAATGGCGGTGACGCCCGTGCGCGCAAGCTCGATGATGCCGTAAGGGAGCATCATAGCGACAAAACCGTCCAGTTTGGAGGGCTTGCCGGTCAGCTCGAGGATGGTCGCTTCGGGGGAAACGTCCACGACTTTCGCGCGGAAGATCTGGCTGAGTTCGAAGATCTCGCTGCGCTTGACGGCGTCGGTGCGGATCTTGACGAGCAGGAGCTCGCGATATACCGCGTCGTCCTCCATGCGCTTGATCTTCTTCACGTCGATGAGCTTATCCATCTGCTTCATCATCTGCGTGAGGATATATTCGTCGCCGTTCAAAACAATGGTCATGCGGGAAAGAGTAGCATCTTCCGTTTTGCAGACGGAGAGCGCCTCGATGTTGTAGCCGCGGCGGGCAAACAGGGACGCGACGCGCGTTAATACGCCGCTTTTGTTGGAGACGAGCGCGCTGATCGTATACTGATTCATCTTATTTATCCTCCATTTCCGTCATGATGGTATCGTACGTCTGTCCGGGTTTGATCATGGGCAGCACGTTTTCGTCCGAGCTGATACGGCAGTCCACGAGGACGGGCGAAGGAATGGAGAACGCCTTTTTGAGGACCGATTCGATCTCTTCCTCTTTTGCAATGCAAAGTCCCGTCGCGCCGAAGCTCTCCGCGAATTTGACATAGTCCGTCTTTTTCTTGACGTCCGTCTGCGAGAAACGGCGCTGGTAGAAGATCTTCTGCCACTGGCGGACCATGCCGAGCGCGCGGTTATTCATCAGAAGTATGGTGATGGGAAGATTCTGCGTGACGGCGGTGGAAAGCTCGTTGAGGTTCATGTTGAACGAACCGTCGCCCGTGATGAAGACGATATGCTTGCCCGAGCCGAACGCCGCGCCGATCGCCGCGCCGAATCCGTATCCCATCGTTCCGAGCCCGCCGCTCGTGCAGATGGTGCGGGGTTTCTCGATGGGGTAATATTGTGCCGTCCACATCTGGTGCTGACCGACGTCGGTCGCCACGATGCTCCCTTCGGGGGCAAGGCGCGCCGCTTCCGCGATGATCTTTTCTCCCAGACCGATGCGTTTTGCTTTGTTTTTTTCTTTTTCCATCATTTCCTGCGCCCGCACCGCAAACGCGCGGTTTTTCGTTTCGGGGAGCAGCGGAAGCATGGTTTTTAACGTCTCTTTGACGTCGCCGAGCACGGAATGCGTGGTGGAAACGTTCTTGTCGATTTCCGCCGCGTCGATATCGATCTGCACGACTTTTTTGCCTGCCGCAAATTTATCGCGGTTGAGCGCGACGCGGTCGGAAAATCTCGTGCCGACGGCGATGATGCAGTCGCTTTCCATACACAGTTTTGCCGCCGTTGCGGTGCCGTGCATGCCCATCATGCCGCAGAAAAGGGGATCGGACGCGGGGAATGCGCCGAGACCCATAAGCGTGCAGACGACGGGCGCGTCCAGCTTTTTGACGAGTTTTGCAATCTCATCGCTCGCTTCGGACGCGATCGCGCCGCCGCCGAGCATGACGAGCGGGCGTTCGCTTTCGGCGATCGCCCTGACCGCGTCGCCGAGCGCTTCCGCGGGAACGGGTTTGCTCTTGGGACGGACGGACGTTTCGGGCTTGAATTCCGCTTCCGATACCTGTACGTTTTTCAGAATATCGATAAGGACGGGGCCTTTCCTGCCCGAATTGGCAATGCGGAACGCCTCGCGGACGGTATCCGCGAGTTCGTTCACGTCCTTGACGATGAAATTATGCTTGGTGATCGGCATGGTGATGCCGCAGATATCCACTTCCTGGAAGGAGTCGCGGCCGAGGAAGCTCAGACCGACGTTCCCCGTGATCGCGACGACGGGAACGGAGTCCATATATGCGGTCGCGATCCCCGTAACGAGGTTGGTCGCGCCCGGTCCGCTCGTCGCAATGCACACGCCGACCTTTCCGGTCACGCGCGCATAGCCGTCCGCCGCGTGCGCCGCGCCCTGTTCGTGCGCGGTGATGATGTGCTCGATGCTTCCGTCGCGGTAAATGGCGTCGTAAATGTCCAGCACCGCTCCGCCGGGATATCCGAACACGGTTTTCACGCCCTGTTCTTTCAGACAGTTGATTAAAATATCCGCCCCGATCATTTTCATACGTTTCTACCTACCGAAAGATATTAGTCTTATCATTGTATATAAATTTTCTCACTTTGTCAAGTGAATCTGAAAAATTCCTTTTGCCAAAGCGATTATTATTCATAAATATGCAGGAAATTTTATTTTTTATGCAAAAAAAGGCGCGCCCTCGGGCAGGGCGCGCCGTAAACACGGATAAAATCAGTATTTTTTCAGGCGGCGGCGGATGGAGATGAGCCCTTTCCGCGCGGCGCTCTGAGAGGAACCGCCCACCGAATTGCGCGATTCCGCGGAGGAGCGCGTCGTCACGCAGGCGAGGATGTCTTTTTCAAAGTATTCGCTCACCGCGCGGAATTCATCCAGCGACAGGGTGGTGAGCGTCTTGCCGTTTTCCAGGCAATAGCGCACGATTTTTCCCGTGATCGCGTGCGCGTCGCGGAAGGGCACTCCCTTCTTTGCGAGGTAGTCCGCGACGTCCGTCGCCGTAGAGAATCCTTCGCCCGCCGCGCGGAACATGCGGTCGACGTTGAAGGTGATCTTCTTCATGAGGGCGGCATAGATGTCGAGACAGGAAAGAATCTGCTTTTCCGCGTCGAAGAACGCTTCCTTGTCCTCCTGCAAATCCTTGTTATAGGCGAGGGGAAGACCTTTGATGGTCGTAAGGATCGCGGAAAGATGTCCGAAGACGCGCCCCGATTTTCCGCGCACGAGTTCGGGGATATCGGGATTTTTCTTCTGCGGCATGATGGAAGAACCGGTGGAGTATTCGTCGGGGATCTCCCAGTATCCGAACTCTTCCGAGGTATAGAGGATGGTGTCTTCGCACAGGCGCGAGAGGTGCGCCATCGTGAGGGAGGCGCAGAAGAGGTATTCGGCGACGAAATCGCGGTCGGAAACGGCGTCGAGCGAGTTCTGGGAAACGCTGTCGAAGCCGAGCAGTTCTCTCGTGATCTCGCGGTCGATGGGGTATGACGTGCCTGCAAGCGCGGCGCTGCCGAGCGGCATGACGTTCATGCGCTCGCGGCACTGAACAAAGCGGTCGAGATCGCGCAGGAACATCTCCGTATAGGCGTTGAAATACTGCGCGCAGTTGACGGGCTGCGCCTTTCTCAGGTGCGTGAACCCGGGCATCAGATATTTGATTCCCTCATGCGCGAGCGAGTAAAGCGTCTCAATGAGATTGAGAATGGATTTTTCCGCGCGGTCGATGCTGTCGCGGACGTAAAGGCGCATATCCGTCGCCACCTGATCGTTGCGGGAACGCGCGGTATGCAGTTTTTTGCCCACCTGCCCGATACGGGAAACGAGTTCGTTTTCGACGAAAGAGTGGATGTCCTCCGCGCCCTTCATTTCGAGCGCGCCGCTTTCGATGTCCGCGAGGATGCCGTTAAGTCCCGCGACGATCATATCTGCCTCTTCCTGCGGGATGATACCGCATTTGCCGAGCATGGTCGCATGCGCGACGGAAGCGGTGATGTCCGCTTTATACAGCTTGCAGTCGAACGAAAGCGATTCGTTGAACGCGTCTGCGTCCGCTGCCGTGGGTTTGTCAAATCTGCCTTCCCAGAGCTTCATATGGATTACCTCATAATAAAAATATTGAACGAAATAATATGTAAATCGGGATTATTTTACACGATAAGCTAAGAAAATGCAACCGCTTTCGGCGCTCTTCGGAAAAAAACTTTTGAGGCGGGGGCGAGCGGGCGCACAATTTCATTGACAGAATTTCCGCTTTCGGGTAAAATAAACGCATGATTATTTTGGGTCTTGACCCCGGATTGGGCACGATGGGGTACGGCGTGGTGGAAAAGGACGCGCGGGGAAACTGCGCGGCGGTGGATTTCGGCGTGGTAAAGACGCCGAAGGACGAAAACCTCGCGGTGCGCCTGTGCATTCTGGAAGAGGGGGTCAACGCGATCTTCGATAAATTTCATCCGGACGAGACGGCGCTTGAAGAGTTGTTTTTCTCCAAGAACATCACGACGGGCATTGCGGTGGCGCACGCGCGCGGCGTGATTCTGATGACCTGCGCCAAGCGCTGCGGGCGGCTGTTCGAATACACGCCCAACCAGATCAAGCAGGCGCTGACGGGATACGGAAAGGCGGACAAAGGGCAGATGCAGCGCGTGGTGGCGGCGCATCTGCGGCTGAACGCGATCCCGCGCCCCGACGACGCGGCGGACGCGCTCGGAGTCGCGCTGTGCCATGCGTTTACCAGCCGTTTCGGCACGTTGTTCGGAATATAAGGGAAAGATTATGATCGGATATTTAAGAGGCAGAGTAAAAATGCTCACGCCCGATTACGTTCTTCTGGAAGTAAACGGGGTGGGGTATGAAGTCGTCTGTTCGGGCGCGGCGTTTTCGCGGCTGAGCGGCGCGGACGAGGGAGAGGTGTTTACCTGGCTGCAGGTGCGCGAGGACGGCGTCACGCTGTTCGGGTTCGCCGATATGCAGGAAAAAGACCTCTTTTTGAAGCTAATTTCCGTATCGGGCGTGGGCGCGAAGATGGCGATGGGGATTTTATCCTCCATGCGTCCCGCAGATGTCTCCGCGGCGATCGCGACGGCGGACGTCAAGCGCCTTTCCGCGGTCAAGGGATTGGGTAAAAAGACGGCGGAGCGATTGATTCTGGAACTTCACGGCAAGATCTCGGCGGACGAGCTGCTCGGCGGCGCGTCCCAGGCGGCGGCTCCCGCCGCGCTGCCCTCGGAAGAGGACGACGACGCGGTGTCCGCGCTGATGGGATTGGGCTTTACCAAAGCGGAGAGCGCGCGCGCCGTGGCGAAGGCGAAACAGTCGGGCGCGGAAACGGTGGAACAGCTCATCGCCGCCGCCCTCAGGAGTATGTAAATGTTTGACGATTTCAACGAAGACAGGCTCTTGACGAGCACGAAAAGTCAATACGACGCCGAGGAGAACGCGCTCCGTCCCAAGACGATGGAGGATTATGTCGGTCAGGAAAAGATCAAACATAATTTAAGCGTATACATGGCGGCGGCGAAGGCGAGAGGGGAAGCGCTCGATCACGTCCTCCTTTACGGCCCTCCCGGATTGGGCAAGACGACGCTCGCGCATATCATCGCCTCCACGATGGGGACGCAGATCAAGCTGACGAGCGGACCCGCCATCGAGCGTTCGGGCGACCTCGCCGCCATCCTCACCAACCTCAACGAGGGGGACGTGCTGTTCATCGACGAGATCCACCGTCTCAATCACGCCGTGGAGGAGATTTTGTATTCGGCGATGGAGGATTTTGCGCTGGATATCATCGTCGGAAAGGGACCGTCCGCGCGGAATATCCGTTTCGCGCTCAAAAACTTCACGCTCATCGGCGCGACCACGCGCGCGGG
>CASGEQ010000111.1 GCA_949300535.1 uncultured Bacillota bacterium
GTCTGACCGCCGCGGACGGTAAGAATACCCTGCGCGTACTTCATGCCCTCGATGTCTTCGGGAGAGGTCTCAAGTCTGACAAGGACGACCTTCTTACCCTTCTTGCCTTCCTTGACTGCGTCTTCTGCCGTGAAGACGATCGCGCCTGCCGCTGCGCCGGGGGACGCCGCGATGCCCTTGCCGACGACGTTCTTCTTGTCCGCCTCTTTCAGAGCCTTGGGATCGAACGTGGGGTGAAGGAGCATATCGAGCGACTTCGCGTCGATCTGCATCAGCGCTTCCTGCTCGGTGATCATGCCCTCGTCGATGAGGTCGCAAGCGATCTTGATCGCCGCTGCCGCGGTACGCTTACCGTTACGGGTCTGCAGCATATAGAGCTTCTTGTCCTCGATGGTGAACTCCATATCCTGCATATCGCGATAGTGCTTTTCAAGCGTGTCGCAGACCTTCTGGAACTGCGCGTACGCTTCGGGGAATACGTCTTTCATCTGCGCGATGGGCATCGGGGTGCGGACGCCTGCGACGACGTCTTCGCCCTGTGCGTTGACGAGGAATTCACCCATGAGTCCCTTTTCGCCCGTTGCGGGGTTACGCGTGAACGCGACGCCCGTACCGGAAGTATCGCCCATGTTGCCGAACGCCATCATCTGCACGTTGACTGCGGTACCCCAGCTGTAAGGGATATCGTGGTCCATACGGTAGACGTTCGCGCGGGGGTTGTCCCAGGAGCGGAAGACCGCCTTGATCGCCTCGAAGAGCTGTTCCTTGGGATCGTCGGGGAAGTCCTTGCCGAGCTGTTTCTTGTACTCTGCCTTGAACTCGTTCGCGAGCTCTTTGAGGTCGTCCGCCGTCAGCTCGACGTCGAACGTAACGCCCTTTCTCGCCTTCATCTCGTCGATGAGCTTTTCAAAGTATTTCTTGCCGACTTCCATGACGACGTCGGAGAACATCTGGATGAATCTTCTGTAGCAGTCCCAAGCCCAACGGGGGTTGCCGGACTTCTTCGCGATGACGTTGACGACCGTTTCGTTGAGGCCGAGGTTGAGGATGGTGTCCATCATGCCGGGCATGGACGCTCTTGCGCCCGAACGGACGGAAACGAGCAGGGGGTTTTCAAGATCGCCGAACTTCTTGCCGGTGACCTGTTCCATTTTCTCGATGTAGGTGAGGATTTCCGCCTGAATGTCGGGGTTGATCTGTCTTCCGTCTTCATAGTACTGCGTGCACGCTTCCGTGGAGATGGTGAAGCCCTGAGGGACGGGAAGACCGAGACCGGTCATTTCCGCAAGGTTTGCACCCTTGCCGCCGAGCAGCTCACGCATTTTCGCATTACCTTCGGTAAAAAGGTAACAATACTTTTTTGCCATGAAAAATATTCCTCCTAATAATTTTACATAGATACCTTTTTCATTCTACAACATTTAACGATAAAATTCAAGTGCTTTGCATAAAAAAAACGCAATTTTCTGATTTTCGGGGAAACAATGTCTTTCCGCGGCGGAAAGCGGGAAGATCGCGCCGCGGCGCCCCGCCCGATCGGGCATTGTTTCAGCGTAACCGCCCGATGCAATAAAAAAACAGCCTGCCGTACGGCAAGCCGCTTTTGTGTTCGGTTATTTTTCCATACGCGGAAAATCGGACAGACGGACGGAATCCGCATATGCGTTCACCGCCTTGTCCATTCCCTCGAAGAAGCCGCGCGTAACGCAGGACGCGCGTTTGTCGCACTCCTTTCCGCCAAGACAGGCCACGGGCGCAAGCGCGCCTTCCGCCGCCCGCAAAATCTCCCCCGCCGTGATTTTATCCGCTTCCCGCGCGAGTTCGTATCCCCCGCCCGCGCCGCGGCTGCCCGAAATGAGCCCCGCATGAAGAAGGGACGGCGCGATCTGTTCGAGATATTTTACGGGAATCCCCGTCAGTTCCGTCACCTCCCGCAGCGGCATGCGCGCGCCGCGGTCGCGCAGAGCGATCGCAAGTTTGAGCGCATATCTTCCCTTTGTCGAAACGAGCATTTTTTCACCGTCCTTTCCGTTATTCCCGATCTCTGTGTTATTTTAAACCGTATCCCGACCGCAAAAACGATCGGGCGCTTCTTGCCGCCGTACCTTGCATTCAAATCCCGCGGGCACGGTCTCATAAGAGCTGACTCCGTTCCTATTGTACCTGCCCGACGCGCAAATGTCAAGGGAACGGACGAACGCGCCGCTTTATCCCCTCTTATTGCCGTCCGCCGCGCGAATAAAAAACGCCCGTTCGGGCGATACTCCTGCGGGCAGGCCGCCCATCGGCGCCCGCCAAGGAGAACAGAATGAAACTCTCATATCAGAACTGCTATTGTCCCCTCTCGGGGCAGACGGGCTTTACCGTCGAACGGGGTAGATTCGTGCCGTCCGCGCACGGCGCCGAACGGCGGGATTTAAAAGGCGCGTTCGTGCTGCCCGCCTTTCTCGACCCGCATTCCCACCTGCTTTCGTTTGCGATCTCCCTCTTGCAGGCGGACGCGTCCCGCTGCAATTCGGCAAAGGAGCTTTTTGATCTGCTCCGCCGCTTTGAAAAAGAAGAAGCGCTTTCTCCGTCCGACTTCCTCACGGCGCGGGACGTCCGTCCCGAACGCCTTGAAGGGGGGAAATTCCCGACGAGGGAGGAAATGGACCGCGCGTTTCCCGACCGTCCCGTCCTTCTCCAACATCCCTCGGGTCATTCGGGCGCGTTCAATTCCGCCGCGCTCCGCGCGATCGGCGATACGCCCGACGGCGACGGCTTTTTTGAAGAAACGCAGTTTATCTCCCGCGCCCGCCGCGTGCCCCTGCCCGACTTTCCCCGCATCAAAGAGGCGTTTGACCGCGCGCAGGAGATCTATCTCTCCCGCGGCGCGTGTAACGCGCAGGAAGGCCTGCTCACCGCGGAAATGCTCCCCCTTTATCGGCAGCTCGTCCGCGAAGGGCTGCGCATGGACGTCGTGGGATATGCCTCGCCCGAGGATTACGACGCATATGCCGCCGTCTTTCCCGACAGCGTGCGCGGCTATTCCCGCTCCTTCCGCCTGGGCGGAGTGAAGATCTTCCTCGACGGCTCGCCCCAGAGCAAGACGGCATTCCTGCGCGAACCGTATACGGACGGGACGAACGGCGCGCCGACCATGACCGAAAACGAGATCTTGTCCGCCTGCCGCTTCGCGCTCGCCCGCGGCGCGCAGCTGCTCGCGCACTGCAACGGCGACGGCGCGGCGCAGATGTTTCTCGACGCGCTCGCCCGATTCTCCCCCGAGGAACGGAAGCGCATCCGTCCCGTGATGATCCACGCGCAGATCCTCGGCGAAGATCAGCTCGTCCGCATTGCGGAACTGGGCGTGATCCCCTCTTTTTTCGTCTCGCACGTCTTTCACTGGGGAGATACGCACCTGAAAAATTTAGGGGAAACGCGCGCCCGCTTCCTCTCCCCCGCGCGGGAAGCGGCAAAGCTCGGCATTCCCTTTACCCTGCACCAGGATTCCCCCGTAGCCCCGCCCGACCTATGGCAGGCGATCGCGTGCGCCGTGCTCCGCATGACTTCATCGGGAAAGAAACTGTCCGGCCAGGAAATTTCCGTCCGTCAGGCCCTTCTTTCCGTCACGAAAAACGCCGCCCTGCAATACGGGGAGGCGGATAAGGGCGAAATTTCCGTCGGAAAGCGCGCGGACTTCATCCTCGTCGACCGAAATCCGCTCACTTGCCCGCCCGAAGAGCTGGAACGCATCCGCGTCGTCGCCGTATACCGCGAAGGCGAATGCGTATTTTCCGAAAAGACTTAAAAATGCGCCGCCGCCTGCAAGCAGAAATCCAGGGCGACCGCAAACCAGAGGAATGCGTTTGCCGTGCCGAGAAAGGCGGACGGTACGCGCACGAGGAGATTTTCGAGCGGCCGCCATACCGCCGCCATCACCGTCGCGATGAGAAGACCCCACGCGACGCTGACGGGCAGACAGATATAGCCGCAAAACTCATACGGCGCGCCGCGGTATGACCAAAGCCGCGCTCCGAACGCGTATTCGAACAGAAGCCCCGTCGCAAGTTCCGCCGCCGTCGCGATCAGCGCGGCGGCGGCCGCATATCCCAAAAAGGCGAGCAGATTGACGGGATACCGCCGATCGACGGCGGGAAAGCGGAGCAGAAGGCGGATGAGCACGAGCGCGCTTCCGTAGACCGTACACAGCGGCAGAAACAAAAAACCGCGGTCGGCATTTTTGCCGAGAGCAATAAAAAACCAGAGCTTTTCCCACGCCCAGCCGACAAAGGAAAAGAAAAAGAACAGCGTCGAGACCGCGAGCGCGCGCCGCCCGCGTCCGTCCGCCACCGAAAGCGTATCCATACGGCTATTTTGCGGAATACCCGAAGAGAATATGCGGCGCCCCGCTTCTCTCAACGCAAACGCGGCTT
>CASGEQ010000112.1 GCA_949300535.1 uncultured Bacillota bacterium
TATACCGACCTTTCTTACGGATCCGATTATGCGGAACTCGGCGACAGGCTGGAAAACAAAAAAGCCTTTTCTTACGACATTCTGACCGTGACCGTGGAATCGTTCGGAACCAGCTCTTACGGGAGCACCGTGTATGCCGCGCGCCGTATGGCGGGTCAGGGCGACGCGATGTTCATCTCCGATTATGAGGTGTACGGCACCAACGAGGAGACGGGAGAGGAGGAACTTACCAAAGCGTCCGAGTTAAAGACGTTTATCGAGGCGTATTCGGAGAGCGTTCTGGATACGCAGGTATTTCTTTCCGACGCGGCAAACTATCTCGACGGATTTTTCGGCGGGGATTGGGAGACGGGCGAATTGGACGAAGAGGCTGTCGCAAAGGCTTTCACCGCACGCAACGATAGCGACAAGCGGTTCAAGACGGAAGCGAGCAAACTTGCGGGCATCGAACAGGAAAAAGAGCGCGTCTTAAAGCTGCGCGACGATTTCAAAGCGGTGAACGACGCGCTTGCGCGCGGGGTCATCTCCCATACGGTCATCGAAGGCGCGGGAACGGACGGCGCGGACAAGGCTTGTGCATTCCGCGTTGGCGGCGCGCAGATGCGGGGGCTCACCGATCTGTTCTATTACGAGGCCGATAAGGACGGCACGACGGTAAGAAGTTCGGAAACGCTCAGCCTCATGCTGTTCGATAACGGAAATGCGAGCGGGGATCTCGTGTACGACACGCTCTCTTTCCTGCATTATCTTCTGGATACCTACGAGGGAACGCAGGCGTGAGAACGCGGGACTGCCATATCCTGAATATGCTCCGCTCTCAGAAAAAGCACGTTTCCTTTCACACGCCCGGGCATAAAAGGAGCGGGGCGGATATCACCGAGCTGGATTATTCGGACAACCTTGCCTCCCCGCACGGGGCCATCGCGCAGGCGGAAGGGGATATCGCGCGGATTTTAAACGCGGCAAAGAGTTTTATCCTCACGGACGGAAGTACCTGCGGGGTGCTGTCTATGCTGTATGCCCTCAAATCGTGCGGCGTAAAGACGGTCGCGTGTCCCGCGGAGTCGCACGTCAGCGTCAGTAACGGCTGCCGTCTGCTCGGGCTGGAACGGGTGGATATCCCGACGGAAGAGCGGAACGCGATTCCGCAGCAGCCGACAAAAGAGGCCGCCGCTCGGGCGCTTTCCCGCGCCGACGCGCTCCTTCTCACTTCGCCCGATTATTACGGAAATATTCCCGATCTGTATGGGATGGCCGCGCTCTGCAAAGAGGCGGGCAAACCGTTTGCGATCGACGGCGCGCACGGCGCGCACCTGCATTTTACTCCCGCTTATGCGGGGCGGTATGCCGATCTGTGGGTGGACGGCGCGCATAAATCCCTTCCCGCGCTCACGCAGGGCGCGGTCGTTTCGGCAACTGCGGACTGGGCGGAAGCGCTCGGCGAGGGAGTGAAGATCTTCCGCACCACGTCGCCCTCCTATCCCGTCATGGCGAGCGTGGAATATGCGGTCAAATATCCGCGCAATCCGTCGATCGAACGGGCGGCAGAGGCGCTGAAAGCGCGCGTCGGGGCGTATGAAAACGCCGATTGGAGCAAGATCGTCGTCCCGTTCGGGGAATATGCGGATGCGGCGCAGGCATATCTGGAAGCGCACGGCGTGTATCCCGAATTCAACGACGGGAATCATCTCATGTTCTATCTCTCGCCCTGCACGAAGGCGGGGGAGTTGAAAAAGCTGGAAAGACTTCTCTTTCGTCTTCCGCGGGGCAGGGTGCGCGATTGCGCCCGTTTGTTTGCGGAGATCGGAGAGAAAACGCAATATGAAGAGCCGTTATCCGCGGTGGGGAAGGTGTGCGCGCGCGAGTGCGGCATTTTCCCGCCCTGTATCCCGCTCCTGAGACAGGGGGAGCTGGTGAGCGCGGAAAAGGCAAAACGGCTCGCGCGGGCAAAGAGCACGTTCGGGCTGAAAGAAGGGAAAATACTCGTCTATTCGGAGGAATAAATGCGCGAGCTGCTGCGTTCGACAAAAGCATACCGCGCGATCGCGTCCGACGCGCAGTCGGGGCGGCGTTCGCACGCGTATCTCGTCCTGTTTCCCGACGAGACGTATCTTCGCGCGCTCCTCAGAGAGTGCGCCAAGGCGTTTTTCGGCGCAAAGGACTCCTCGCGGGAAGCGGAGCTGATCGGGGAGGAGATGTATTCCGACTGTCTGTATCTCCCCGCGGCGGGCGCGAAACTGACGGTGGACGACGGCGCGAGAATCGTGGACGAAAGCCTTCTGCGCCCCGTGGAGGGGGACAAAAAGCTGTTCGTGCTGGATAATTTCCACAACGCTTCCGCGCTCGTGCAGAATAAACTTTTAAAAGTGCTGGAAGAGCCGCCCGAGGGCGTGCATTTCCTCATCGGCGCGACGGCGGCGTTTTCCGTCCTGCCGACCGTGCTCTCGCGCGTGAAAAAGTTGGAAGAGCCGCCGTTTCCGGAAGAGGCGGTTTTGAAGGCGCTTTCGGAGAAATATCCCGGGAAAGACGTCCGCGCGTGCGCGGCGGCGTCGGGAGGCGTGTTTTCGGCGGCGGAACTGCTGCTTAACGGGGGCGGAGAGGAATTCCGCCTGGCGCGCGAATTTTTGTCGGGGCGGGATACGGAGCGGATCTGCCGCGCGCTGGACGATAAAAGGGACAAACGCGCGTTCTTTTCGGCGGTGCGCCTCGCCCTGCGCGATATGCTCTTTTACCGCGAGGGCAGGGGCGATCTCGCCGCGCTCGGCGGTGAGGTCCGCGCGCTCGCGGAAGAATATCCCATCGGAGCGATTTTGTCGTCCCTCGATTGGGTGACGGAAGCGGAAAAACAGCTCAAATTCAACGCGAATTTCCAGCAGTGTGCGGAAGTGCTCGCGCTTCATATCAGCAAGGAGAAGGAAAAATGGCAAAGGTTGTCGTGATCAAATTCAAAAAAGGGTGCAAGACCTATTATTTCAGCGCGGATAAAAACCAATATAAAAAAGGACAGGGCGTCATCGTGGAGACGGCGCGCGGCGTGGAATACGCGACCGTTGTCGATCCCGAACGCGAAGTGCCCGATTCGGCGATCGTCTCTCCGCTCAAGCCCATCGTGCGCGCGGCGACGGAAAAGGACGAGGCGACGGTTGCGCGCAACGAGGAAAAACGTCCGCAGGCGATCCGTATCTGCAAGGAAAAGATCGCAAAGCGCAATCTCGACATGAAGCTCATCGACTGCGAGTTCACCTTTGACGGGAGCAAGGTCATCTTCTATTTCACCGCGCCCGATCGGGTGGATTTCCGCGATCTGGTCAAAGATCTCGCCGCGGTATTCCATATCCGCATCGAGCTGCGCCAGGTGGGGATCCGCGACGAGACCAAGATGCTCGGCGGGATCGCCCCCTGCGGCAGGGAATGCTGCTGTGCGGGCGCGATGCCCGACTTCAAGAAGGTCAGCATCAAGATGGCGAAGAACCAGGGGCTTTCCCTCAATCCGGGCAAGATCAGCGGGCTGTGCGGCAGGCTGATGTGCTGTCTCGAATACGAAAACGACTATTACGCCGAGGCGTTCAAGAAGATGCCCAAGATCGGTTCGACGGTGGGCACGCCCGAAGGACAGGGGAGCGTTATCTCGACGAATATGCTCAAAATGGAAGTGCGCGTCAAGATCGAAAAGGACGGCGCCCTCTATTACCGCGATTTCCCGCTCGACGCCGTTACCTTCCGCAAGGGCGGCAAGGAGAAGGAGGAAAAGGCGGTTTCGGATGCCGAAGGCGATAAAAATTCGGATGAGAATTAAAAATTGCCTGCTTTTATCCCTTTACTATTTTCAAAACTTGTGATATAATACGGATAAGATTTTATTGGAGGTACACCAGAATGGCACATAAGATTTCCGATGCCTGCATCTCCTGTGGCGCATGCGCGGATACCTGCCCTGTCGGCGCGATCACGCCCGGCGACACGACGTATGTCGTAGATCCCGACGCTTGCATCGACTGCGGCGCTTGCGAAGACGGATGCCCTACGGGAGCCATCACGGCTGAATAAGCGAAAGCGAGTGTGAGAGCACGGATTCGTCCGTGCTCTTTGTTTTCTGCCGATAAGGAGTTTTTGACGTGGAAGTTGTGGAGTCTCTGCTCATCGGGGAGTATTCGATCATACAGGACAGCGATTATTACCGATTCACTTCCGATTCGGTGCTTTTGGCGCGCTTTTTAAAGGCAAAGCGCGGGGAAAAGGTCGCCGATTTCTGTTCGGGCAGCGGCGTCGTGGGCTTGCATTTTTTTGCGGAGAACAAGGGCGTCGGGTCGGTGACGTTCTTCGAAATGCAGCCCGCTCTTGCCGATATGAGCCGCCGCACGGTTGAACTCAATAACTTGCAGGATAAATTCACGGTGGAAAACGTGCGGCTTCAGGATATCCCCGCAAAATATACGGAGGCGTTTTCCCTTATCTTATGCAATCCGCCCTACGAGCGGGGCGGATTTGAGAACGCCGACCCTAAAAAGGCGCTCTGCCGCAAGGAGATCACGCTTACATTGGAAGAGGTGTGCGCGGCGGCGGCGAAATGCCTTAAATTCGGCGGACGGTTCGCGCTCGTTCACCGCGCCGACCGTCTTTCCGAGGTGCTCTGCACGCTCACCGCGCACCGCCTCGAACCCAAAAAATTACAGCTCGTCGCGGGCAAGGAGGGGGATAAGCCCTATCTCGCGCTCGTCGCCGCCGTCAAGGGCGGCAAGCCGGGCATGGACGTGCTTCCGACCTATATCAATACCGCGAAGGAGAAAGTATGATCAGTTTTGTCGCAACGCCAATCGGGAATCTGAAAGACATCACGCTCCGCGCCCTCGAAACGCTTCGGGAGGCGGATGCCGTGTTCTGCGAGGATACCCGCCATTCTCTGAAACTGTTCAATGCCTATGAGATCAGAAAGCCGCTTTACGCCTGCCATAAGTTCAACGAACGCGAGGCGGCGGAGAAGATGATCGCCCTTTCCCGCGAGGGAAAGAGAATCGCCGTCATCTCGGACGCGGGCATGCCCGTCGTATCCGATCCCGGCAACGAGGTGTGCCGTATCCTGCGCGAAGCGGGGGAAGTGTATACCGTTATCCCCGGCGCGTGCGCGTTCGTCTGCGCGCTGGTGCTCTCCGCATTGCCCGCGGACAAATTCACCTTTCTCGGATTTCTGCCCAACAAGGCGGGGGAGAAGCGGGAGCTTCTGGAGCGATATCAAAACAGCCGCGAAACGCTGATCTTCCACAGCGCCCCTCAGGACGTGGACAAAGACGTCGCCGCCATGTACGAGGCGTTCGGCGAGCGCAGGGCGTGCGCCGTGCGCGAGATCACCAAGATCCACGAGGAGAGCAGGCAGTTCCTGCTCTCGGAAGGGCTGTCGGGGGAAAAGCGGGGCGAATACGTCCTGCTCGTCGAAGGGGCGGCGGAGACGGAAAGCGCCCTCAACGCGCTGTCCGAACGGGAGCATATCCTGCATTACATGGCGCAGGGACTGGACAAAAAGGAAGCGCTGAAACGCGCCGCCCGCGACCGCGGCGTGCCTAAGAGCGAACTGTATCCTTTCTCGGTCGATCTGTAAATCTGATTTTTAGTGTGCAGGCGGGAATTTTGCAATCGAGCCGAAATAATTCGTAACAGAGCGGAATGAATGATCTGATAAACAATACGCCGATATAAAGTCGGGCGTATTGTTTTGAAAATGAATTTGGTGTATCTGTGATCGCAATTAAAAACATAAATCTATTGAAATAAGCATTTTGGTATGATATAATTAGAAAGACAAAGGGGACGAATATGAAAGATAAGGTTTTTATCGCTTGGAGCGGAGAGCATAGCCGAGCGGAAACGATCAGACAAAAATTAAAAGCTTTAAAGTTTGATGCGGTCATTGGCGGGAATGTCAATGAGGAGGCGGAAAACGTCTTTGTCGGGCAGACGGTCATCTCACAAATGCGTAGTTGTGCGCAGGCGATTTTTCTTATCCAGACGAAGTCGGACGGAACGATCAGTTCCAATCTTTTGTTTGAATTCGGCTATTTATTAAATAAATTGCAATTTGATAAAATTCATGCATTTTTTTTGGATATCAAGGAAAACGACGCCAAGATCCCTTCCGATATCCGCGGCGTATGGGCGGATTATCTTTCAACGGCCACAGAGGAAGATGTCAACGAGAAAATGGTAAAACTTTTTATGGGAAGGCAGTTTCAGATAATTAAAGACGATAAACTTAATATTATCGTCAATCGTTATTATTATACAAATCTGATCAAAAACTACCTTACGGCTCCGCAGATCACAGAATATGAATTGGCGCAGTATCTCCTTTTTTACCCGCAGGTAATTTATTTTAACGGGCAGGATGAGGAGTCGGAAACGATCATCAATTCTTTTTTTCAGTCTTATCATCATTATTCAGACGAACTGCAAATAGCATTGATGTTTTGTAAAACGTCAATGGAGTTTTATAATGTCTTTTTCTCAAAGGAGAACAATGTTCTTTCGGAACATGAGGCTTATACAAAGATTTATAAATACGAGGAATTGCTGGAAAGGGTCGAGAATCTTCCTGAAACGGAATTTCAAATCTGGTTGTTCGCGTTTATTTATGAACATCTTGGTTTTGTTCTTTATTATTACTTACTGTCTTCGCAAGAAGACGTTTTAAAGAAAATCGAGCAGTATAAGAAAATCATCCAATATAATCAATGTGCGCTAAGATATTTAAATGAATTAAGCGATGGGAAATATGCTTCCGGCGAAAATCTTTATTTTTCCACCTTATTTAAGGCATATGTTTATCGGCAAAAGGCAATTTCCCACAAGAATATTTTTTTATACACTCATTCTCCCGAAGACGCAAAGGAAGGGGAGCGATGCTTTGTCAACTCATTCAAAATGCGGAAAATTTTGTATAACAGTTTTCCGAACATGAGAGCGAATGAAAAAGTTTTGGGAAACATGGAATTGGATTATTATCTTTCCATGTCGGAGATTATCGAATTTGAAGAGTTTTCCGCGAAACGGGAACGCTACAAAACTGAACTGAAAAACTATTTGAAAAAGCAGAAAAACAAACGAGATGTTATAGCTCAGCACATACTTTATATTGAAAATAATTTGTGCAAAGGAGGCATGTAAAATGAAGACAGTTGCAATCTGCGGTTCGACGTGCGTCGGGAAAACCACGTTGATAAATAAACTTTGTCCGATATATTTGGAGGCGTTCGTCATTCGAGAACGGGTCGAGGAAAATCCATATTTCAATCATTGCGCGGATTTGAAAGACGGGTGTATGTTCAAAAGTCAGCTGATGTTTTATTCGCAATATTTAGGGGATGTCGCACAGGTTCTGAAAAATAACTACGCTGTTGTATTATGCGACAGATGTATCGACGAGCATTATTTGATTTCTCAGTATCGTTATTCTATCGGTCAGCTGTCCGAAGGCGAATTGGTAATTTGTGAAAGTTTTGCTAAAAATATCAAAAGGGTTTCTCCGACGATAGATAAATTTATTTATTTGCATTGCAGTAAAGAAACAGCATTGAAAAGAATGCGCTCACGTTCGGAGATCTGGGATAAATATCTGGAAGGGAGGACATTGGAGCGTCTGATCGCAGTATATGACTCATGGTATCATAAGCTGGTTGAGTCGGGCGCTGATGTGATGAGTGTCGATACGGAAAAGCCGTTTGATATAGAGTCAATCGTAAGATGGATTGATGGATCGGAAAAGTGCGGATGAGCGCCGAAGAACAATGTTTGTGAAACGTTAAAAAGTATCCGTATGGAAAACGGCAAAAGCGTGGCTGCGGGCGGAAGGTCGGGCAGCCACGCTTTTGTTGTCTCATTGTAAAGATTGCGCGGAAAATAAAAAAAGTAAAACCCCCCGAAACTCGCGTTCCGAGGGGTTCTACTATATGATAAGGGGGAAAATGATGAGCTTGTTAAAATCTTGCTTGCGTTTCCGCTCGCTTGATTGTGCCTATATGATAGCACCGCCCGAAAAAAAAGTA
>CASGEQ010000113.1 GCA_949300535.1 uncultured Bacillota bacterium
GCTTCTTTTTTTTCATTTACCTTTTTTTTTTTTCGCCCCTGTTGTGTTTTTTTCGTGGGCCCCACCAACGGGCCAAAAAAAATTTAGGGGGGGGGGTTGGGGCGGCGCGCCTTCCCGTCTTTAGAGGTATGATGATGGAAGAATGTTTCTGATCTGTTCCCTTTTTCATACCACTTACGCGCTTCGGCTAAACGCGGGCGCGCATATTTTTTGCGGGAACGCTCGTCGCCGTCAGAAAATATACCTTCTTCGCGCCTGCGCGGCGCAAAATCAACGCGATTTCATCCGCCGTGCTCCCCGTCGTCATCGTATCGTCCGCGACGAGAATTGTTTTGCCCTTTACCGCGCGTTTGTCGGTCACGGAAAAACAGCCTTTGAGATTTTTCTCCCGTTCGGCGCGTCCGAGCGTCTTCTGCGCCGCCGTTTCCCGCTTCTTTTCCAGGCAGGACAAAAGCGGCTTCCCCGTCCGACGCGCAATCTCTTCCGCGAGGAGAAAAGACTGATTGTATCCGCGCTTTCTGCGCGCGCGGTCGGTCATCGGTATGAATGCAACCGCGTCGCAGTCGGAAAAATCCTGTTGCGCGATAGGCGTCATGAGATCGCTGAGAGCGCGAAAAAGGTATTTCTGTCCCGTCTTGAACCGCACGATCAGCTTTCTGCCCTCCCCTTCGTGATCCATCGCCGAACGAAGTTTGTCCGCGGAGGGCGCGCGGGAACGGCATTCCATGCATATCCCTTCTTCGGCGACCGATCTGCCGCACACGGGACAGATCTTCCCGCGGTGCAGGGGAAGCCCGCTCATGCAACGCGCGCAAATGCGCTCGTTTGAAAACACTTCCCTTCCGCAGATATCGCAGGTAAAATTATTTTGTTCGGCATAACGCCGCAGCTTTTCGCGCAGTTTTTCAAGCGCGTCCGCAAGTTTCATTTGTCTTTTCTCCGTTCTCACATTGCGCAGGCAAGAGCAATCTCTTTCCGCTCAGCTCGATCGCCGCCGCGCCGGTCGGCGCGGTGAGAATGATCGCGGCGACGGCAACCGACAGCACGGTCTCCCCGCACGCCAGGCCTTCCGAAAGCGCGATTCCCCCGATCGCCGCCTGCACCGTCGCCTTGGGCAGATAGGAAAGCATACAGAATACGCGTTCCTTTGCGGTAAACTTCGTCCCAAGCGTGCTCGCGAGCACGCCGAGAGAGCGCACCGCGAGGCTGCAAAGAAGCAAAAGCGCGCTCCGCCCGAGATTGCTCCACAGCGCGGACAGGGACACCGCCGCGCCCACAAGGATAAACAGGAAGATCTCCGCGATCTCCCATACCCCCTTTCCCGTCTTCGCCGCGCGTTCCGCCTCTTCGGGACACATCTTGGCCGCCGCCATGCCGCACGCCATCACACCCAGCAGGACGGAAAAGGGAAAAATTCCGTCGAGCGCCGTCTCCGCCGCCGCAAGCCCCAGCGAAAGGGCGAGCAACAGTCCAAATCGGAAGGCGTTCCCGAGGCGCACCTTGCGCAGAAAATACCCTGCCTCGATTCCCGTCAGAACGCCCGCCGCAACGCCGCAGACGATGGACACGGGGAGCTGCCACAGGGATACGAGGGAAAATCCCCCGCCCTTCGCCGCGGAGAGAAAGATTCCGAACATCAGCACGACAAAAATATCGTCCGCGCTTGCGCCTGCTGTGAGGGTCTGCGGAACGGCGTGTTCCGAACCCAGCCCCCGCTCGCTCAGGGACAGCATCCGAGGCACGACCACCGCGGGCGATACCGCCGCGAGCACGCTTCCGAGAAGGAACGACTCCGTCGTATCCAACGGAAAAATAAGCGGCGCGATCAAACCCACCGCGCACATTTCCGCGAGCGCGGGGAAAAAACAGAGCAGCACCGCCGCGCTCCCGCTCTTTTTCAGTTCGGAAAAGCGCGTGGAAAGCCCCGCGCGCAGCAGGATGACGACAAGGGCGACCCGCCTGAGATCGGCAGAGACCGCGAGCAGGGACCCGTCGAGAATGCCCGCGGCGCCCAACGCAAGTCCGAGCGCGAGATAGCCGATGAGCGCGGGAATATGCAGGCGGCCGAACGCCGTACCCACGGCAATGCCGCCAAACAGGATTAAAAACAGGGATAAGATCATCTTTTCTCCTTTGCGGACACAAAAAAAGCCGACGATGCCCGCACTCTGAATGTGCAGACGTCATCAGCCTTACGGCGGTTCCGGATTGCTCCGCGAGAGAACATCATTCCCTTGAATGCTTTTATTATACGACGGGGCGCGCTGTTTGTCAAACGTCTCAAATCGCGTTCTGATATTTTCCCCAACGGAAAAGGGCCCGCCGTAAAACGGGCCCTCTGACGATCAGAAATCGTCGTCTTCGTCTTTTTTCTCGTCCTCGTCGTCTTCGTCATCGTCGTCGGAGAGATTGTAGATTTCGTCGCCCGTGACGTAGTCGAGGTCTTCCTCCTCGTCGCCGTGGTACTCTTCCTCTTCTTCCTCTTCTTCTTCGTCGTCGAAATCGTCGTCGAACGCTTCGTCGATACTGCCGTCGCCGAGATCGACGTCGGTATCGTCGTCGAGGTAGTTGCGCCATTCGTCGTCCTGTTCGGGATCGGGCTCCTCTTCCTCGTACTCCATCTTCTTTTTGCACTCTTCGCACATTTTCTCGCCTGCGACCATCATGTTCTCGCCGCAGATCGGGCAGAGCTCGGTGGGCTGTTCCGCCTCTTCTTCCTCTATTTCGTCGCTGTCCGTCGGAATCCCCTTCATCTCTTTCAGGCAAATATCGCAATATTCCTGTTTATCCGCGTCGATATAATTGAGTTCGCAACGCGGACACTTCATATAACGCACCATCTTCTTTTCCTCCTGCGCGGCGTTGACGCCTTCTTCGGTTACTAAATTATATTAGTATTTATTTTTTTTGTAAACTGTTTTTTTATGCGTTTTTTAAAAAATCGCAGATTTTACGAATTTTTTACCGCCTTTTTTCGGCAAACAAAAAACATCCGCTTTTGTGCGGATGTTTTTTCTGTCTTTTTTTACTCGGAATCGGTGGAATCCGTCTTTTCTTCAACGGTCTGATCTTCTTCGGAAGGCGTTTCCTCTCCTTCGGGAAGTTCCGCTTCGATCGCGTCGGGAAGTTCTTCTTCCGCCGCGTCCGCGTTCGGTCCGTCGTCCGTCGCATAGACGTCCACGCTCTTGTCGTCCGTCGTATCGACCGCCATCTTGGGACGGACGGGCGCCTGCGCCGCCTTGCGCTTCTTCGCGCGGACCACGAATACGGGAATGAGCACCGCTGCCGCGACCACGACCGCAATACCGACGCCGATCAGCCACCATGCCCATGCGGGAAGCCCTTCCTCCGTCTCCTTCGCCGTATAGTGCGCCAGCGCGTTCGTCCAATAGGTGTCGTAGGATTCCTCGTCCGCTTCGCTCATCTTTCCGATCATGGAGAAGAAGTAGCTGCGAACCGCATAGGAATTGCCGTTCTCGTCCTTGTAATTTTCCGAATCTGCAGAGACGAACTCGTCGAACGTCTTCTGCTCTTCCTCGCTGTAAAGGTAGGTGTTCTTCTTGCCCGCATCGATCGCGGCCTGAATGTTATCGCGGAAATAGCTCTCTTTACCCGTATAGAAATAACTCTTGATCGCCAGGGATAGCGGCTCCTGCTTGTCTGCGAGAGTGGTGATATATTCGGTGACTTCCTCGTATTTGTCGTTCAGCGCCTCGATTTCGGAATTGCTGAGCAGATTTCCATCCGCATCGCGCAGGGAAGCAACGGAAACGTAATTGTAAGAAGTCGAGCTGAGCGCTTCCGCATCCGCAAAGAACAGATATCCGCCGATCACCTCGTAAGGATACCAGCTCGACGCGTGCTGAATGTCGTACACCTTGACGGGCCGATATTCCTCTACGCCGTCGCCGTATTCCTTGTAATTGTCCTCCGTGCCGTTGTAAACAGCGCGCTCCACCGAAAGTCCGCTTCCGTTGGTGCGGTTGAAATAGACGTAATCATAGGTTGCGTCCGACGTATCGTCGATGAACATCAGCGTGGATGAGGAAACGTTTTTCGCAATGCGGAGAGTCGTCGCCACGCCGTTTGCACCCACGTCCGCGCGGTAAATGGAAGAACCGCTCACATACAGATAGTGGTGATCTCCCTCCCCGTCGATATAGAAGATCGCGGAGGCGGAAGCGTGAGTCGTATTCTGCGCGATGACGTCGGAATTTTCCGCCGCGTTTCCGCTCACGGAATCCCACCCGCTCGCCGCAGCCTTGTCCGCCGCGAGATAGTACAGCCAGCCGCCTTCGCCCTGCGTATCCGTCGAGGTCACTTCCGTGCGGGTGTAATAGATGCCGCCGTTGGTGTAGGAAACGAGCGTATAGGTATAGCCGTTGGGCGTGAACGGTTCGGTCTCAGAATGGGTGAACTGCGTTTTGATGCTGTTCTTGCCGATACCGTCCAGAACGATCGTGCCGAGGTTGACATACGGCTCCTCTCCGTCGTGTTCTTCGAGATAGCTCTCGTCGAACGCGTACTCATAGGGCGCCTGCGTCGTCGCCGCGGAAACGCGGTAGATCTGATTATAGCTCTGCTGATAGGGGTTGTCGGTATCGATCCCCTCGACGACGGGCATGGTATAGTAAACTACGGGATCCGTCTTGTCCGTCGAATTGAGCACATACGCGGACATTCCCTCCGCGAGCACGGTGTCCGTTCCCGTCTGCGTGTTATACGAATGAAGGTTGGAATTTTCGACGTACAGCACATACACGACGCCGTCCTCTTCCACAAAGCGGTAAACGGTGCTGTTGTCGTCCACGCGGAAGTAGACCTTGGAAACGTCCGAGCCGTCCAGCTTCGCGCTCATAAAGTCGAGATAGGAATTCTCCACTTCGCCCGAGGTGTTCTTCACGTTGGTGGGGCTTGCAAAATACACGCGGTCCCCGTAAATGAAGAGACCGGAAGTATAATCCGCCGCGACCATCAGGGAAGGCACGATCATCTGTGCGCCGCCGTATTCTCCCGCCGCAAGATCGTCTTTCGCGATGCGCATCAGCGCGCCCTTGACGACGTTGCCGTAAGTGTTGTCCGACGTATACGTCTCCACGCCGTTGATGAAGTAGAAGTAATTCCCCTTTTCCACGACGAATCCGCCGTTGGACGAAACCTCGCCCGAAGTATCTCCCGCGGGCGGCGTGAATTCAGCCCCGCACGCCGTCAATGCGAGCGCGCTCAGCGACATCACCGCCGCAACGAGTATGATCATGAGTTTTTTGCAAAACCTGCGCATAAAACAACTCCTTGTAACCGACCGAAAACGATGGTTCTAACGATACGTTTTTTATTATATACTAAATCGAACTTTAACGCAATCAAAAACTCCCTTCACTTTGACATTTCACGCAATTTTTTTCTCTGAAAGGCAGGTTTTATATGGAAAAATTCGGCATATTCGAGCTTCTTGACGCACTTTCCGCGCTCTTGCCCGCAAACGGCGGCGATCCCCTTTCCCCGCAGGAGAACGCGGCGGACGATACGGCGGATCAAACGCAGACAAAAGCCGCTCCCGAACCCGCGCGCCGCGCCGAGCCGGACGCGGCGTTCGCCCCGCCCGATTACGGTACGGGCATGCCCGCTCCGCAGGAGAGCGGGGAGCATTCCGCGCTCGACACCCTTCTCAGACGTCACGAACAGCTTTCGCGGAAGATAAAGACGGACAAATAATCTCCGCACTTTCCGCGTCGGATGAGCGCGGGCGTCCCGCCCGCGCGATTTGGCGCGCCTTCCGCCGTTTTCTTCTCTCTCCGCGTTAAACATCTCCGCCCATGTTAAAGATCTCCGCCCATGTTAAAGATCTCCGCGCCGCCGCGCAGTTTTCCGACGGTTTTTTTCGCGCGCAGATTTTTGCGTGCGCGGAGCAACTTTCGTCCGCCTGTCGGGAGGCGGCCCTGAACGACAGACGTTTTCATCTGAGCGCGGAACAACTTTCGTCCGCCTGTCGGCGGCAGTCCTGAACAAAGGCGTTTTTTCGCGCGCAATTCCTGCACCCGCCGTTTCCCCGCGGCACAAACGGGCGCAAAATCCGCGTTTCGAAAAAAGAAAAAGCCGATCGCTTTTTGCGATCGGCTTTTGTTTCCGATAAAAATTATCTCTTGGAGAACTGAGGAGCTCTGCGCGCCTTTTTGAGACCGTACTTCTTTCTCTCCTTGACGCGGGGATCTCTCGTGAGGAATCCCGCCTTTTTGAGGGTAGGTCTGCATTCGGGCTCCGACTGAAGGAGCGCACGCGCAATGCCGAGACGGATCGCGCCCGCCTGGCCGGTATAACCGCCGCCGACGACGTTGACGAACACGTCATACTTGTTCTCGCTTTCCACTGCGACGAGGGGCTGCTTGACGATGTACTGCATCGTGCCCTGAGGGAAATACTCTTCGAGCGTTCTGTCGTTGACCACGATCGCACCCGTGCCGGAAGGAATGAGACGGACGCGCGCAATAGCCTTCTTTCTTCTGCCCGTTCCCCAGAACTGCAACTTCTTTTTCAAATTAGCCTTTGCCATCTTCTCAATACCTCACCTTAAAATAATTTCAGCACTTCGGGCTTCTGCGCCGCGTGGTTGTGCTCTGCTCCCTTATACACTCTCAGCTTTTTGATCATCTGTCTGCCGAGGGAGTTCTTGGGAAGCATTCCCTTCACCGCCTCATATACCGCGAGGTCGCTCTTTTCCTCCATCATGTGCTTGTAGGAAATCTCCTTCAGGCCTCCGATGTATCCGGTATGATAACGATAGTATTTGTCTTCCAGTTTCTTTCCCGTGAGAACCGCCTTATCGCTGTTGAGAACGATCACGAAATCGCCCGTGTCCGCGTTGGGGGTAAAAGTAGGCTTATTTTTTCCGCGCAAAATCGCCGCGACCTTGGAAGCGAGTCTTCCGAGAGGAACTCCCGCCGCGTCTACGACATACCACTTTCTCTCAACCGTCTGAGCGTTTGCCATATAGGTCTTCATATTAGCCACTCCTTA
>CASGEQ010000114.1 GCA_949300535.1 uncultured Bacillota bacterium
TAGGCAATATCCGAGGGCACGACGGGCTGATGGATCTTCTCCATCGTCTCCTTGAAGAGTTCGCGGTCCTCCGCGCGGTCGATCGCGTCCAGCTTGGTGCCGATGAGCTTGACTCCCCACTCGTCGAGGAAGCCGTCTTTCGCGAGTTTGCAGCCCATGGTGAGTCCCGTCTGTCCGCCCAGCGAGGCGAGCAGGGAGTCGGGGCGCTCCTTGATGATGATGCGCTTCAAGGTATCTTCCGTCAGCGGTTCGAGATAGATCTCGTCCGCGAGCATTTTATCCGTCATGATGGTCGCAGGGTTGGAGTTGCAGAGGACGACGTTCACGCCCGCGTCTTTGAGAACGCGGCACGCCTGCGCGCCCGCGTAGTCGAATTCCGCCGCCTGTCCGATGACGATGGGACCGGAGCCGATGACCAGAACTTTTTTAATATCGCTTCTCTTTGGCATATTATTTCTCCTTTCTCATTCTCGCGATGAATTCGTCGAAGAGGAAATTCGCATCGTGCGGGCCGCCGCACGCTTCGGGATGGAACTGCACCGTAAACGCATTCACGGCGGGATAATCCACGCCCTCGCACGTCCCGTCGTTGCCGTTGACGAACGTGAGCGTCCCTACGTCCTTGACCGAATCGCTCACCACTTCATAGCCGTGGTTCTGGCTGGAAATGAACATCTTGCCCGTGATGACGTTCTTGACGGGCTGATTCGCGCCGCGGTGGCCGTATTTCATCTTTCTGGTCTTTCCCCCCATCGCAAGCGCAAACAGCTGATGCCCGAGGCAGATGCCGAAGATGGGTTTCTTGCCGATGAGTTTTCTGATATTTTCGATGATTTCCGTATTCTCCGCAGGGTCACCGGGACCGTTCGCGAGCATGATTCCGTCGGGATCGAGCGCAAGCGTCTGCTCAGCCGTATACCATGCGGGCACGACCGTCACATAGCAGCCGCGGCGGACCAGTTCGCGGACGATGTTTTCCTTTGCGCCGAAATCGTAAAGCACGACTTCCGGCCCGCCGGGCTCGCCCACCGTCCTGACTTCCGAACAGGTCACCGCCTTCACGGCGTCTTTTACACGATAACTCTTCAACGCGCTGAAATCTTTGAGCGGCTTGAAGGTGAGCGCGGCGTTCATGACGCCCGCTTCGCGCACGATGCGCGTCAGTTCGCGCGTGTCGATACCGTACATTGCGGGAATATCCTGCTCTTTGAGATACTGCTCGATCGTCATCTCGCAGCGGAAATTGGAAGGCGCGTCGCACTTCTCGCGGACGACATAAGCCGTTACCCAGCTCTTTTTGCTCTCGCGGTCGGCTAAGATCATACCGTAATTTCCGATCAGCGGAAACGTCTGCGCGACGATCTGTCCGTAGTAGCTCGGGTCGGTCAGCGTCTCGATATAACCGGTCATGCCCGTCGTGAAGACGAGTTCGCCGATCACTTCCCGTTCCGCGCCGAAAGAATACCCCTCGAACACCTTTCCGTTTTCCAACGTCAAATACACTTTTTTATCCATGCGTGAATCCCTTCTCCGTAATTTTTCCCTGTCTTATTTGAGCAGTTTACACAGTACCGCTTTCTGCGCGTGCAGTCTGTTTTCCGCCTCTTCGAAGATCTCGTCCGCGTGCGCTTCGAATACGTCAGCGGTGATCTCCTCTCCGCGGTGCGCGGGCAGGCAGTGAAGCACCATCGCGTCCTTCTTCGCTACGTTCATCACGCCCTCGTTGACCTGATAGCCCTTAAACGCCTTTTCGCGGATCTGCTTTTCCTCTTCCTGACCCATGGACGCCCAGACGTCCGTATAGAGTACGTCCGCGCCCGCCGCGGCTTCCTTCACGTCTTCCGTCATCGTGAAATCGCCGTTTTTCTTCGCCCATTCGATGAGCGCGGCGTCGGGCTCATATCCCTTCGGGCAGGCGATGGAAAAGCTCATGCCCGTCTTGATCGCGCCCACCATCAGAGAGTTCGCCATGTTGTTCCCGTCGCCGATGAAGCACATTTTCATGCCGCGGAACGCGCCCTTGCGCTCACGGATGGTCATAAGGTCTGCAAGCACCTGGCAGGGATGACAGTAATCGGTCAGCCCGTTGATGACGGGAATGGAACCGTATTTTGCGAGGTCCTCCACTTCCTTCTGCGCAAAGGTGCGGATCATGATGCCGTCGAGATAGCGCGAAAGCACGCGCGCGGTGTCTTCAACGGGTTCGCCGCGCCCGATCTGCAGATCCCGGTTGGACAAAAACAGCGCATAGCCGCCCAGCTCGTACATTCCCACTTCGAAGGAAACGCGCGTGCGCGTGGAGGACTTCTGGAAGATCATTCCCAATTTCTTGCCCTTCAGATACTCGGTCGCTACGCCGTTCTTGCGCTCATACTTCAGCTGATCGGCAAGATTGAGAATGCTTAAAATCTCCTCCCTCGTCAGATCGCCCAATTTCAACAGATGTTTCATGCTTTCAAAACCTCGCTTAATATATTCAGACCCTCGTCCATTTCGCCCTTTGTGACGGTCAGCGGCGGCAAAAGCCGCACTTTATCGTGCGCCGTCAGCACCAGAAGCCCCTTTTCGAGGCACTTTTTCGCCACTTCCTTCGCATTTTTTTCCGTCTCGACGCCGAGCATGAGTCCCATGCCCGTCACCCTTTTCACGCCGGGAAGGCTTTTGAGTTTCGTGCGCAGGTATTCGCCCTTTCCCTGCACTTCCAATAAAAGCTCGTCCGTAATGCGGGAAAGAATATTGACCGCGCCCGCGCAGGAAACGGGATTCCCTCCGAACGTCGAGCCGTGATCGCCCGCGCCCAGCGCGTGCTCCGTCTTTGAGAAAAACAGGCACGCCCCGATGGGAAGTCCGCCCGCAAGCCCCTTCGCCGTCGTGACGATATCGGGGGAGATTCCGTAATGCTCATAGGCGTACAGCTTTCCCGTTCTGCCGTTGCCCGTCTGTACTTCGTCGACGATCAGCAGAATATCCCGCGCCTTGCAGAACGCTTCCAGATCGTGCACGAACTGCTTATCGAGCGGGTTCACGCCGCTCTCGCCCTGAATGGGCTCTATGATCACCGCGCAGGCGGTCTCGTCCGCCTCCTTGCGGATACTCTCCATGTTCGGTTCCGCGTATCCCACGCCGGGCACGAACGGCCCGAAATAACGGTGGAATGCGTCCTGTCCCGTCGCGGTGAGCGTGAACAGCGTTCTGCCGTGGAAACTGCCTTTGAGGGACACGATCTTATATCTGCCTTCCCCGTAACGGTCGAAGGAGTACTTTCTCGCCGCTTTCAGGGCGCACTCGTTGGCTTCCGCGCCCGAATTGCCGAAAAACACGCGCTTTGCGCCCGTGCGCTCGCACAGCATTTCCGCAAGGCGGGACTGCGGTTCCGCGTAATAGTAATTGCTGACGTGCTGAATCCTGTTCAGCTGCTTGACGACCGCTTCTTTCCATTCCTCGTCGTTCACGCCGAACGAGTTGACGGCGATCCCCGATCCGAAGTCGATATATTCCCTGCCGTCGGCGCCGTAAAGCGTCGCGTTTTTACCGCCCGTGAACGCGACGGGATAGCGGGAATAGGTCTCCGCGATATATTCCCCGTCCAGGCGCTCTATTTCCTGTAATTCCATGATACACCCCTTTAATCGTAAAAAAGACTGATTTTCAGAAAATCAGTCACCTTTTACAAACATTGTCCCCATGCCTTCGTCCGAAAGAAGTTCGAGCAAAAGGGAATGGTCCACCCGACCGTCCGTAATAAACACGCGGTTGACGCCGCGGCGGATGGCCTCTTTGCAGCAGTTGATTTTGGGAATCATTCCGCCCGAAATGATGCCCTGTTTGATGAGAGAAGGAATATCCGAAACATATACCTTTTTGATGAGGCTGTTTTCGTCGTCCTTGTCTTCGAGAAGCCCTCTGATATCCGTCATGAGGATCAGGCTCTCCGCTTTCAGCGCGCCCGCGATCGCGGAAGCAGCCGTGTCGGCGTTGACGTTGTAAATGCCGCCCACGTCGTCGCACCCGACCGTGGAAATGACGGGAAGATATCCCGCATTCAGACAATCGACGATGACGTCCGTATTCACCTTGACGATCTTCCCGACAAAGCCGAGCTCCTCGCTCTCCTTTTCGCAGATGAGCATATTCCCGTCGATGCCGCAAAGCCCGATCGCCTTCGCCCCCAGCCCGCCGAGCATGTGCACGAGCGATTTGTTCACCTTGCCCGCCAGAACCATGCGCACGACTTCCGCCGTCTCTTCGTCCGTATAGCGCAGGCCGTTGACGAAACGGGAAGCAATCCCCATGCGCGAAAGCGTCTGGGAAATCTCCGGCCCCCCGCCGTGGACGAGCACGACTTTGATGCCGACGAACTGAAGCAGGGTCAGATCGCGCATCACCGAATGTTTGAGCTCCTCGCTCTGCATTGCGTTGCCGCCGTATTTGATGACGAGGATTTTATTCTGATATTTCTCGATGTAAGGCATCGCTTCCAGGAGAAATTCCGCTTGTTCTTTTCTTCCGATCATCAGGTTCTGTAATCTCCGTTGATTTTTACGTAATCATAGGTAAGATCGCACCCCCACGCCGTCGCATGGAAGTTGCCGCCGTTCAGATTCACGTCGATGACGATCTCATCCTCGGAAAGCACTCTCTTTGCAAAGTCTTCCGAAAATTCCAGCCCGCTCCCGTCCTTGCACACGGGAAGCGTTCCCGCCGCCGAACGGAACACGACGTCCACTTTATTTACGTCCAGCTTTGCGCCCGAATATCCGATCGCGCAGAGCACTCTGCCCCAGTTCGCGTCCGAGCCGAACATCGCGGCTTTCAGAAGCGGCGAATTGATGACGGACTTTGCGACAAGGCGCGCGTTTTTCAGGGAAGACGCTCCCGAAACGCGGCACTCTATGAGCTTGGTCGCCCCTTCGCCGTCGCGCGCGATCTTGCGGCACATCGCCGTCGTCACCGCGTTGAGCGCACGGCAGAACGCGCGGTAATCGGCGTTCGCCTCCGTGATCTCCGCATTCCCCGCCAGCCCGCTCGCCATCACGCAGAGCGTGTCGTTGGTGGAAGTGTCGCGGTCCACGCTGACCATATTCAGAGACTTCTTCACGTCCGCGGAGAGCGCCTTTTGCAGCATTGCGGGCGAGATCGCGACGTCCGTCGTCACGAACATGAGCATGGTCGCCATATTGGGGCAGATCATTCCGACGCCCTTACAGATCGCGCCGATCCTGCATTCCTTGCCGCCCGCCGTGAACGAAAACGCGATCTCCTTCGCGACGGTATCCGTCGTCATGATCGCCTCCGCCGCCGCGGTGCTGTGATCTCCCAGCCCCTCGCACAGGGCGGGCATTCCCGCAATAATGGGATCGAGGGAAAGTTTCTGTCCGATGACGCCCGTCGAAGCGACTACCACGTCGCCCGCGTTGATTTCCGTATATTCGCGCACCAGCTCGCACATCTTCTCGGCGATCTCCACGCCGTCCGCATTGCAGGTGTTCGCGTTGCCGCTGTTGCAGATGACCGCCTGCGCGTATCCGTCCGCAACGTTCTGTTTGGTCACGAGGATGGGCGCGCCCTTCACGAGGTTGGTGGTATAGACGCACGCCGTCGCGCATTTCACGTCGGCGACGATGAGCGCGAGGTCTTTTTTCGTTTTATTCTTGCGGATACCGCAGTGAACGCCGTTCGCGCGGAATCCCTTCGGGGCGCAAACGCCGCCCGCGATCTGTGTCAACATTCTTCCATACTCCTGTTTACACTATCTTTACTATTATACTACAAAGAAACGCCCTCGTCAAGTCCCAGAGCGATATTCATGTTCTGAATTGCCGCGCCGGACGCGCCTTTCCCGAGATTGTCGAAGCGGGAACACAGCAGAATGCGCTCGTCGTTGCCGCCGACGAAGATCTCCATGCGGTTGGTATCGCGCAGGGCGTTCGCGGAGAGAAATCCCCCTTCCGATTCCTGCGTAACCGAAATGAACTTCTGTCCCGCATAATAATCAGCAAAAAATTCCGCAAGCTCTTTGACCGTCATGCGCCGCGCGAGCAGATCCGCAAACAGCGGAACGGTCACGCACATGCCGCAATCGAAATCGGAGACGATCGGACAGAACACGGGCGTGCGCGTAAGGGAACAGATCTTCTGCATTTCGGGCAGATGCTTGTGCTCCTGCGTGAGCCCGTACTGGCGCGGACTGTCAAAAAGCGGACTGCGCTCCGCGCTCTCGTATTGCGCGATCATCTTGTTTCCTCCGCCCGTATAACCCGTGACCGAATGGCATACGAAAGGATAATCGGGGGAAACAAGTCCCCAGCGCACGAGCGGATAGACGAGCGAGATAAACCCGCTCGCATGGCACCCGGGATTGGCGATACGGTTGCCGAAGGCGATCGCATGGCGGAATTCGTCCGAAAGCTCGGGGAAACCGTACGCCCACCCCTCCTGCGTCCTGTGCGCCGTGGAAGCGTCGATGATCTTCACCGCGGGATTTTCGACGAGCGTGACCGCTTCCCGCGCCGCATCGTCGGGCAGGCACAGGAACACGACGTCGGCGTTGTTGATCGCGTCCTTGCGCGCCGCGACGTCCTTCCGTAAACTTTCGGAAAGCGAGACGATCTGAACATCGTCCCGCTTTTCCAACCTTTCATAGATGCGGAGACCCGTCGTCCCCGCCTTTCCGTCAATGAATACCTTGACCATTATTTCAGCTTATGCTGTTCGAGCATCGCCTTCACCTTGATGGGAAGTCCGAACAGGTTGATGAAGCCCTCCGCGTCTTTCTGGCTGTAAGCCCCGCCGTCGTCGGCGAACGTCGCAATGTTCTCGCTGTACAGGGAATAAGGAGACGTGATGCCCGCATTGGTAACGTTGCCCTTGTAAATGCGCAGTTTCACGTCGCCCGTGACCGTTTCCTGCGTCTTGGAGACAAATGCGGAGAGCGCCTCGCGCAAAGGCGTGAACCACTGACCGTCGTATACCATTTCGCCGAACTTGACCGCGACGAGCTGCTTATAGTGCTGAGTCGCCTTGTCAAGGCAGATCATTTCCAGCATCTGATGCGCCGCATAGAGAATGGTGCCGCCGGGAGTCTCGTAAACGCCGCGGGACTTCATGCCGACGAGGCGGTTTTCCACCATGTCGCACAGTCCTACGCCGTTCGCGCCGCCGATCTTGTTGAGCGTTTCCACGATCTCGACAGACCCCATCTTCTTGCCGTCGACCGCCGTCGGCACGCCCTTTTCAAAATGAATGGTGACATAAGTAGGTTTATCGGGCGCTTTCATCGGGGATACGCCCATTTCGAGGAATCCCTCTTTTTCATACTGCGGCTCGTTTGCGGGATCTTCCAGATCCAGACCCTCGTGAGAAAGGTGCCACAGGTTTTTGTCCTTGGAATAGTTGGTCTCGCGGCTGATCTTGAGCGGGATATTGTGCGCTTCCGCGTATTCGATCTCCTCTTCACGGCTCTTGATGGACCAGATCCGCCAGGGCGCGATGATCTTCATCTCGGGCGCGAATGCCTTGATGGTCAACTCGAAACGCACCTGATCGTTGCCCTTACCCGTGCAGCCGTGGCAGATCGCGTCCGCTCCTTCCTTCTTCGCAATGTCCACGATCGCCTTGGCAATGACGGGACGCGCGAACGACGTGCCGAGCAGATACTGATCTTCGTATTTCGCTCCCGCCTGCATGGTCGGGAAAATGTAATTTTCCACAAAGTCCTTTTTGAGATCGAGCACGTACAGCTTGGACGCGCCCGTCTTGATCGCCTTTTCTTCCAGTCCGTCTAGCTCGGTCCCCTGCCCGACGTCGCCCGATACCGCGATCACTTCGCAGTTGTCGTAATTCTCTTTGAGCCAGGGAATGATGATGGAGGTGTCAAGCCCTCCCGAATATGCCAGAACAACTTTCTTGATCTTCTTTTCCATG
>CASGEQ010000115.1 GCA_949300535.1 uncultured Bacillota bacterium
ATCCTCTCCAACCTCGCGGGTGCGAACTGCGGCGGTTGCGGATGCAGCGGCTGCGCAGGTTTTGCGGAAAAGCTCTGCAAGGGCGAGGCTAAGCTTTCCGACTGTCATGTGACGGATGCGGAAAAGAAGGCGGAAATCGCCGAGATCCTCGGCGTACCTTTCGCCAAAACGCGCCCCACCGTCAGCGTCTGCAAATGCAGCGGCGGCATTCACGCCAAGGACGCTTTCACCTATGTCGGCGCAAAGGACTGCGCGGAACAGGCGAAACTGAGCGGCGGCGCCAAGGCTTGCAAATACGGCTGTCTCGGCGACGGCAACTGCACGAGAGTCTGCCCCGAAAGCGCAATTTGCATCAAAGAAGAAAAAGCGGACGTCAATCCCGATCGCTGCATTTCCTGCGGCGCGTGCATTCACGCCTGCCCCAAGGGACTGTTCGAGCGCATTCCCGCGGACGCTAAGGTGTATATCGGCTGTTCTTCCCACGATAAGGGAAAGGCGGTCATGGATGTCTGCAAATTCGGCTGTATCGCCTGCGGCAAGTGCGCCAAGACGTGTCCCGTCGGCGCAATCAAGATGGTGGACAATCTGCCCGTCATCGACTACGACGTATGCACCAACTGCGGCAAGTGCGCGGAAGCCTGCCCCAGAAAGACCATCGTCGTTCGTTATTGAATCTTTCGTTCCGATAAAAAAACGGACTTCCCCTTCGGGAAGCCCGTTTTTTCTTTTGCTTTCTTTTCATGAGATTTCATGCGCGCCGGCGTGAAATTTATGAAAAAAACTTGCGTTTGCACGAAAATTGTTATATAATATGATTAAATCAAGGTCGGGGTGAATTGAAATGATTGAAACGAAAGAATTGACAGCGGAAGAGCTGGATCAGCTCCAGAAGACCATTGACGTGGACAAATGGCTGGCTAGCGAACGCGCGGGCCGCGACCTGTGCGGTGAAGCGAGTTATTGCGTCTACTGCATCAAAGCGGAAACCTATCCCTGCGCACGGGCTGTCGTCCGCGAACAGACGGAAAAGGAAGGGCTGAAAGAAATCGAAGAAGCCGAAGATGAAATTGCCGTCGCGGAGGAGCCTGAGGAACAGCCTGCCATCAAAGAAGGCTACGAACTCGTTACCCGCTTCAGACGCAGCTACAAATCCCGTCTCATTCAAAGCGCAACCGTACAGGAACTTTACAGCGGGCTGAAAAATGCCGTTTTGGGATATGCGGGCGTCAAATGCCGTATCGGATTTCAGGGCGAAACTTACCGCGTCGGGAAGCAGCTGATCGCGAAATCCAATATTTCCGGAAAAACGCTCTGCCTCTATCTCGCACTCAATCCTGCCGATTTTGAAGACAGCAAATTCCGTTTTGAAGACGTCTCCGATAAAAAGACGCACGCCGCAGTTCCCATGAAGGTGCGGATCACCTCCCGCCGCGCGCTTAAACACGCACAGGAACTTCTGAAAATCCTTGCGGAAAAGTATGAGCTTCAGGAAGTCGGCACCCTTCTGAAAGAATATAAATTCCCCTACGAAACGGATGATCAGCTCATTGAAGACGGACTGATAAAGCCGTATACCGTTCTCGTGAAGAAAAAGAAAAAGTCTTAACGGAAAAGCGCGTTTTTACGCGCTTTTTTCTTGATATAATCTTTTCTTTCGCTATTGACAAAATGACAAAAAAAGGATAAAATATAGATATCCGCAATTTGCGGTTCAAATCACGGAGGTTCATCTATGTTCAAAAAAACGGAAAAAGTCTTTGACATCATCGGCGAAATTCTTGCCGTGCTCCTCGTCATTGTGTACATCGTCCTGATCATCAACGCTAACTTCCCCTTTATCGAGAATGCAACGGTGATGAATATTCTTGAGATTGCCCGCACGTACGGTTCTCTCCTGCTGGTCGCAGTCGTCGGACTGGAAGCGATGTCCAAGCGCAATTTTGTGTTTCAAATCATTTTCCTCGCAATGCTTGCGCTTATCGTCGTGTTCCTGTTCTTCCCTGACACCTATTCCAACCTGATCGATCTCATCAAATAAGCGATGAAGTAAAAAATCGGCGTCCGTTTCGGACGCCGATTTTTTTAACCTAAAACGGGATCATCCCAATTTTCTTCCCCGTTCAGTGCGAGTATTTTCAACCCGTGCGGCACGCAGACGATTACGCCGTCAGGCGTCGCGACAGGCTTCATGTACATGCAGTCCTTATGTCGGCTGCAATTGGTATCCGTTACTTTCGCCGTGCGCGCCGCAAGATCGATGCTGATCACGTTATATTCGGTACGCGCTTCGTCTTCATAGAATGTAACAGTGAGAATGTCGCCGTCCGTCTGCTCCTCGATACGGCTCTCCCAACCTTTCGCGATCTCTGCGCCGTCCGTAAAAGAATAGGTGTAAATCGTTTTTTCGTCATACACCAGCTCTATGCCGTCAATCGGGCTTTTATCTGCCGCAAAGACAAATACGACAAACAAAACGACTATAAAAAGGGCTAGAACCGCGTAGACGAGAAGATCCCACAGCGCAAACGGTTTGCGTTTTTTTACTTGCTCCAATTGCCTGAATGCCATCAGAACGTCACCACCGACATACCTTCCGCAAGGATTGTGTATTT
>CASGEQ010000116.1 GCA_949300535.1 uncultured Bacillota bacterium
CCAGGCATAGGTGATCTTTCCGCGGTTATTGTCAAATCCGCCCCAGCCCTGATCTTTCCAGCCGCACGCACTGTCGGCAAAATCCTGAACGTCAAACGCCCCGTTCGTTACCGTTTCCGCGCTTCCCTCCGTCAGATACAGCGGTTTTACAGACGCGACCGCCGTCTGCACCGCCGTCCCCTCTTCCGCAAAGCCCTTGACCGCGCCGACGAGCGTAAAGCTGCCCAGCACAAGAGCAAAGCCGCAAAGGATTGACAATACTGCCGTCTTTCCTTTTCCTGTCATCATAAACCCCTCCTCAATTTTATTCCTACGGCGCTTTTGCCGTATTTTCCTCTTCTGTCGTTTTCCGTTTGGCTTTTATTTGCACACGTGAAGCAAAAAGGAAAAATTTACCAGCATTTCCAATAAAATGAAACGTTTCATTTTTTGAATAAAAATTTTTCTTTCCGATCACTGCAATGCTGCCGTCGAGTCGTTGATTTCAAAATTGCAGGCGAGAACGTTCACGCGGTAATCGTACTCCTTTTTCTGCAGGTGCTCCATCAGGCGCGATACGGTCAATTCCGCGATCTGTCCGATCGGCTGGTCGACAATGGTGAGTTTGGGGTGGAACACCCGCGTGAACATCATGTCGTCGAATCCGAGCAAAGACAGCTCGCCGGGAATGGAAATATGCATTTCATTGACGACAAAGATCGCTCCGTACGTATTCGGAAAGTTAGACGTAAAGAGCGCGGTACAACGCTTTTCCGACAATATTTTCTTGATGAGAAGATATGCGCTGTCGACATTTTCTTCCACGTGATAGCAAAGCGATTCATCCGCCTGCAAGCCGTGTTCTTCAAACGCGTCTTTATATCCGCGCATGCGTTCGTCGGATGTATAGACGCCCTGCGGCGCGCCGACGATGGCGATTTTGCGATGCCCGCAGTCGAGAAGGTAATTCACGCTCTTACGGCACACTTCGCGGTTGTCCACGAGCACAAATTCGCAATTGACCCCCGGCATGTAGTGATCGAGAAAAACGACGGGAATGCTGACCTCTTTGAGATAATCATAGTCCTGCGCGCTTTTTCCGCACGGGACGATGACAAGCGCGTCGATCCTGCGCGCGATAAACCAGCGCACGCTTTCTCTTTCCTTTCTCACGTCTCTGTTGCTTTCGCGCACCGTGACGGCATACCCGCTTCTGCTCAGCGCAAGTTCCATGGCGGAGACGATTCTCGCATAAAAAAGGTTGTCGAATTCGGGAAGCAGCACCCCTACCGTCTTAGTGCGATTCGTAATAAACCCGCGCGCATATTCGTCCACATGATATCCGAGTTTCTCGATCGCCTTGTCGATCTTCTCGCGGTTCGCCTCGCGCAGGCTTCCTCCGTTGAGATATTTTGAAACGGTACCGAGGGACAGCCCCGTCATTTTGCATACGTCTTTGATCGTCGCTTTTTTCATCTTTGCCCCCCTCGCGTTTCCCCGTTTCAAAAATGAAACGTTTCATAATTCGATTTTATTATAGCACGCATTTGCTTCTTGTCAATAGTTTTTCCGAAAAAACCGAAAAAGTTTTTTTAAGGCGGAATGACCATGCATTCCGCCGCCTGTTTTTTATTGCAAAAACATGGTCCGATGAACCCGCCCGCCGCAAAATCCGACCCGAAACCGACGACTGTATCGCTATTTTAAGGCGCAGTCGCTCTCTTCCGTCTTGCGTTCCTTCGCGCATTCCCGACGGAAAAATCTTCTGCGCCGTACGAGATAGACGGTGACGTCCGCCGCCGTAAGAAGAATATCCCAAACGCAGACGCAGACGAGCGCGACCGTATCCGCGCCCATACGGGAAGAGGTCGCGGTCAGTTTATACCGCGCTGCGGACGCTTCGCCCAAAGATTCCGCATATAATTGCTTTCCCTGCAACGCTTGGTTCGCAACGAGAAAGGAAACGCTCGTCGAGCCGCTCTCATATTTCAAGACCTGACGAAAGCGCGCCATTGTAACGATGACGCCTTCTTCGGTCAGTTCCGCGGTATAATGCCCGAATTGCCCGATCTCGTCCGTCGCATACAGCCGCGTTTCGCCGTCATCGTCCGATGAGAGGACGAGATATTCTTCAAACCGCTCGCTTAAACTGTCCTCTTCCGCAAACTCTTTCATCTCGGAGAGCGTGGAAAAGAAATAACTCTGCTCGTTGGTTGAGAAAAAACCGTTTGCGTACCAATAGGAAATGAGCCCCGTCACAGGCGCGGTCAGAACCAGCCAGATCCCGAAAATGACGGCGAAATGCCCCGCGCGGAATCGGCTGAACCGCCGCGCGCGTTCGTCGAAGCAATCCGCGCCCGCCATGCAGGCAAAACAGACGGGAACGCTTAAAACCAGCAATACCGCGGCGCCCGCAAGTCCGTATAAGAGCGCGTCCGAAAGCGCGAGCCCTGAATGCGCGGGAATAAAGACATGCGGGAAGATAAAACCGAATGCGGCAAGCTGTGTTTCCGCCGCCGCAAGGCGAACATAAAACGCCTTTCTTCTGAATCGGGTGAGCTCTTCCACTCCGAACTCCTCTTGCTCCACTTTCAAAAGGGCATAGCGGCACAGGAGGTTTGCTGTCAGTACGGAACCGAGCAGAAGAATAAGCCCGAGGAAAAATCCGAGCCTGCTCTCGAACGCCGCCGTGGCGAGGATGAGCGTCAGAAGCACCGCGGCGGCCGCCAGTCCGACCGAACCCCACAACCCCGCGCTCACGCGATATTCCGCTCCCCGCAACAGATGCGCCAGATATTTTTTCCGCTTCTGCGCCGTCTTTAAGGGCGTTTCTTCCGCAGGAATACGCTCTCCGCGGATGATCTCGTCGCACGTCACGCCGTAAAGCTCCGCGAGCACGGGCAGAAGAGAAATGTCGGGACTCGATACCCCCGTTTCCCAGCCAGATACCGTCTTGTTGGATACGCCCACGAGCTCCGCAAGTTCCTGTTGGGTATATCCCTTGGATTTGCGGAGAACGGCTAAAAATTCTCCCATCGTCGTCTTGCTCAATACCGTGTCCTCCTCCGATTGCCCTTATTCTAAAACCTTCGGAGCAGGAATACAACCCCTTTTCCGCGGAATTTGTCTGCGATTTTCGGAATTTCTCCTTAAAAATAAAAAAAGCGCGCGAATACGCGCTCCCTGTCATTGTATTTCAGCTCTTTCAATCAGCAGTCGGATCCTGCCCGTCTGCATTTCAAATCTTTCTGATCATCGGACGAATCATCTCATTGTCCGTTGTTTTTTCAGATCTTTCTGATCATCAGACGGATGATCTCCTCATCCGTTTCCTTCATGCCCTCGCGGGCGAGTTCGCTCACGTTACCGATGGTGTTCTCCACGCCCTTGACGACAATCCCGTCGCCGTCGTAAAACTGACTGCCGTTGCGGTACATCTCCATGCCGATGAGTCCCGCTTCCACGGCGGAAGCGATCTTCGCCGCGCAGCTTGCCTTCGCGCCGTCGCAGATGACGCCCGAATTGATGGCAAGCGCATTGACGACGGTATGCGCGACCGCTTCATATCTGCCGCCGTACAGATAGCAGATGCCCGCGCCCGCGCCGCAACCCGCGCTGACCGCGCCGCAATAGGCGGAAAGCGTTCCGATCCCCGTTTTAAGGTGTACGGTAATGAGATCGGACACGACGATCGCGCGGATGAGCTGTTCCCGCGTCGCGCCCAATTCCTTTGCATACACGATGACGGGAAGAGAAGCGGTCATGCCCTGATTTCCACTCCCGGACACGATGACGACGGGCAGACTGCACCCGTTCATGCGCGCGTCCGAACCCGCCGCGGCGGTCGCCTTCGCGCGGTTATGCACGCTGTTTCCGTAAGCTCGGAGCAAAATCTTCCCGATATTCGCGCCGTAGTCCCCTCTGAGCCCCTCTTCCGCGATCGCGCTGTTGTATTCGATCTGCCGCGAGATGACATCTTCCACCTCGGCAAGGGGTACCGTGTCCGCGTATCGGACGATATTTTCCACCGTGAGCACGCTGCGGTCGGTCATATTTTCCGCGCCCGCAGACCCGCCTTCCTCCCCTTCGGAACGCGATAAAAGGCTGACCCCGTCCTTTTCTATCCGCACGACGTTGGTGTGATTGCCCGTAATATGCACATACGCTTTGTGCCCGCCGCCCGTCACGGTGACGGCGATGTCGAACACGCATCCCGAATGCGACTGTTCGACGAAAAACGCGCACTCTTTGAGATAAGCGGCGATCTTCGCCCTTTCTCCGTCCGTGACGGAGGAGATGACTTCGAGCACCTTTTCCGCCTTTCCCGCGACGATTCCCGCCGCCGCAGCGGCGCAGATTCCCTTCAATCCGCCCGTATTGGGCACGATGACGCTCTTCACGTTTTTGAGGATATTCCCGCTGACGGCGATCTCCGTGCGCTCGGGCAAAACGCCAAGCGTTTCCCGCGCCAACGCCGCCGCATAGGCGACCGCGATGGGCTCGGTACAGCCCATGGCGGGAAGCAGTTCCTCTTTCAGGATTTTCGTATAGCTTTCGTATAATTTCTCTTCCATTCTTTCCTCTTTTGCCGCAGCGTTCTGCCGTCCGTAAAACAAGGTGTATTTTACTTCTTTGTCCCGTTTTTGTCAACGAATGCGCGCTTTTTCTTTCCAAGAAAAAATATGCCGCGCATCGGCTGCATTCCCCGATGAAAGCAGAAGTTTACGCCGCAATCAAAATACGCCGCGCGCCCTCGTTTGAAAGGGCGCGCGGCGCAATCACGCTGATTTGTCGGAAGCATTTTCCATTGTTCGCATCATACAGGAAAATCCTGCCGTAGATCTCTCCTTATTCCGCCTTCTTGCCGCGGGAAGGTTCGGCGAGCTTTTCCTTGCGCATGGTGAGGGAAATGCGCTTCTTCTTTTCGTCCACTTCCTTCACCCATACGGTGACCACGTCCCCGACCGAAAGCACTTCGCTGGGGTGACGGATGAAATGATCGCTGATCTGAGAGATATGCACAAGCCCGTCCTGATGCACGCCGATATCCACGAACGCGCCGAAATCGATGACGTTGCGCACCGTGCCTTTGAGCTCCATGCCCGGCTTCAAGTCTTTGATCTCCAGAACGTCCGTGCGCAAAAGCGGGGGCGGGAGTTCGTCGCGCGGATCTCTGCCGGGACGGACGAGTTCGGACGCGACGTCCTCGAGCGTGGGCACGCCCACGCCGCATTCCTCCGCCGCACGCTTGTGCCCGTATGCCGCAAGCCGTTCCATAAGATGTCCGAGATTCCCCTTCCTCACGTCCTGCATGGTATAATTGCACAGCGACAGCAGTTTTTCCGCCGCCGCGTACGATTCGGGGTGCACCGCGGTGTTATCCAGCACCTGATCGCTTTCGGGCACGCGCAAAAATCCCGCGCACTGCTCGAACGCCTTCGCGCCCAGCTTGGGCACTTTCAGGAGCTGTTTTCTAGACGTAAACCCTCCGTTCTCTTCGCGGTAACGCACGATATTCGCCGCCGTCGCCGAATTGAGCCCCGACACGCGCGTCAGAAGGGGTGCAGAAGCGGTGTTGACGTCCACGCCGACCGCATTCACGCAGTCCTCCACCACGCCGTCCAGCGCCTCGCCCAGCCGCGCCTGCGGCATATCGTGCTGATACTGCCCCACGCCGATGGACTTGGGATCGATTTTGACGAGTTCCGCCAGAGGATCCTGCAATCTGCGCGCGATGGATACCGCGGAACGCAGGTTCAAATCGAAATCGGGGAATTCCTGCGCCGCCAGCTTGGACGCGGAATAGACGGACGCGCCCGCCTCGTTGACGATCATATACGATACGCCGCCGCCCACTTCCGCGATGAGTTCGACGGTCATCTGCTCCGTTTCGCGGCTCGCCGTGCCGTTCCCGATGGCGATATGCTTGACCTTATGTTTTTTGATGAGCGCGGACAGCTTCGCGATCGCCTCGCGCTTCTGCCGTTCGCCGTACGTCGGATAGACGACCGCCGTATCCAGCACCTTGCCCGTCTCGTCCACGACCGCGACCTTGCAGCCCATGCGGTATCCGGGGTCAAGCCCCATCGTGACGAAGCCCTTGACGGGCGGCTGCATCAGGAGCGGGCGCAGGTTGAGCGCGAACTGCCCGATCGCCCCTTCGGACGCGACTTCGGTGAGATGATTTCTGATCTCCCGCTCGACGGACGGCGCGATGAGACGGTCATAGGCGTCCTCTGCCGCCGCCGTGACGAACGCAGTGGAAGCGCAGGACGGCTTTTTGATGACCGCACGCAGAATGAGCGCAAGCGCCTCGTCGCGATTCATGACGATGTCCACTTTCAGCACTTCTTCCCGTTCGCCGCGGTTCATCGCGAGCACCTGATGTCCCTGCACGCGGCTGACAGGCGCAGAAAACTGATAATAAATGCGGTAGACGGTATCTTCGGGGTCCTTTTTTGCCGCCGCCGATACGATGTCCGCGCGGCGCAGATACAGCTCGCGCATGTGCTTTCTGATATCCGCGTCGTCCGAGATCATCTCCGCGATGATATCGCCCGCGCCCTGCAACGCCTCCTCAACGGTGTTTACGCCCTTTTCGGGATCGACGTACTTTTTCGCCTCCTCTTCGGGTACGGGGCAGTCGCGCTCCTGCGCATAGAGAATCTGTGCGAACGGGTCCAGCCCCTTCTCCCGCGCGATCGTCGCGCGCGTGCGCCGCTTCTGCTTATAAGGACGGTAGAGATCCTCCACTTCCGCGAGGGTCGCCGCCTCGTCGATTGCCGATGAAAGCTCGTCCGTGAGTTTGCCCTGATTTGCAATGGAATTTTTCACCTCCTGACGGCGCGCTTCGAGGTTGCGCAGATATTGCAGTCTGTCGGCGAGCTGGCGGATGGTCTGGTCATCCATCGTGCCGTGCATTTCCTTGCGGTAACGCGCGATAAACGGCACGGTGTTGCCTTCGTCAAGCAACGTGATGACGTTCTTGACGTACTCTTCTTTCTGTCCGAGCTCTCTCGCCAGAATTTGTTCAATCGTTTCCATAAAAGCTCCTTTCTCTCCCAACGCGGAGTTACCGATATATCATATCATAAATGCGCCGCAATTTCAAGACGATACGGAAAATTTTTCCCCGATTGCGAAAAAACGGTCGCGGAAGAGCTTTCCGCGCCCGTTTGTTGTTGATTTACATCTTTTATATCATTCACTCATGCCCGTTTAACCCATAGCCGTTTCCGCCGAATGCGATTTCCGCA
>CASGEQ010000117.1 GCA_949300535.1 uncultured Bacillota bacterium
ATCCCCCGCAATCATTCCCAAGGCGCTCCTCTACTTTGCACTGAGCTACTTTGCCGAAACGCATCCCGTACAACAGCCCGCGGACAAGGACCTTACCGAACTCATGAGCAAAATCGTAAGCTACGTCAACGAACACTACCGTGAAACATTTACCCTTCAGCAACTGTGTAAGCAGTATTTTTTCAGCTATAACTATATCTCGCAGGCGTTCAAGGCTTACACGGGGACCACTTTTTCCGCCTACGTGCAGAACGTGCGCCTGCGGTGTGCCAAAGAACTTTTAAAAAATTCCCGTAAGAGCGTGGCACAAATCGCCGAAGAGGTCGGCTACAACGACGCACACTACTTTGAAAAAGTTTTCAAACGGACATGCGGCATAACGCCCAAACAATTCCGGCAACGTTTTTCATCCGACAGTGCTACGCAAACAGATAACAAACTTTAAAAAGTTCTACGCGAAACCTTCATTTGCTTACGGACTTTCAAAGGAACCTGTATGTATTGACTGAGCGCAACACTTTCTTCTTTCCCCATGTGATGACCATAAGTATAAGCGACATTATCAACATACTGTCCATCACATGATAATTGCCGTCTTAAGTTCTTATATTTTAAGTTTGCATGTTTGTCGAAATCTTCCATAGTTCTGCTCCGCGATCTTTTATTTCCGGCTGACACTCAAAGTACATCGCGGGGCCTTTTCTCTTTTAATCCTTGCTCATCGCCATGGTTCCTGAGGAATCACCCGCGCAAAAAAGGCGCTTCCGCTCTGTCGGAAGCGCCTTTTTTGCGCATATTGGCATATTTACATATATCGGCGCTGACGAATGCGTCAGAAATCTTCCTCGTCCTCTTCGTCTTCGTCCGAAAACGGGGAGAGATATTTCCCGTTCTCCCACTCTTCTTCGTCCTCATCGCCGTACGGGTCGTCTCCGTCAAAGAGATCCATACGTTCCAGCGCCTTTTCGTCCGCCTTCGTCCAGCGGAACAGTTTAGAGAGCAGTCCCATTTTCCTTTCCTCCGTGACAATAATCCCAATACCAGCAGCGATACGGCGTTTCGCACTGTTCGCCCGTCGATAAGAACACTTCCTCTTTCTGACGCTTCACCGCCGCCAGACGGCGGATATTTTCATATACGGTGCGCCAGTAAGCCGCGGCATATGCGGTCACGTCCTCGATCGCATACTCGTTCTCCGTCCCCCGCGTCACCACATAACATCTTACGACGTTCACGCCGCACCCGCGCACGAGATACCGCTGAAAGGCAACGTCCTTTTTGAACTGCTCCTTCACGCCGTCGCTGTCTTTGACCTCATAGATCTCATACCCGTCCTCCGCGCGGCGCAGAATATCCACCGCGCAATAATCTCCGTAACGGCTGAATGCCGCTTCGCAGATGACGGGCGTGCCGTCTTCCAGGCATTCCTGCGTTCTGCGGAGCATTTCCGCATAATCCAGCCGCCCGTCTTCGCGGTACGCGGTCGTCTCCACATACGGACCGAACATGCCCATCGCACGGTCTCCGAACTCGTTGCCCTCGTCCAGCCGCTGCTGCACTTCGGGCGGGATGACTTTCTCCTGCGGACGGTGCGCGTCCAGCCAGAGCATCCGCGGGCACTGCATCCCGCGCATAAAATCGGTTTTGGTAACTCCCATCGTTTTCTCCTTTCCCGTCTATTATACGGCGGGAAATATGACAGACGGCTGCGCCTTTATCCTTTTCCCTTTGAAATTTTTGCGCGGAGCGCATTCACGACGGGCGCGTCTGCGGGCGCCCAGTCTTCGGGATCAAGCTCTTCCGCCGCCACCCAGCGTGCCTCCTCGTGCTCGTTGAGCGTATACGCGGAAAGCATCTCGCATAAGAAGGTATGGAGCGTGATACAAAAATCGGGATATTCATGCTCTACCGTCATGAAAGGCGCGATAACGCGCACGGACATCCCCGTTTCCTCTTTGAGTTCGCGCACGAGCGCGGCTTCCGCCGATTCGCCCTTTTCCAGCTTTCCGCCGATAAACTCGAATTTATGCGCGACATACGGATAAACGCTTTCTCCGCGCCGAGCGGCGAACACCCGCCCATCCTTCACAAAGACGGCGCCCGAAACTTCCAGGTGCTTTTTCATGCCTGTTCCCCTTCCTGCGTTTTTTCCGCTTCGCTCCCCTCGGAAACCGTCTGCGGCGCGCATTCCGCCTCTGCCGTTTTGGAGTCCGCCTGCGCCTTCTTATGCCCGTAATCCTTTTCGCACAGCGCAAACAGCATGGAATAGACGAGCGCGGGGAAGATATGGAAAATGTGATTATCCGCCATGCTCATCCCCGTCAGCACGAGCAAAACGATAAAGTAGAACAGCCGCTCGGGCGTGAACTTTCGGAAACAGAGCACGAGCCCCTGACCGAGGTGGAGGGTATAGGCGAGAACGCCGACAATGCCGCAGCTCGCGAACAGCTGCACATAGGTATTATGATACATATCGGGAAGAAGCCAGTTTTCGATATTATACGACCAGTCGGGCGCAATGGGCGTATAGAAACCGACGCCGAAGATAGGCGCTTGCAGGAATCGCTTCATGCCGTTGAGCCAGATTTCGAATCTGCCCGAATCGTCAAATCCGCGATCGGAATAGTATTGGAAGAGTTCCAGGATCTTCGCGCGGAATATGATGCAGAAGACGATCACGCAGACGGCGAGGACGATATCGGCAATGCGGATCGCGCGGACATTTCTCCCGCGGATGGCAAGGAGCACGATGCAGGCAAGCACCGCGACCGCCCCGGCGAGCACGGACGTGCGGCTGCACGTCATGATCACGCCGAAAAAGGACAATAATCCGAGCAGATAATAAATCCAGCCGTGTTTTTCTTTATAGGCGAGATAGAAGAGCGCGGGGGTGAACATGGCGAGCATACCGCCCGCGTTGTTGCTCATGCCCCACCCGAGCACGATGTTGTATTTTGCGATCGAACCGTCGACGATGATTCCGTCAAAAAGATACGCCTCGACCAGCTGCAGAAAAATCACGCCGCACGCAAGCGATAAAATGCGCGCAACGGAAACCGCCGTCGTGTCCTTCCATTCCAGCGTATGATAAAAATAGATATAGAAAAAGAGGAAAGAAAATGCGATGACAACGCCGAGCAGAAGGTTGGCAAAGGTATATTCCCCGTAAAAGACGCCGTTGAGAATAAGCGCCGCCGCAAGCGCGAACAGTCCCCAGCGCGCCACGGGTCTGCCGCGGAAGACGTTGCCCGTCGAAGGATAGGCAACGAGGCGGAAAACGAGCACTCCGAGCGTGATGACTGCGAGCGTCCCCACGGTCGCAAGAAAGGGCGTACCGTAAAGGTAATCGGAATTATAGGGCGGCTGAGGCGTATGCCGCTGACTGATCGCATAAATAAACAGCACGACGATAGCAAGCAGCGGCTTGGAATCGCGCCCGAACAGCGTGATAAACCAGATGAGTACCGCCGTCAGGGCAAAAAACACAATTTCAAAGCCGACAAAAGAACATATGAGCGTAAGCGCCGCATAGGCGACGGGGAACCACTCGCTGTCAAAAAATGAGAGAATTTTTTGCATGACAGGATTTTCCCGCACCTTGCAGATCTTTTCGTACATAACCGTTTCTCCTTTGTAATGCGCAAAGTGCGCGGCGCGTAATCACGCGCCGCGCCCCTTCCGCTTATTCCGAAAATGCGGAAAGCGGTTTTACGCCGAGATATTTATTCCCGCTTGCCTCGTCCTCAAACTGCTTGTCGACGTTATTCGCGCTGTCCGAGCCATACATATAGAAGCGGAAATCCTGCGTTCCCGCCGCCGCAGGCAGGAACGTCGCCTGCGATCCGGCGGTGCCGTCCGCGCCTTCCAGCATTTTCAGATTGACGAGGTATTCGTGATAATCGGAAAGCGAGGAATCCAATCCGCGCAGATCGACCTGCGAATAATTCTTCCCGCCGCCGTAAAGCGCGATCCCGCCGTGGACGTAATTCACGGCGCCGCGCTGATCGATCAGATTTTCATATCCCTCATATGCGCCGCAGACGTAATCGAGCATGGCGGCGATATCCAGCTTGAACATCGCCTGCTCGGACGTGATGAGAGTACTGCTGTCGACGAGAGAAAGATCTTTCCAGTCATACAGTCTGACGTCGCCTGCAAGGCGAAGCACGACGGGGAAAGACGTTCCGCCCGTTCCCGGCCATCCTTCAAAATTGATACTCGATTGCTCCTCATAGAGCACCGCGCCCGCAAAGTTGGACTCCACGCCGACGGAGAACAGCCCGCTCGTTTCCAGCACGCAGTCTCTGAGCGTCAGATCGGTCATCACATAGGTATGATAGAAATAGTCGTCGTCCAGATAGTTGTTCGTCTGCACGGAATA
>CASGEQ010000118.1 GCA_949300535.1 uncultured Bacillota bacterium
TGCTCCGCGAGCTCTTCATACGGGACCCGCTTTCCCGGGAACACCCAATCGACGACCGCGTCGTTGTTATCCGAACGGAGAATCTCGAAACAACTCTGGAAAGAAAGGATGTGCGAATCGGGCGGAAGCAGTTGTTTGAGCGCGGGGGAAAGCATCCACGAATCGCAATAGGACGGAACGTCCGCATAGGCGGGAAAATATTTCTTCACGAACGCTTTCCACGCCGCATATGTCGCCCGCAAATCCTCTTTTTTCAGGGATACGCCCGCGGGGATGTGAATGGAAACGCAGGGCGCCCCCTCTTCCTTTGTCATCTCAAATTCCAATTCGCCGATGCGGAGCTCGCACAGCGCGAGCTGCCGGGGAAACCACCACGCCCAGGAAAAGGCATACGTTCCGTAATATTTTTTCTGCCATTCCAAAAATCGGGGCAGAAAGTTCATCGTCGCATAGAATATCTCTTCGGGAATACCCCTCTCCGCATATATGTCGCGCGTTTTCAGACAGCAATGAAGCATGACGGTGAGTATTTTCATACCGTCCGCATCCTCTCCGAGCGAAGCCGAAAGCTCCTTCAAGCCTTCCTCCCACGTCGCGGGAGAATACAGCTTACCCCACTGCGGCGCAAGCGCTTCATGACGATATGTCTTGTCGAACGCCGCCACCTTCTCTTTCACTTCTTCCGCGATCGCAAGCCGATCGCACAACTGCAAAATTGTCATTCTTTCCCCCCGCCTTGATTTTTTTTATTATAATACCGCGACTTTGGGCTGTCAACGGAAAAGCGGAAAATTTTGCCGCGGGGTGTATGCGCAAAATATTTGCCCGGAAAGAAGGAAGCCGTCGGGACGCGCTGTCCCGACGGCTTTCCGTTCCTTTCAGAGGAGGTATGAAGAAAGCTGAATGCATTGTGTCAAAATGACGTCGGCGTCAGTCTTCGAGAAAGTCCTTTCTGTACTTGACCCCGAAAAACTCCGCCAACTCTCTCATCTGTCTGTCTTCGATCGTATTGATCTGCTGCAAATGCGCGGTCAGCATATAGATCTGAGCCGCTTTTTCCACCGTTTCGACAAGTCCGAACGCCTCGTCGAATGTCTTTCCTGCGCCGTAGACGCCGTGCATTCCCCAGATCACGACGCGGAAGCTCTTCATCTTCTGCGCCGTCGCCTCTCCGATGCTCTCCGTCCCGCAGAGCATCCAGGGCAGAATTCCCACCCCCTCGGGGAAGACCACGATACATTCCGTGCACATTTTCCAAAGCGTGCGCGTAAACGCCTTTTCATCCAATTTGTGGACAAAATTCATCGCCAGAATATTGGTAGGATGCGAATGCAGGACGACTCTGTTATCAGGATCGACGCTCAGCCGCGCGATATGACTCATCAGATGCGCGGGAAGTTCGCTGGTCGGCTTGCCGCCGTCGCGGAACCCCCAGAGCAGTTCCCCCTCGCTGCCGTCCGCCGAAATCCGGATGATTCCCGTATTCGTTTCGGGATCCGATTCCATATTCCTGAAATATTTCTGCGTGCCCGTCACGAGAAAGAACTTTCCCGCGAGTTCGGGAACGCGAAACCCGAGCGAAATTTTTCTTATAACGCAGTCAGGGTCCAGATACTGCGCGACTTCCTCTTCTTTGAGAAGATAAGACAGATTTCCTCCGTTTCTCTCATCCCATCCAAGCCGATACATATTGGACGTCATCTGTACAAATTCTTTCACAAATGCCGACTGAGCCACGCTCTGCGGCGCACCGGCCTCCGATCCGCGCCGAAAACCGGTCAGATCATATTTCTTTGTTTCCTGATATAACATTTCTGATTCTCCCTCAAAACGTTTCTCATCATTCCGAACCCGTCCGCACGCCTTTGATGGCGAAAGGCGCCATATTTTTCTCTTCTCCCACGATCAGATATTTCGGTAAACAGCCGCTGAATACCGTTTTTAGCGGCTGTTTACCTTGTGGGGGGAATTTCGGAAAACGGAAACCTTGCTGTCCGCAGCCCTTCGCACAGCGCACGGGCTTGCCTTCGTCAGCTGTTCCGTTTCCCTGAGAATAATTATACCATAGAAAAAAAAATTGTCTATATTATTTTATAACGTTGACAATCAATCTTTTTTCAGCTATAATATAAGCATAAATAAACATAAGTGAGCAATTTTATGTTAGACAGTGCACGTCAGGACAAAATTCTATCTTATCTGAAAAACAACGTTTCCGCCACGGTAAAAGAGCTCGCGGCGGCGCTGTATGTCAGCGACGCGACCATCCGACGCGATCTGACCGAAATGCAGTCTCTCGGGCTTTTGAAGCGCAGCCACGGCGGCGCGGTCCTGCTCGAACCCGCGGACGAGATTTCCATTTTCGTGCGCATGACGAAAAACGCAAAGGAAAAGGAACTCGCCGCGACCAACGCGCTCAAATATATCCCCACCGATTTCAAGACGGTGTTCTTCGACAGCTCGTCCACCATTCTCGCGCTCGCGCAGAGAATGAATCTCTCGGACAAAACGGTCATGACCAACAACCTGCAGACCGCAATGCAGCTGTCCAGGGTGAAAAATATCAATCTTCTCATCCCCGGCGGAGTCATCGCAACGGCGGGCGCCTCCATCACGGGAAGCTGGACGAATACCCTTCTGTCCGAATTCCGCTTTGATCTGATGCTCTCTTCCTGCGCCGCGCTCGACCCGCAGAACGCTTATGAGACGTCCATCGACCAGCGCGAGGTCAAGCGGACGGCATTCGAACATTCTTCGCGCCGCATCCTCATTGCCGACCATACGAAATTCCCCCGCAGGGAAACTTACGTCTTTCAGTCTCTGTCCGCGTTCGATCAGATCATCTTCGACACGCTGACCGAAAAAGAGCGCGATTCGCTCCGCGGGCTGCCCGTCTTCTGCGAATAAATCAGATCATCCCGAGCAGATCGCCGAGACGTCCGAGACGGAAATCCCCGAGCCCGAGCCTTGCCGCTTCTCCCACGGAAGCGGTATAGAATCCGCCCGCTTTTCCCGCCTGAATGCCGCTCTCCGCGTCCTCCACCACGAGGCAGTCGCGCGGGGCGAGCCCCAGCCTTTTTGCCGCCAGCAGAAAGACTTCCGGGTCCGGCTTGGAATGAACGATATCGTTTCCGTCCGCAACCGCGTCAAATAAATTCCTGATTTCGAGCCGCTCCAGAATGAGCGGCGTATTTTTGCTGGATGAGCCGACGGCAAGGCGTTTCCCCGCCTTTTTCAGGCGCAGCAATGTATCCGTGACGTCCTTCGGGAAGTCATTTTTCGTCAGTTCGGAAAGAAGCTGCCGATAGGTTCGGTTCTTGCTGTCCGCAAAACGCCGCTTTTCCTCTTCCGTATAACTTTTGCTGCTCTTTTCGAGAATGATCTCCAAGCTCTTTTCCCTGGATACGCCGCGCAGGCGGTCGTTGATCTTCCTGTCGAACGGGATTCCGAGCTCATCCGCAAGCTGTTTCCACGCGCGGTAATGATATTCATCCGTCGAGCACAGCACGCCGTCCAGATCGAAAATAATTCCCTTGATGTCCATACGTCTCCTTTACAGCGCGAACACGCACCTGTGACCGAGCTCCGCCGCGCGTCTGCCCTTTCTTCCCGTCACAGTCACCCGCACGGGTTCGCCTTCGAGCAGCGTAAGTCTCAGTGAATCCCCTTTGAGCCGCATTTGGATTTTCCTTCCGCGATAGAGCGTCTGAGCCGTCACGCTGCCGAAAAATGGCATGGGATTGGGACGGAACGCAAGCCCGTCCTCGGATGCCGTAAGCCCGAACAGGCCATAGAGCACGGAGAGATATCCGCCCGCAAGACATCCGCTGTGAACGCCCTGCCACGCAACTCCGTGCAGGTCGTCGGCGTCGATTTTCAGAGTATCCATAAAGTAGTTGTAGAAGGAAAGCATTCTGCCGTTCTGCGCGCTCGCGACCGCATGAACGGGGAAGGTCAGCGAAGAACTTGTTTCGCACATCTGCTCGTAGTAGTCCCAGTTTTCCGCATAGCGGCTGCGGTCCACTCCGACGTTGACAAAGGTATAAAGCAGCGCCACGTCGGGCTGTTTGATGATCTGGCTCTTGTGATATAGTCCGCTCTTTTTCATCTGGAACTGTTTGAGCGTGCCCTTACCCGCTTCTTCCAGACTCCGCGACAGACCGAAATATCCGTCAAACTGCGGAATCATGCCGCTTTCATCGCAGGGCAGGTACAGTTTTTCCGCAACGCGCGCAATTTTCTGCCGCTCCGCCTCGTCAAGCCCGCAGCCGAACCGCCCGCACAGCTGAAGATAACGCGTAAGCACATAATGCACGCAATAATTGGTATAGGCGTCGTTATCCACATAGGGATGATGCTCGTCCGTTCCCGTCACCTGCAATATTTCATACCTGCCGTTGCGCTCGGTCACGCGGCTTGCCCAGTATTTTGCGCACTCGCACAGGATTTCCATGCCGTAGCGGCGCATGAACTCGTCGTCGCCCGTGTATGTATAGTAATTGAGAATCCCGTAAGGGATATCCGAATTGATATGCACCTGCATGAACGGGTGGCGCACATATTCCCATACCCGCTCTTCGCCCGTTACGGACGAACAGAACGCGAATTTCGCGCCGTCGTATCCCGCCTTACGCGCGTTTTCCTTCGCCTGCGCCAGGCAGCGATAACGGTATAAAAGCTCGTTTTTCGCCGTCTGCGGCGCCGTATGGATGAAGAAAGGAAGCTGATGAATCTCCGCGTCCCACCATACGAACTGATTGTACCGCTCGCCCGTCAGTCCCTTGGCGGAAATGCCGTGAACGCTGTCGTGCATGGGCGCGGAAATCGCCGTATGATAGCTCGCGAACCGAAGCCAGCCGTCCGCCTCTCTGTCCCCTTCGATGCGGATATCCATGGGAGCAAAATATTTCCTGTATTCGGCAAGATGCGCGCGGAACAGATCGGAATACGAGCCCTGAATCGCGGCGCCGTTTTCCCTCACCCATTCGGACACGGGGCGGTCGGTATCGCGTTCCGTCCCGACAAAGATCGTCTTTTCCAGCACATACTCGTCCTGTTTTTCGCACAGAACGCATGCCCCGATACGGCCGTTTTCGAGATAGGTCTCTTCCCGCGTCCCCTGCGGAAACCGATTGCGGATGCTGTATGCCGCCGCGAAACGGAATTTATTCACTGCGTGGAAGGCGAGAAAGACGTCGCCTTGTTTTTCCTCCGCGCAGTCGGTCTGCGTGATAAACTGCCCGCCCGTTTTCACAGCGGTATCCGCGCCTGAGATCAGACGGACAGGAAGCGCGTGATTGAGCGGCCGCACCTTCACCTGCTGACAATAGACGTTCTGACACGCGAACGATGCAAAGCGGCGGAATTCGAGCTGCGTCCTGTTTCCATCCCCGTCGTTCCAGATCACTTTCCGTACATATTCGGCGGTAGAAGGATCGAGCCAGCGCTCCCACTTTTCGACCTTTCCCTCCCACGGGAAAAACGTCTTTTTGCCGATCTGCACGCGGACGAGGAGAAAATCGGGCATATTCACGCAGCTTTCCTGACGCTCGAACCGCTTTAGTCCCTCTTCGTTGAGGTAATATTTTTTCATGTATTCGTTATCGGCGAACGGTTCGCATACCTCGATGATCTCGTCGATATATCCGCGCACGAATGCGCCCTGGATGCGCTGAGAAGCGTATTCTTCAAAGCTCCCGCGAATCCCCATGTAACCGTTGCCCGTCGTGAACAGCGTCGCCAGAACGGGTTCGTCCGCGATTTCATAACAACTCTCGCAGGGCAGTCCTTTCCCATTTAATCCGTACATATCCCGTATCCTTTCCGCCGCGGACGCCGTCAAAAAGGCCTCCGCGGCGATCTCTTATTTTTCGTCTTTTTTTCTGCGCGTCAACGCAATCGCCGCTGCCGAAACAAGGATGAGCCCGAGCGCCGTGCCGCCGCCCCAGCCGCCGAATCCGAGCGTTCCGCAGCCCGTGCAGCCGTTCGTTTCAGGCGTATCGGGATCAGGGTCGGGATCAGGGTCGGGGTCGGGATCCGGATCGGGTGCGGGAGCATATTCTGCGCATTCCGCTTCTCCGCCGTGAATGGCGACGATATCTACCGCGCCCGTAGTGCGCGTATCCCAAGGGGTGAATGATACGTAACAGGACGACGTGTCGCTCAGATGAGGGATATCCGCCAGATTGTCCGCGCCGATCGTGAACGTCTCGTCGGCAAATACCGTATGGACGCTCAGTTCCAGGCTGCCGTCCTCTTTCAGGGTAAACAGGAAGTCGAAGGGCGTCGCTCCGAGATCGGAATAGAGCAGCTGATCGCTCTTTCCGATATAAACGCCGTTGTTGACAAACAGTTCTCCCGTCGCAAAATCGACATAGACCAGAAGCGTCTCGCCCGTCAGCCATTTGTCCTTCATCTCGTTGGAAACGATAATGCCGAATTTCTGATTTTCCGAGGATACGGACAGGTTGGCAAAGCTGATGTGCAGTCCGTCCAGATCGTATTTCTGCGTGAACCCGAGCGAGTTGTTCTTCGTCGTCGAATTCCAGTTGAGCGTGACGCCCGTGAATTCGCTTTCCTCTGCCCAGCCCTTGGAAGACGTCGCCGCCATGCTGTACGTTTCGCTCACATCGGGCGCGTATTTTTGCGCGTCGGCGGTGAGATAAAACTTGTTGTAATACCCCGCTTCTGCGGTCATGAACGCGTCATACTGCGTGAGGAACGCCTTGCCCTTGTAGGAAAGCGCGTTGATCTGAGAACGGATCGCCTTGATTTCCTCTCCGTCCGCCTCGGTCAGCTTCCTGCCCGAAAGCGCCGAAATGCGCTCGTCCAGCTCCGCCGCCGCTGCCCTTTCCTCCTCCGTCTTATCCTCGACGACGAGCGTCAGGGGAGTGCTTTCCCCGCCGAAGCTGTCGTACGCCGTGATCTCGACGGTATACGGATAGGAAATTTCAAAATCCAGCTGCAGTTCCCTCGTCCTCGGCAGAGCCGAAAGATCGGGATAGAGATACCAGGGCGAAAGCGATTTAACCGACGCCAGCTCCCCGCCGTCCTTATCGTACACCTTGATCGTATAGGAGTATACCATGTCGTCGTCCTGCGCGACGGGATAGGTGACCTTCACGGATGACGCGGACAATTCGACCGTTGTGATCGCCGCGTCCGAATCGAACTCGGGCGCGGTATTTGCCGCAGCGCGCGCTTCCGCCGTATAGCGGTTGAGGTGCGACCCGTCCGCCGAGCAGGCGTCAAGATACCAGTAATCCTTGATCTGCTTGGCGCGCGCGAAATCGATTCTCGTGATGCGGATACGCCCAGAGCCGTCCACTTCGACGAGTTCGCCCTGAGACTGCGACCTGCGGTTGGCAACGCCGCCCGTACCCGTTTCCAAAAATCCCTTTTCCATATCGGCGTCGGACGTACTGCCCGACTGTACCTGCGTATAGGTGGACTGATTGATCGCCCGCTCGTCGTTGAGCGCATAATGCGTATGCCCCGAGAAGAGGATCACCTGAGGATACCCTTCCAGGATTGCGTCAAGCTCTTTGGACGCACCCCAGGGGCCCGTATCCTGATCGGACATGCTCCCGTAAACGGTATCGGGCGCGGGGCAGTGGCTGGAAACGAATACATACTGATCGGGATTCTCCTGCGTGAGCTTGTCCAGCATCCCGCGAAGCCACGTTTCCGTATCCGCCGAAACGGGGTTGGTGAAATTCTTCCCCGTATAGCTCATGATCTGCACCGAAAGGAAATGATAGCCGTTGACGACCACATGGCGGTTGCCCGTCGTGTAATCGGTGTCGTCCTGGTCGAAGGTGTACACCTTTTCCCCGTACGCTTCCGCAAACTGAACGGTATTCATGCACCCGCTCCAGTAGGTATCGTGGTTTCCGTGGGTGATGATTGCCGCCGTCTGCGTCAGATCGAACTGCTCTTCCAGAATGGAAACGAACTCTTTTGCCTGTTCCTCTTTTCCGTCCTGCGTCTGATCGCCGCTAAACAAAAGCGCGTCAATCCCGTTTTTTGCAAACGACTTCGACACGGTAAGCGCGTTTCTCAGAAGCGCATCGTCATTTCCGTATCCGATATGGGAATCGGACATATTGGCAAACGTCAGAACGACGTCGTTTTCGTCGAACAGCGTATCCGCCGAAGCCCCATATGAGAAGACAACGTTTCCTCCGAATGCAATTCCCATGGCAAGCACCCCGCTCAATATCGTCAATGTAAATTTGTTCTTCATTACATGCCACCTCTCGTTTGTTTATTTTTTGTTTATTTGTAGTAGACGCCGACCGTATCGATCTGCACCGCGGCATTGTATGTGCCCGTGATCTCGAATCCGAAATTCATGCTTCCGATGTAGATATCCTCCCATGCGGTATCGGGAAGATATCCGCGTTCGCGCGCGACCTCATAGGCGTGTTTCGCCGTTTCGAGCACGTCGAAATTGACTTTGCCCGTCTCCCCGACCTGCGGAATGAGTTCCGTTTCCAGGAATTTGTCGCTGGACGGCTGATAGATGAAGGCGAGCGTCGCGTCCTCTTTTCCCAGGTCCTGTGCGGCGTATTCCGCACTGACCTTTCCCACATTTCGGTTATCCCAGAGATTGAGCCCGAACCAGATATACTGCCCGTATCCCTCGCTTCCCTTGGTGCGGTTCTGCAGCGTGATATACCACACGAACTGCGCGCAATGCATATTTGGATTCGCCTGACCGTTCATTCTGTCCTCGAACTTGGTGACGGTGTAATCCATGCTCATCACGAGTTCGCTCAGTTCGCTGACGTGAACGAGATTGCCCGAAAAATCCTGCGAAAGCAGGGTGTGCGGCCAGCCCTCTCCGTCTTTGCGCGGCGCGTCGTATTCCACTTCCGCATTGAGTTCCATATAGATCGTGGCTTGTGTGCTGTCCACCGCCAGCACTTTGGCGGGAATAAATGTCCCGTCCACCGTCTCCCCTTTGGAAGTATAACAAAACGCCGCTCCGCCCTTGGTATAACTCCTCGACTCGTAGTCCGAAATATCATATTTGGTATACCATTGGGCGAAATTCCAGACGGGCGGCTCGTACGAATCGGCGAACACCAGCGAACCGTTCCGATTCCCCGCGGCGTCCGTAAGCGAGATTCCGTTTTTGAGATAAGGGTCCGCAAACAGCGCGGAATACCCGTTTGCAAAAAATGTCTCCATCGTCTTGTTTCCGCTCACGTCTGTTTCCTCCTGATCTCCCTCCGTATCCTCGTCGGAACCGGAAGGGTCTTCCTGCTGCGCTCCGCCTTCATCGTCCCCGTCGGGCAACGTTTCGTCGGGAGTCGGCAGAGTGCCGTGCGTTTCGTCCGACGGCGTGAACGTACACGCCGCGCAGGCAAAACAGAGCATTCCCGCCAAAAAGGCGCAGAGCAATGCTTTTTTCATGATTCCTCCTTATCCTCCGCCCGTCATTTACGGGCGGAACGTCTTCTCAAAAACATCGCCGACACAGCCGCCGCCAGAATGCAGCCGAGCGCGATTCCGCCGCCGCTGCCGCCGAATCCGATGGTGCCGCACCTCTTCCAGCGTCATGTCCGCCACGGTCTGCGAACCCGTATAGTTACAGGTGCGGTTAAGCGTGGGATCGTGCATGATGATGAGTTCATTGTCCTTGGTGCGCATCAGGTCGATCTCGACATAATCCGCGCCGTAATAGTAAGCTGCCTTTGCGCCGACAATGGTATTTTCGGGATAAGCCCCCTCGCCGCGGTGTCCCGCAAGGAATACCTTCCTGATCATGGTCGGCTCCGTAATGCTCTCCATGATGTCGATGACAAGGGAGAAGCTGTCCGAGATCACGCCGTTGACGCCCGTATACAGCGTCTCATAGACGCCGTAAGGCGAGCTTTCCGCCACCGCCCAACAGGACAGCCCGAGCGCCTGAAGTTCTTCCACGCCCTCTTTGACAACGTTTCCCTCCACGACGGCGATCATGGCGTTCGCCGAACTGACCGTATCGCGAACAGATACCAACGCCTCGTAATCGGTCAGATCGGCGTCCGAAAACCACACGCCGCCCTGCACGTTGGCGCGGGACGCCTTGAACGTCTTTACGAGGAGCGCGTCGTCGCTGAATACGATCGTATCGAGCAGATTCTGCGCGGTGACATAAGAAAGCACGGCGTTCATCTGTTCCGTCGTCGAAAAGAAGAATGCGGGAATCACGCGGTTGGCGCAAACGCGCACAAAAGCGCCGCCGTGCGCAATACCGTCCTCTTGGCCTTTTTCATATTATTCCCCTCCGCTCGTATCGATCAGCGCCGAAAGAAGGGTCATGGCATAAACGCGCGCCATGAAATCGTTGGGATGATTGACGTTGTTGCTGGAAATTTCCGTATAGCATTTTCCTGCGTCGAGGATACTCTGATGAATCGCGCCCACGTCGACGACGCAGACTCCTTCATACCGTTCCGCTACGCGGGAAAGATACTGCGTATACTCCGCCTGATTCTTGGACTGATCGCGCGCCATGGGGTTTGCGAGCATGGTCCCGATGAGGATGATCTCGCAATCGGGATTGACCGCGCGGAGCGTTTCGATCATCGAGATCATATTGTTGCAATAAGCGGAAATATCGGGCGAACCCATGGACGCGTCGTTCATGCCGAATCCGAGCAGGACGAGATCGGGAACATATCCGTCAAGATCTGTCGAAAGCAGTTCGCTCAGTCCCGCCTGACGGATGAGCTGTCCGTCTACGTAGCCGCTTCCGCCGCCGACGCCGTTCGCGCTCGTCCAGCCGCCGACCGATCGGTTGGTCAGATTGACTTCCGCGCCGTAATAACGGGCGAGATTTTCGGATAGCAGTTCCGGCCAGGTGTCGAGATAAGGCTCGATATTGAGATAACTCGAAGAATTTGCGCCCGTGGAAATGGAATCCCCGTATACGAACAGTTCGATTTTTTCCTTCCCCTTCAGCTTTTCGACCATTTTGGCAAGCGCGCCGTCTCCGAAATAGGAGGGCGTGGCGCCCGTCCAGCCGACGTCGTGCGTATAGGTCACGCTGAGCTGCATCTGCACGATCTGATACCCTTCGGTGAACGGCAGATAGAGTCCCGTTTCCTTTGAGGGGATGCTCGTGCTCGGGGCAAGTCCCGGGAACGCCTCTTCGCCCGTGAGCGCCTTGTCCGTCACATAGGGCATGGTGCCGGAGAATTCCTTCTTTTCCGTAATGATATTGTCGGTGATCGTTCCCAGAGCGGTGAGATACCCGTCTTCATACACGAAATCGGTCCCCTCCTCGAAGGTAACGACCTTTCCGCCGTTGTTTTCATGGAAATACTGCTTGACCGAAACGATCTGCGTTGCATCGAACAGCAATTTCGCCTTGGGCGCGGAGATCACGTTTCCGTTTTCATCCGTCTCAGCCACAAGAAGTATCGTTTCGTCGTACATGGTCTCCGACTGCCAGAAATTTTTCACGAGATCGTCCACGGTTCCCTCCTCAGTCTGTGTTTCGGGCGGTTTGTCGTTCGGGCCGTCAGTCGGATCTTCGTTGTTCTCCGTTCCACCGCCGCACGCGGTAAAGGAAAAGAGCATGACCGCCGAAAACAGAATTGCAAGAAGTTTTTTCACTTTTGTTTCCTCCTGACCGTTCAGAAAAAGTTCGGGGGAGAACTTATTGTAAGCCGCCCCCGATTTTTCCGATAAGATTTGCCGATGCGATTATTTCTTCGCAGTCTTCTTTCTTCCGATTACGATGACCAGCGCCGCGCTGACCGCAATGATACCCAGCGCAATGCCGCCGCCCCAGCCGCCGCCGAAGCCGATGGTACCGCAACCCGC
>CASGEQ010000119.1 GCA_949300535.1 uncultured Bacillota bacterium
GGAAGAGACGATGGGCGATTCCTCCAAGACGGGGCTCAAAGTCGGCATGGGCGCGGAGGCGATCCGCGAACTGCTCATGGCGGTCGACCTCGAAAAGGAGAGCAAGGAAGCGAAGGAGATCATCGCGAACAATCCTTCGGGACCCAAGCGCGTGAAGGCGATCAAGCGTATCGAAATCATCGAGGCGTTCCGCAAGAGCGGCAACCGTCCCGAGTGGATGATTTTAACCGTGCTTCCCGTCATCCCGCCCGAACTGCGCCCCATGGTGCAGTTGGACGGCGGCAGATTCGCCTCCTCCGACCTCAACGACCTTTACAGAAGAGTTATCAACAGAAATAACCGCCTGAAGAGAATGATCGAGCTCGGCGCGCCAGAGATGATCGTCAAGAACGAAAAGCGCATGCTTCAGGAAGCGGTGGACGCGCTGATCGACAACGGCAGAAGAGGCAAACCGCTCAGCGGACCTTCCAACCGCGAGCTCAAATCCCTTTCGGGCATGCTTCGCGGCAAGCAGGGACGTTTCCGTCAGAACCTGCTCGGCAAGCGCGTCGACTATTCCGGCCGTTCGGTTATCGTCGTCGGGCCCGAACTCAAAATTTATCAGTGCGGACTTCCCAAGGAAATGGCGATCGAGCTGTTCAAGCCGTTCGTGATGAAGCGCCTTGTGGAGACCAACCGCTGCCATAACATCAAGAGCGCGAAGCGCACGGTGGAGAAGGGAAAGGATTTCGTCTGGGACGTCCTCGAAGAGGTCATCAAAGATCACCCCGTTCTTCTGAACCGTGCACCCACGCTGCACAGACTGTCCATTCAGGCGTTCGAACCCGTCCTCATCGAGGGCAGAGCGATCAAGATCTCGCCCCTCGTCTGCGGACCTTTCAACGCAGACTTCGACGGCGACCAGATGGCAGTTCACCTTCCGCTCTCCATCGAAGCGCAGGCGGAAGCGAGATTTTTGATGCTTTCCGCGAACAACATCTTAAAGCTCGCGGACGGCAAATCGGTCATGAGCCCCACGCAGGACATGATCATCGGCGCGTACTATCTGACCATTTCCAGAAGGGAAGAGGGCAAGAAGTACGACGAGATGTGCAGACCGAACGAGGACGGAGAAGTATACGTTCCGCCCATCTTCGCTTCCTTCGACGAGGCGATGATGAGCTATCAGCTCAAAGAAACGCATTGCCAGGATGAAATTTACGTCCGCCGCACCGTGGAACTTCCCGAAGGGAAATTCGAGGACGTGGACGCGTCCTATGTCAGAGAATTCGGCAGGGACGGCGCCGTTGCGAACAACGGAATCCGCGGCCGCGTGACCGTTTCCGTAGACGAGGAGACGGGCAAGAAGTTCGTCACGGGTATCATCAAGACGTCCGTCGGCAGAATCATCTACAACGAGAATATGCCGCAGGATCTCGGATTCGTCAAGCGCGAAGCGCCCGAAGATTACCTCAAACTCGAACTGTCCACCGAATTTATCGAATCCATCAAGGGCTCCAAGGCGATCGGCAAAAAGCACCTTTCCAAGATCGTCGAGGCTTGCTTCAAGACGGGGTATGCACCCAAGGCGTCCGCTGTGCTGGACGCGATCAAGGAGCGCGGCTACAAGTATTCCACGCTTGCGGCTCTCACGACTTCCGTCTTCGATATGAAGATTCCCGAAGAAAAGGACGCAATCGTCGAGAACGCGGAAGAGCAGGTCGCGAAGATCTCCAAAAAGTTCGCACGCGGTCTCCTCAAAGAGGAAGAGCGTTACCATGCCGTTATCTCCGTGTGGGATGACGCGACGGATAAGGTCGCAACCCTCCTGAAAAAACAGGGCGCGGAAGACAAGTTCAACCCCATCTGGATGATGGCGGACTCGGGCGCGCGCGGTTCCATCGACCAGATCAAACAGCTTTCCGGTATGCGCGGACTCATGGTCAACCCTCAGGGTAAAAAGATCGAAGTCCCCGTCAAATCCTGCTTCAGAAACGGACTTTCCGTTCTCGAATACTTCATTTCCTCGCACGGCGGCCGTAAAGGTCTTGCGGATACCGCGCTGAAAACGGCGGACTCGGGCTATCTGACCAGACGTCTCGTCGACGTCTCGCAGGACGTCATCATCCGCGAAGAGGATTGCTGCGCGGGCAAGCACCCCCGCGGCACCGTGGTCAATGCGATCTTCGGCGCGAACGGCGAGCTGATCGAATCGCTCGAAGACAGACTGACGGGCAGATTCGCGGCCGTCGACATCACCGACGACAACGGCGAAGTGATCGTTCCCTGCAACGAGATGATCACCGAGACCAAGGCAAAGGTCATCGCGAAGATGGAAAAATATCAGAAGAGCGGCGTCAGCATCCGCAGTATCTTCACCTGCAATTCCCGTTACGGAATCTGCGCGAAGTGCTACGGCAAGGATATGGCGACCACGCTTCCCATCAAGATCGGCGAAGCGGTCGGCGTCATCGCGGCGCAGTCCATCGGCGAACCCGGTACTCAGCTTACGATGAGAACCTTCCACACGGGCGGTATCGCGGCGACGGGGGACATCACCCAGGGTCTTCCCCGTGTCGAAGAACTGTTCGAAGCGAGAAAGCCGAAGGGCGTCGCGACCATCTGCGAAGTTTCCGGTATCGTCACCGTGGACAACAGCGACAACCTCAATCACGTCATCGTGCGCGATAAGGATACGGGCGAACAGCTCAAAGAGTATGTGCTTCCCTTCAATGCAGAGCTCAAGGTCAAGACGGGCGATCTCGTCCAGCCGGGCGCACTGCTCAATATGGGTTCCGTCAATCCTCAGGATATCATCCGCGTGCAGGGCGTCAAGGGCGTTCAGGACTATATCCTCGAACAGGTGCAGTCCGTTTACCGTTCTCAGGGCGTCGATATCAACGACAAGCACGTCGAGATCATCGTCCGCCAGATGCTGAGAAAGGTCCGCGTCGAGGATGCGGGCACGACGGAAATGCTTCCCGGCGAACTCGTCGACATGTTCTTCTTCGAAGAGCAGAACGAGAAGGCGATCATGGCGGGCGGCGTTCCCGCGACGGCAAAGCGCGTGCTGCTCGGTATTACGAAGGCGGCGCTCGCGACCGATTCCTTCCTGTCCGCGGCGTCCTTCCAGGAGACCTCCCGCGTGCTCACCGAAGCGGCGATCAAGACCAAGAACGACCCGCTCATCGGACTAAAAGAAAATGTCATCATCGGCAAGCTGATTCCCGCAGGTACGGGTATGCGCGATTACAAGGGGCTTTCCCCTCAGGTCAATTCGGGCTATACCGACATGATGAAGGAAGAACCTGCTTCCGATCATCAGTAATCATCGGGACGATAAAGCGGCAGACGAAAGTCTGCCGCTTTTGCTATATAAAGGATTTTGCGGAATGCGGGCGTGGAGCGGACGCTGAAAAAGACGGCGCTGTGAATGCGTGCCGCCGCTTTCTGACCTTTCAAAGCGCTGTCGGAGAACAGTTTTTTTCAACGCAAAAAAATTTTTTAAGATTTTTTTTAAAATCACCAACAAAACGCGCAAGTTATTTGTTGTAAGAGTGAAAGGGTTAACCGAAACAAAAAATCTCAGGAGGCTGAAATGAAAAAGAGTTTATTATTGGCGGGAATGGCTATGACGGCGGCGGCGACGATCGCTTTTGCTGCCTGCGATACGGGGAAAACGGCGAACGGCGGGACGCCGCTGTCAACGGAAGAGGATATTTACGGAATGGGCGCGGTGACGACGGTCAAACTGCTCGGCAGCGAATTTTCCGCGCAGGCGCTCGGCGGGCTTTCTTCGGTGAAATCGCTCAGTGCGACTTCGGAAGAGCCTGCATCCGATCCCGCTATCGATCAGGCGGAACAGTTTAACAAGTACTTCAATATGCTCGACACGATGCTCGGCGAAGGGATCGTATCGACACAGGTGAGCGAAAATACCGACGCGGCTTATGCGGATTACGCATACAAAATGACGATCACGGGCAAAGATATCGAAGGAAAAGACGTGACGCATCTGATGTATTATACGGAAACGCTCGTTTCCGAGGAGAAGGAAGAGGACGAAGAGGAGCGCGAATACCGTCTGAACGGCGTCATGGTCGTGGACGGCGTCGACTACACCATGCTGGGCGGGCGGACGGAAGAGCGCGAATCGGGCGAATCGGAAGACGAGATTTACATTCGCGCATATCCCGATGCGGCCGAGCGCGGGACTTACGTTCAGGTCGAGCGGGAAAGCTCTGCGGAACATGGCGAAACGGAAGAAGAATACGTTTACAGCGTCTATCAGGGCGGCAGGCTGATCGAGGAGACGTCGGTCGAATTTGAAACGGAGCGCGAACACGGCGCGGAAGAAGCGGAATTCGAACTGGAATTTCTGCAGGGCGAAAGCCGCGGCAGATACACCGTGGAGCGCGTTTCCGCGGGCGACAATGCCCGCATGAAGGTCTCTTACGTCATCGACGGCAAGTCGGGCGTATTCCATATCCGCCGCACCGTGGACGAAAACGGCAGCCCCGTCTATGAGTATACCTTCGCGAACGGCGAAGTGCGTTTCCTGCCGGACGGGTTCGATGACTGATAAGCCCCGATCCCCGGCGAAAATGTCGGGGATCTGCGTTGCTCCGTTGACAATTCGCCTTTCTTCTGCTATGATGACAGAGAAAGGGTCGGAAGCGCCGCAGATCGGGCATTCCGCCCGAAGGAGAGAATTGAAAGCGGATGTTCTGATGACCGCTCTCGCACGGGGCGACAGGGCGGCATTCGAAGATTTATACCGTTGCACGAGCAAAACGGTCTATCATATTGCGCTCGGCATTGTGCGCGACAGGGCGATCGCGGAGGACGTGATGCAATCCGCCTATCTGAGCGTTCTGCGCAATGCGGAAAAATATCGGCCGGGAACGAATGCAGCGGCGTGGATTGCGCGCATCGCGCGCAACGAAGCGCTGAACGTATACAACAAGCGCAAGCGGGAAGAGAGCGTGGACGAACGCGAGCATCCCGAGAAATTCGGTACGGCGCACCCCGACGAGTACGGACTTCTCATCGATCTCGCGCGGCGGATTCTGCCCGAAGACGAATTTACCGTACTGCTTCTCATCGCCGCAGACGGATATAAGCGGCGGGAAGTGGGGCAGATGCTCGATATGCCCGTCGCGACGGTCACATGGAAATACAGGCGCGCGCTTTCCGCGATGAAGGCGGCGCTCAGCGAAGATACGGCAAAGCACAGAAAAAAGGAGGGGAGAACATGAAGCGTTCGGAAATTGAAAAAGCGCTGAAAAGCGAATCGGACGAGTTTACCCCCGACGTATTCGGGCGCGTCATGGCGCAGGCCGCGGAAAGAACGAAGCAAAGTGCGGAGCTGCCCGTGCAGGGTTCCCAACCTCACAAGCGCAGATCGCCCCGCAGACGGCTTGTAACGAGAATCTCGGCGTTTTTGGCTGCCGCGGCGGCGTGCCTTGCCATCGTACTCCCGATCGCCCTGAACAATACGGCTCCCGCGGCGATCCCCGCATACGCAACGGTATGCGTGAAGATCAATCCCTCCGTCGAGCTGACGGTAGAAGACGGCGTCGTGACGGGCGTCCGCGCGCTGAACAAGGACGCCGCGGTTCTGCTCGTGCACAGCACGCTCGATGGAATGTCGGCGGAAACGGCTTGCGTCACCGTGGCGGACCTTGCCGCTTCGCGCAATCTCATGACGGAAGCGGGGATTGCGCTGTATGTTTCGGGGAAGGACGAAGCGCAGCTGGAAGCGAGCATCCGCGCACAGCTGACGGCGAGCAATTACAAAGTGGCGGACAGCGACGACGCCTATGCCGCGGAGCTTTCCGAACGGTACAATATCACTTACGGCAAGGCGCGGCTCGCGGCGGAAGTGCTGCGTAAATATCCGCAGTACGCCGAATCCGCCGTCGTGAAGAGTTCCGCCGACGATCTTCTCGATATTCTGGAAGATTATGACGAAGGGGAAATGGACGAATTTGAAGCGCACCTTCTGCAGGAATACCAGACGCAGTATCAGCAGTTCGTGAGCGAAGTGGAAACGCTGCTCCTTTCTTACGAGGACGATCTGCGTGCGCTGGACGCGAAATATCCCGATTTGACGCGGAAGGAGCTGATGACGCAGGTAGAAGAGTTCAACCTCAAATATCAGAAGCTGGGCGAGGATTTCCTCATCGATCTTTCGGATGACGACGATTGGAGGGAGATCGTGGAGGAGTGCCTGGAAGAGGCGGAAGACGTGCGCAAGGACCTCAAGGAGAATGCGGACGAGACGTTCGCCGATCTGTTCGAGGACTGGCTGGAAGATTTTCAGGGGTCCTTCCATGACGATTGGCGAAAAATGCGCAGTCGGGATGAGGACTGAGTTATCCGAATAAATGACGAGGCCGCGCCCCTGCAATCAGCAGGGGCGCGGCTGTTTGTCGGGAAAGGAGCGGAGCGCCTTGACAGAGCGCCCGATTTGTGATATGCTTTTCCTGTCCGTCGGGGCGCGAGCGCCTTGCCCGACGGGGAAGGGGGAGTATGCGTCCGATTATCTATTATACCGTTGCGGTTGTGGTGAATCTCATCGCATTTACGGTCGGCATGGTATTTTTACCGCAGGAAGCGCCCATACATCTGAATTCGGCGCTGACGGCGGATTATGTCGCTTCGCCGTGGTGGATGACGGCGTTCCCCGTTGCGGCTGTGCTCACGGCGGCAGGAATATGGGCGCGGCTCGCGCCTCAGCTCACCGAGCGGCGGCGCAAAATCCTCGCGGGCGCATGCACGGTTTCGGGAATGCTGCTCATCTATCTGGGCTGGATTTTCTTTGCGATCGCTTCGAGCGGGGCAAAGCTGGGCGAAACGGCCGCATTCCCCGTCGGGGTGGTCGTCGTGTTCCCTTTGGCCGTCGGCATGATGGCTCTCGGATACTTTATGCCCGATATCCGACGCAACCGACGGATCGGCTTCCGCACGCCCGCAACGCTGAAAAGCGCGTCCGTATGGACACAGACCCATCGGCTGTGCGGCGATCTGATGTTTGCATTCGGGGTGATATCTGCGGCGGCCGCCGTGGCTTTTACCTGTCTGGGAATGGATTACATCGCGCTGATCGTCCCGGCGGCGGCTTTCGCGATCTGGATTGCGGTCGGGTGCATCTATGCGCATATCCGCTTTCGGAGAGAAAAAGAAGCTGTTTTTGAAGAAAAGTGAGCGGTTTTCGGATAAGATCGGATAAGAAAAGGACGGACGTTTCCGTCTTTTTTCATTTTTCGGGGATTTTTTTTCGTAAACCCCTATCTTTTTGCGGAATTATATGGTATGATAAGTTAAGTTGTATTTTTCCGGAAGGGGGAATGATCTGTTTCGGCACAAAGCGCGGAGCAGAAAAGGAACGATGAAAGACAATATCCCGACAGTTCTGAAAAATCGGCTCAATCCGCGCAAGAAGGCGGACAAAGAGTGGTTTTTGGCGCTGCTCGACGAAGACATACAGCGCAGATACGAGGACGAACATTTAAAGAGCGTTCTCGCCATGCTCAAAATCGTCTATATTCTGCCTTATCAGAAAAAAATCCGCGACGCCAAGGAGGAGATCGCGGCGATTCGCGCGCGCGGCGACTATTCCGCGGAAGACTATCGCGAGATCCTCGGAAAAAACGAGGAGATCGCGGCGGCAACGAGAAGCCTGAACGCATATAAGTGCTTTTTCTCCGAGCCGTATTTCGCGCGTATGGACGTCGTGGACGACGCGGAAGGGTATAACAGCTATTATATCGGCAAGAAGGGGGACGTGAATCTGGAGATCGTCGACTGGCGCGCCCCGCTCGCCGTCCGATATTATCAGAAGAGCCGCGTCAATTTCACCATCAACGAATACGAATACCACACGATATTGCGCCGCGCGCTGTCCGTAAAAAACGGGAAAGTGCTCGATTTCAGAAACGAGTATCTTTCGGTGAGGGAATATCTCACGCCCGAAGAGATCGCGGGAAGGGACGAAGAGATTCTGTTCGACCCCTTCCTGCGCCAGATCATCAAGAGCAGAAAGGACGATTTCCGCATTCAGGACATCATCCGCACCATTCAGGAAAAGCAGTTTGCGATCATCACATTGCCCGAGCGGGAGAGCTTTGTCCTGCAAGGCTGTGCGGGAAGCGGCAAGACGATGATCCTGCTGCATCGGCTGAGCTATCTCATGTACAACAACGAGAACCTGCGCCCGCGCGACGTACTCGTCATCACGCCGTCCGACTCGTTCAATGCGTTCATCGACGAGCTTTCGCAGGTGCTCGAATTGCAGAAGGTGCGGACGGTCACCCTGCAGAGCTATTTCTTTCAGGCGCTCGCGACGGAGGGAATCGATCTTACGTCCCGACTGGGGAAAGACAAAGAACCCGCGGAATATCTCGAATATCTCTATTCTTCCCGCTTTATCCGCGATACGAAAAGTCGCCTGGATAAGATCTACGACGGCATTTACGGGCTGTTCACGGGCAGAGAATGCCGCGACGTGGCGGAGAAGATCGTAGAGGACTGCCGCCGACAGAAAAAAGTTTACGACCGCGTGAAAAACGCGAGCGTGCGTATCCGCCGCACCGTCCTCGGTGAGATGAAGGAGAATAAGGAAGGGGGATTTTATTTTACCAAGCCCTTCCGTTCGCTGATGGCGGCGATGACGGAAGTGGAGGATTTCCTCGCATACGCGTTGGAAGGCAATATCAAAAGCGCCGATTATTTTTATCGGCAGTTTGTCGGATTTTACCGTTCCGCTCATTTCGTCGCGCGGTATGCGGAGCGTATCATTTCGCAGGCGCAGGAAGATCTCCGCGCGTTTGAGGAAGTCGTCGAAAAGGAGATCGTCGATCTGAAGCGGTATAAACAGAAGCGCGGGACGGAGGAGATCTATACCTATGCGGAGCGCATCGCAAGGCGGAACGATCTGAAAAAGGAATCGCAGGAGCTTTGCGGTCAGATCGCGGGAATGTCGGACGGAAGCGGGCTTCTGCATGAATTTTTCGACGTCATGCGTCTTTCCCGTTATTGCGCCGCGGCGGGAAAATGCGAAAACGCCGTGGATATCGCGCGCTGGCTGTATCGGGAAACGATCAAAAAGTACAAGTCAAAATACGGCATGAAGGGCATTTACCCTTCCGACGGGTATGCGCTCTGCTTCGTACTCGCGCAGGCGGGCAGACAGCTTTCGCCCCGCTTCGGACTGGTGTTCATCGACGAAGGACAGGATATTTCGGAAGGCGAATACGCTCTTTTGAAGCGAATCCACTCGGATGCGGCGTTCAACATCTTCGGAGATCTCAAACAGAACATCACGCCCTATCGCGGCGTGAAGGACTGGAAGACCGTGACGGGCGGGAACGTCTACGAGCTCAATCAGAATTACCGCAATACCAATCAGATCGTCGATTTCGTGTCGGGAATCCTCGACGTGGACATGCGCCCGATCGGGTATGAGGGCGCGGAAGTGCAGATGCTTAAAATGCGCGGCGTGAGCGGATTTTTCCGCGAGAAACAGGGCTTAAAGGCGGTGATCGCAAAGGAAGAGTATCTTCCGCTGTTTGACCGCCGCGGCTATCATCTGCTCGGCAGCGACGGGAAGATCTCAAAATCGCGTATCAACGTGATGAGCGTTTACGAGAGCAAGGGACTCGAATTTTCAGCCGTCGCGGTGTACGACAAGGACATGACGGAAAATGAAAAATACATCGCGTATACGCGCGCGCTCCGCGAGCTCGCCGTCGTGCGCGACTGAGGAACGCCATGAAGGATATCTTTTTATTGGACGCGGACGAGACCATCCTCGATTTCGCCCGTTCGGAACGAGAAGCGGCGGCGCGGGTATTTGCGCGGCACGGCGTTTCTCCTGCAAAAGAAGTGCTTGCCCGCTATCATGAGATCAACGATTCGCTTTGGAAAGCATTGGAGCGGGGGGAGATCACGCGCGAGCGGCTGCTTGTCAAGCGTTTTGAGCTCTTGTTTGACGAACTCGGAGTGAAGACGGACGTCGCGGGCGTATCCGCGGAGTATTTCTCCGAACTTTCCGCCTGCGGGCATCTTCTCGACGGCGCGGCAGAATTTCTCCGGGAGCTTTCCTCGCGGGGCAGGATTTACATCGTGACCAACGGCTCCGCAGCCGTGCAGAAAAGGCGGCTCCGCGATACGGGGGCGGACGCTTTTGCCGACGGGGTGTTTATCTCCGAGGAGATCGGCGTATATAAGCCCGCCCGCGAATACGCGCGGTATGTGGAGGAGCACATTCCCGATTATGACCGAAAACGCGCCGTCTGGATCGGCGACAGCCTCACTTCGGACATGGTATGTGCGGAAAGCGCGGGAATCGATTTTATCCTGTACGCCCCGCACGGCGCAACGGGCAGTTGCGCGCATCCCGTCGCCCGCAGTTACGATCAGTTGCTCGCTTTTCTTGCAAAAATGTGAAAATCCGCGCCTTCTCCGCTTGACGGAGAGGGCGCGTTCCTGTATGATTATGGTAGCGACGCGGCTTTTGCCGCTGAATAAGGAAGGTTTTATATGGAAGAAATCGTAAGGGCGGACGGGCTGAAAAAGACGTTCACCCTTTCCCGCAAACAGCAGAAGATCGAAAAGACTTCTATAACGCGCAAAGTCGCCGTGGACGGATTGTCCTTTTCCGCTTATCGGGGTGAAATTTACGGATTGCTCGGACCCAACGGCGCGGGCAAGACGACCACGCTCCGCATGCTCTCCACGCTCATCCGCCCCGACGCGGGCGACGCGTCCGTGTGCGGGCATTCGGTCGTGAAAGAACCGCAGAAAGTGCGCGACTGCATCGGGTTCATGACGGGCGAACTCAAGCTGGAAGGCTTTTTCACGCCCGATTTTCTCTTCGACTTTTTCGGGGCGATGCACGGCGTGAACGAGGATACGCTTGCCGCGCGCAAGCGCGATCTGTTCGCGCGGTTCGGAATCGACAGGTTCCGCGAAGTCAAGGTGGAAGATCTGTCCACAGGCATGAAGCAGAAAGTTTCGCTCGTCGTTTCCATCGTGCACGATCCCGACGTGGTCATCTTTGACGAGCCGACCAACGGGCTGGACGTGCTCACGGCGAAAGTGGTGACCGATTTCCTCGCGCAGCTGCGCGAGATGGGCAAGAGCGTGATTTTATCCACACATATCTTTTCTCTGGTGGAAAAACTGTGCGATCGGGTGGGGATCATCGTGGACGGAAAGATGGTCCGCGACGGTTCGCTTGCGGAAGTATGCGAGGGCAGTCCGCTGGAAGATAAGTTCTTTGAAATTTACCGCTCGGTCAAGGGGGAAGAGATATGAAACTCATCGCGTTGATGAAAAAGGAATTTCTCCGCTTTTTCAAGGACCCCAAGCTGCTGGCGACGATGATTCTGCCCGGCGTTCTCATCTATGTGATCTATTCCGTCATGGGCAGCGCCATGTGGAGTCAGCCCCAATCTTACGATTTCAAGGTGGCGGCGAGTCATCTTCCGTCTTCCGTGGAGAGGCTGTTCGACGCCGCGCAAGGGGACGGAATGACCGTCGAATGGCTGGACGCGGAGGGGGATGAAGAGGCGAAAGCGCAGGCAGAGTCGGGAGAGATCGACGCTTATGTCGTATTTCCCGAAAATTTTGAAGAGGAGATCGCCGTTTATAATCCCGCTTCGGGGGAGCCCGCGCCGCAGGTGAAAATCTATTACCGTTCCGCGGACGAGCAAAGCCTCGCCTTTTATCAGATGTTCGTTTCCGTGCTTGACGCATACGAAAATGCGCTGGCAAACAAATTCGACGTCAACGCGGGGGATGAGATATACGACTTTTCGGGAGAAGGGGAAGTGATTTCTTCCGTGCTCGCGGGGATCCTTCCGTTCATCGTCATCGCGCTCATTTTTTCGTCCTGCATGGGCGTCACGCTCGAATCGGTCGCGGGCGAAAAGGAGCGCGGCACGCTGGCTACCATCCTCGTCACGAGCGTGAAGCGCAGGGATATCGCGCTCGGCAAGATCATTCCTTTAAGCTGTATCGCCGCCATCGGCGCGCTGTCCAGCTTTCTCGGCGTCGCGCTGTCCATGCCCAAGCTCATGGGACTTTCGCTCGGCGGGTTTGCGGCAAGTTACGGATTTTTGAGTTATCTTTTGCTGTTCCTGCTCATTTTCAGCGTGGTGCCGCTCATCATCTCGGTGATCACCGCCGTTTCCACCTGTTCGCATTCGGTCAAGGAGGCCTCGGGATATACGAGCGTGGTGATGATTCTCGTGCTCATCCTCTCCATCGTGTCCGCGTTTACTGACAGTATCGGCGCCTGGGCGGTGGTCATCCCCGTGATGAACGCGGTCGTCTGTATGCAGGCCGTGCTCGCGGGAAGCTACGTTTTGTGGCAGGCGCTCGTATCGGTTGCCGTCAATCTCGCTTATACCGCTCTTCTCGTGTTTGTCATCGCGAAACTGCTCGGGAGCGAAAAGATCATGTTCGGGAAATAAAGAAAATTCTGACAGAGTTCCGCCGCGGCGGAACTCTTTTTTCTGACAAAAAATGTGTTTTTCTCTCAAAGGTGTTGCTCAAAAATACAAGATGTGGTATAATAATTCAGAAGTATACGCATTTTGTGAGGAACGCATGGAAGAGAAACATTACGACGCCAGTGATATCACCATACTCGAGGGGCTGGACGCCGTCCGTCTCCGTCCCGGTATGTATATCGGGTCGACGGGGGTGAAGGGACTGCACCATATCCTGTGGGAGATCGTGGACAACGCGATCGACGAGGCGGCGAACGGCTATGCGGACCGCATCGACGTCATTCTGCATAAGGACGGCAGCGCTTCCGTCGAGGATAACGGGCGCGGCATTCCCACGGATATCCACCCCAAGACGAAGGTGTCGGGCGTGCAGGTCGTATTCACCCAGCTCCATGCGGGCGGAAAGTTCGACGAGCACAACTATTCCTATTCGGGCGGTCTGCACGGCGTGGGCGCGTCCGTCACCAACGCGCTTTCCAAATGGCTGAAAGTGCGCGTGTATAAGGGCGGAAAGACGTACGCCATGGAATTCCATTCCTACTACGACAAGGAGAAGGGGAAATACGAATCGGGCATTCCCGTCGCGCCTCTGGCGGAGACGGGGGAGAAGACGAAAAAGCACGGATCGTTGGTGCGTTTCATGCCGGACGACGCCGTGTTTTCGACGACCGAGTTTTCTCTGACGGCGGTCTCCAATCGCCTCAACGAACTCGCATTCCTCAACCGCGGCGTGACCATTACGCTCACGGATGAGCGCGTCACCCAGAACGAAGTCGTTCCGGACGACGAGGAGGGGAGTAAGCAGCTCGATCTCATGGGCGCGACCAAGCCCTATCAGGTCGTGTACTGCTACAACGGCGGTATTTCCGATTTTACGGCGTTTTTAAACGAGGGAAAGACAAAACTTTACAATACGCCCCTTTATTACAAGACGGAAAAGGACGGGATTTTGGTTGAATTCGCCATCCAGCATACGAGCGATTTCACGGAAAGCCTGTTTTCCTTTGTCAACAACATCCCTACGCCCGAGGGCGGTTATCACGAGATGGGATTCCGCTCGGGGCTCACCCGCGTGCTCAACGATTACGCGCGGGACAACAAACTGCTCAAAGACAAGGACCCCAATTTTGTGGGCGACGACTTCCGCGAGGGGCTGACGGCGGTTCTTTCCATCAAGATGAAGAACGTGCAGTTCGAGGGACAGACCAAGACCAAGCTCGGCAATCCCGAAGCGCGTTCGCCCGTCGAGAGCAGCGTGGTGGAGGGGCTTCGCAAACTGGCGTCCCTTCCCGTCAACAAGAAGGTCTTTGAAGAGATCATCAAAAAGGCGCAGGGCGCGGCACGGGTGCGCATTGCCGCGCGTCAGGCGAAGGATACGGCGCGCGCGAAAAACAGCATCGACTCGTTGACGCTCGTCGGGAAGCTCGCCGCCTGCTCGGGCAGGAAGCCCGAATTGAACGAGCTCTTCATCGTGGAAGGGGATTCCGCGGGCGGCACCGCGAAACAGGCGCGCATGCGGCAGTTCCAGTCCATTCTTCCCCTGCGCGGCAAGCCGCTCAACGTAGAGAAAAAGCGCATCGATCAGGTGCTTGCCAACGAGGAGATCAGAACGATCATCTCCGCGCTCGGCGCGGGAATCGGCTCCGATTTCAATCTCGACAAACTCAACTATCACAAGGTCATCATCCTGTCCGATGCGGATCAGGACGGATTCCATATCCGCTGTATTTTGCTGACCTTTTTCTATCGGTATATGCGCCCGCTCGTCAACGCGGGGCACGTGTATATCGGAATGCCTCCGCTCTATAAGGTGTACAAGCAGAACGGCAGCGTTGAAGAATACGCATACGACGACAAAGAGCTCGCCGAAAAGATCGAGAAGGTGGGCAGAGGATATCTCATCCAGCGCTATAAAGGACTGGGCGAGATGAGCGCGGAACAGCTGTGGAACACGACCATGGATCCCGCGCGGCGCAACCTCATCCAGGTCACCATCGAAGATGCGACCGCCGCGGAACAGATGGTCACGACGCTGATGGGCGACAGAGTGGAAGGGCGGAAAGAGTTCCTCAACCAGAACGCGAATTTCAACAAGACGGATACGTTTATGGAACGGGTGAATCTGAAGAAGGGAGGCAGCGGCGATGAAGAAGAATAAGCAGGAAGAACAGCAGCCGACCGGGAATTTGTTTGTCACCCCTTTGGAAGAGGTGCTGCCCTCGTCCATGCTCCCTTATGCGGAATTTGTCATACTCGACCGCGCGCTTCCGCGCGTGGAGGACGGACTGAAACCCGTTCAGCGCAGAATCCTCTATACCATGTACGAGATGGGGCTCATGCCCGACAAGCCGCATAAAAAGTCGGCGCGTATCGTCGGCGACTGCATGGGTAAATATCACCCGCACGGCGACTCGTCCGTCTATGACGCAATGGTGCGCATGGCGCAGGATTTCAACATGGGCATGACCCTCGTCAACGGGCACGGGAACTTCGGCTCGGTGGACGGTGACCCTGCCGCGGCGATGCGTTACACGGAAGCGCGCCTCGAGCCGCTCGCGCTCGAACTGCTGCGCGATCTGGATAAGAACACCGTTTCTTTTTCCCTCAACTTTGACGATTCGCTCAAAGAGCCGGATATGCTCCCCGGGCGCTTTCCCAATCTGCTCGTGAACGGAGCGTCGGGCATTGCGGTCGGGCTTGCGACGAATATTCCGCCGCATAATCTGGGCGAAACGATAGACGGCGTGATCGCATACATCGACAAGCCCGCCATCAAACTGCAGGATATGCTGCAGTATATCCCCGCGCCCGATTTTCCGACGGGGGGATACATCATCGCCAACGAACTCAACCAGGCGTACAAGACGGGCAAGGGCAAGATCGTCCTGCGCGCCAAACTGCGCGTGGAAGAGGGGGACGGAAATAAAAAGAATATCATCATCACCGAGCTTCCTTATCAGGTGAACAAAGCGGCGCTCCTGCGCAAGATCGCGGAACTGAGAGAGGAAAAGAAAGATCTGCTCGCGGACATCACCAAGGTGAGCGACGAATCCGACCGCAACGGAATGCGCGCCGTCATCGAAGTGCGCGGAGAAGCGGACGTCAACAAGATTCTGGCGGTTTTGTACAAATATTCCGATCTCGAAGTGACGTTCGGCATGAACATGGTCGCCATTGCCAACGGCAAGCCCATGCTCATGGGGCTGATGGATATTATCCGCTATTATGTCGAATATCAGCGGGAGGTCATTCTGCGCCGCACCAAGTTCGACCTCAATCAGGCGAAAGAGCGGTGTCATATCCTCGAAGGACTCATCATCGCGGTCCGCAACATCGACGAAGTGGTCGCGATCATCAAAAAGGCGGAATCGGTATCCGACGCGCGCGACAAACTGCGCAAACGCTTCGATCTGTCCGAACGCCAGGCGCAGGCAATTCTCGATTTAAGGCTCGCGCGCCTTACCAAACTGGAAGTATTCAAACTGGAAGAGGAACTCAAACAGCTGCGCGAACTCATCAAAAAACTTACCGCGATCGTCGGCAGCACCCGTTTGCAGCTGCAGGTGGTCAAAGACGAACTTCTGGAAATCAAGAAAAAATACCGCACGCCCCGCCGTTCCGTACTCGTGTTCGGCGACGACGAAGTGGTGATAGAGCGCGCCGACGTGCGCGCGCCCGCCGTACAGAGCCGCCTTTTGATCGCCGCTAACGGAAAGCTCAAATGCGTGAGCGAGAAAAACTACAATCTGTCCAATAAGACGATCGGCGAAAAATCCAAACCCGGGTCGGTCATCGTGCAGTCGATCAATCTGCCGTCCGACGAGCAGACGGTCGTGTTCAGCAACAAAGGCAACTGCTATCGGCTTGTCGCGGAAATGTGTTCCTGTAAATTCTCGGACGACGGTTTCGCGCTTTCCGATCTCTTTGAGGACGCGGCGGCGGACGAATATCCCGTGGGATTCAGCCGCGCGGAATTCCCCGAAGGGAACGCGCTGTTCATCACGAAAAAGGGATATCTCAAAAAGACGGCATGGACCGAATACAACGTGGGCAAGACAATCTTCCAGGCAATCCGCTTGAACGACGGGGACGAACTTCTTTCCGTTCAGCCGGATACGGAAGGGGAAGAGGTCACCATCTTCTTCGTCACAAAGAAGGGTATGTGCCTGAACGCGAAAAAGGACGACATCCCCATGCAGGGCAGAGTCGCGGGCGGCGTCCGCGGGATTAACCTTAGAGAGGGGGACGAGGTCGTTTTCGCTTCCCAGATCGACGGAGAGGGCGAGATCGTCGTCGCAATCACGGGCGGAAGATACAAGCGCGTTATCGCGGCGCAGGTGGACCCGCTGCCCCGTTACAGAAAGGGCGTCATGATCGCATCTCTGAAAGGGGACGACGAAGTCATCTTTGCCGATTACGTGACGGTGCCCTATGTGCTCGCGGTCGTGACGGAGGACGGCACCATGACCGAGATCGAAACGGAAAGCATCCCCATTGACGCAACCGCTACAAGGGGCAGAACGCTCAAGGGCGTCAAATGGGTTCCCAGGAAAATTTACGCGATGAAATATCGCGAAACGGAAGACGAATAGCAGCGGATCGTCCGCGCCATTCGGACGCGGACGTCCCCGTATCAGTAAACGAGAAAGGAGAAGGTTATGAACAAAAGAGTTGTGATCGATTTCAAACCCGAATGGCTGCTGCAGCATCAGGATGACTACGACGTATTTCCCGTCGAGCGGTTTGCCGAAATCGTCCATGAGAGCGAATACGATGTGGACGTCATTGATTATTCCGCATTTTCCTGCTGTATTGCGTGGAACGGCAACGAGTTCACCGAAGAGCAAGTCAAACAGTGGGTCGGGGATATCCTGAAAGATAAGTTCGACTGCGCCGAAAACGAAGCGGTCGCGGGATTCGGCGACGTGGAGGACTATACGGAAGACGAGGACGACGCATCCGATGAAGAGGCTCCGAAAGCGGAAAGCGGCGCGGACGAAGCGGATGACGAGGAAGCGGAGCGGGCGCGAAAGGAAGCGTCGGACGCTCTGCTGTCTATTTTCGACAAGCAGTATCTGGATGATGAAGACGGAGAATCGGGAACGGACGGCGCTTCTGAAAGCGATAAATCCGATTCGGATGAGTCCGACGAAGAGGAGGACGAAATTGAGGACGAGGAGGATAAAGAGGAGGGCGATTCCCCTTTCAGCAGAATGATGTCCGATTATCTGGAACAGCGGACGGCGAAGGCGGGAGCTCCTCAGGAAAAGCCCAAGGAGCTGACCGATATTCTGCGGATGGTGGGAGATCTCCGCCGCGAACTTTCGGGAAAGATCATGGGGCAGAGCCATGCGATCGAAGAGTTTGTCACCGGGCTGTACAGTGCGGAAATTCACACGCGGAACGGCAAGAAGAGAAACAAGCCGCGCGCGGTGTTCCTGTTCGCCGGGCCTCCCGGGGTGGGCAAGACGTATCTCGCGGAAACGGCGGCGAATTTTTTGGGGCTTCCCTATCTGCGGCTGGATATGAGCGGATTTTCCGACAAAGACATGGGCCCCGAGGGATTCAGCGGCGTACAGGCGTCTTATAAGTCGGCGCATGAGGGGCAGGTCACGGGGTTTGTGGAGGAAAATCCCGAGTGCGTGCTCCTGTTCGACGAGATGGAAAAGGCGCACCTCAGCGTCGTTCAGCTCTTTTTGCAGATTCTGGAAGGCGCGCGCCTGAGAGATCTTTATACTGAGCGCGACGTCAGCTTTGAAAAGGCGATCATCATCATGACGACGAACGCGGGTTCGCAGTTGTATTCAGGGACGGATAAGCGCAATTTTTCCGACGTGTCCGATCAGTCTGTGATCCGCGCGCTCCGGAACGATATCAATCCCGGGACGAACGCTCCGCTCTTTCCCGCACCCATTCTTTCCCGCCTTGCGGAAGGAACGGTCGTCATGTTCAATCATCTGGAACCGTATGCGCTGTGCGACATCGTCGGGCATCAGCTTTCGGCGCAGGTTGCCGACTATCTGGAGAGCTTCCGCCTCAATGTAAGCTATGACGCGGACGTGCCCAAGGCCGTGCTGTATTCCGCGGGCGGAATGACCGACGCGCGCACGCTCAAAGGCGCCGCAAAATCGCTCATCGACGACGCCATGCTCGAACTGTTCGATCACGGCGGGCGCGGAGCGGACGCGGATTGGGCGTCGCGGCTGAAAGAGATCCGCTTCACGCTGGATTTCGAAGACGCGTCCGAAGAGGCGAACGCGCTGTTCCGCAAGCAGCAGGACGTGAAATTCCTGCTCTTTTGCGAGGAAGGAACGCTCGCGGACGGGGGCACAATCGGACTTGTGCGCACGGACGATCTGGACAAAGCCAAAGAGATCCTGCGCGAAGAAATCGACGGCGCGATCGTCGACATTTCCTGCCGTTCCCGTCAGAAACAGTATGTGCCGCGCGATCCCGAGGACGTGGATTCGGACGGCGTGGAGCTGTTCCGTTATCTGAGGGAGTATTATCCCGAAATGCCCGTTTACATACTCAATAGCGACCGCATCAACGGCGATCCGTCGGCGTTCCGTTCGTTTATCCGCGCGGGGGCGCGGGACGTCATCGACGTGCGCGAGGGCAAGGAAGCCGCAGAGGAACAGCTCGCCCGCGTTGCGCAGAACGTGAAAATGCTCCGCGAGGCAATGTCGCTGTTCCGCGCGAACAATTCACTCGGATTCAACTGCGCGCAGGTCTTTTCGGAAGACGGAACGCGCGCCGAGATCAAGCTCGCCGCGCTGTGCGTAAAGAAGAATATCGCCGCGGAAGACAGCGAATATATCCTCGACAACTGCATGAGACCGAACGTGCATTTCTCGGACGTGATCGGTGCAAAGGACGCAAAGGAAACGCTGACGCAGTTTATTTCCTTTTTGAAAAATCCCCGCAAATATCTTGCAAGCGGCGTGCGCGCGCCGCGCGGCGTACTGCTTTACGGCCCTCCCGGAACGGGCAAGACGCTGCTTGCCAAGGCGATGGCGGGGGAATCGGACGTGACCTTCATTCAGAAGAACGCGACCCAATTTTTCAACAAATATATCGGCGAAGGCCCGCGTTCCGTCCGCGAGACCTTCCGCATGGCGAGGAAGTATGCGCCTGCGGTGCTCTTCGTGGATGAAGTGGACTCCATCGCCAAGCCGCGTACGGGCTCGGAATTTGCGAGAAGCAGCGAAGAGCTGCTCAATACCTTCCTTTCGGAGATGGACGGGTTCGTGTACGACGAGAAACGCCCCGTCCTCGTACTCGCGGCGACCAACTTCGGCATCGAAGACGACGGATCCTCCCGCGCGGTGCTCGATCCTGCATTTGTCCGCAGATTCGACCGCAAGATACGCATCGATCTGCCGAACACGGAAGAGCGCGCACAGTTCATCGCGTATTATCTCAAAAAGCACGGGATCGACTATATTTCTCAATCGGCGATCGATACGCTCGCGCGCCGTACCATCGGCAAGAGCCCCGCGAATCTTGAAATGATCGTGGAGTTTGCGTTGCGCAACAAAAAGGGCGAACGGCTGACGGAAGCGGAGCTCCAGACCGCGCTTGACGCGGAGAGTTACGGCGAAGAGCGCGAGTGGAAAGACGAAGTCGTGCGCAAGACCACCTGCCACGAAGCGGGGCACGCACTTGTGAGCTATTTTACGGGCAAGACGCCGACCTATCTTACCAATATTTCCCGCGGCTCGTTCGGCGGCTATATGCTGCCCGCGATCGAGGAGGATAAATTCGATTATACCCTCGGCGACATTCTCGACGAGATCTGCTGTGCAATGGGCGGAAGAGCCGCCGAGATCGTCTGTTACGGAAAAGAGCTCGGCACGTCGACGGGCGCGTCGAGCGATTTAAGACAGGCGACGGAAAAGGCGAAACGGCTCATCTGCAATTACGGCATGGACGAGGAATATCCGTTTGCGCTGGATGCGAATGCGCTTTCGGGTGAAATGAAAGAGCGCGTGTATCAGCGTATCGGGCAGATCGTGAAAGAGCAGTTGGAGCGCGCGATTTCGATCATATCCTCGCACAAAGACGCCATGGACGCACTCGTTGACGCGCTGTACCGCAAGAACGGGATGGACGGTGCGGAGATCGAAGAAGTTCTGTCGCCCTTTTTTGCGAAGAAGTTATAAAATTCAAGAAAATATTTTGAAAAATCATATTGCAAAACGGGACGAGATATGATAAAATAAATTAAATTGCAATATAAGGAGGAAGTTATGGCGGCAAACGAAACGGAAAAGCGCGCACAGTCGGTCTACCGGACCCTTTGTCAGGCGCTTGACGACAGAAAATGGGTGTATCAGAAGGATGAGGAAAACAATCGGGTGCGCGTGACCGTGACGGGAGAAGATCTTCCCATGACGCTGAACATTACGGTGGACGCGCCCGACGAACTCGTGAAGATTCATTCCACCCTGTTCAAGATCTCGGAAGAGAGAAGAGTGGAGGCCGCGCTCGTGATCTGCGCGATCAACTATCGGCTGGTCGACGGCTGCTTCGATTACGATCTGCGCGACGGCGAAGTGCTGTTCCGTCAGGTGTCCTGCTATACGGGCGGCATCGTCGGGAAAGGAATGATCGATTATATGCTGCGCTGTGCGCTTTCCACGATCGACGATTTCAACGATCTGCTTCTGATGTACTCGAAAGAAAAACTCAGCCTTCAGGAAGCGCTCGATCAGATTAACGGTTAAGGAGGAAGGAAAACAATGTCTGATAAATTGGAAAAAGGGAAAAAAATCTTCCGCCAGATGTGCGATGCGTTCGAGAGCTTCGGGCTTAAATTCGCGAGAGACGAGGAGAAGCTGCGCACAAACTTTATTATGAACGGCGACGATCTGCCCATGCACTGCTTCGTGCGTATCGATGCGGAGCGGGAACTCATCATCTTCCAGTCCCCGCTCACGTTCAATTTCAGCAAGGATAAAATGGTCGAAGGCGCGGTTGCGATCTGCTCGATCAACTATCTTCTCCGTTACGGCGGATTCGATCTCGATATCCGCGACGGACAGATTCTGTTCCGTCTCGTGGCGAGCTACAGGGACAGCGTCATCGGGAATGAACTGTTCAAGGTCATCCTCGGTACGGCGATCGGTACGACGGACGAATATAACGACAAGCTGAAAGCGCTCAACGAAGGGGAAATGCGGGCAACGGATTTCCTGCCGAAAAACTGATCGGCCACGGAGGAAGAATGCGGAAAGAATATATCCCCGCGCCGATCGACACGAGCGACGTTATTGTGGACGGCGAAATCCTTGCGCTCGCCGAGGTGCTTGCAGAAAACACGCACGAAGTATGGGCGCAGGGGCGCATGTCGGAAGGTTGGGTATACGGCGAAAAGACGGACCCCGAACGCAAAACCCACTGTCAACTTGTCCCTTACGACGAGCTTTCGGAAAGCGAAAAGGATTATGACAGGCGCACTTCGCTCGAAGCGCTGAAGGTGTTGCTCAAGCTCGGATTTTCCATCGAAAAAAAATAATCATGCAAAATGCAAGAAAAGAGACTGCGTTCCTGCGCGGTCTTTTTTTATACGCGGTCTTTTTATAAATAAAAAAGCGTGTATTTGCGCGGAAAAAGACCGCGATTGACAGTGCGGCGCGGAGATGGTATAATAATAAGGGAAATATGAAAACGGGCAAAATTCGGACTTTTCGCTGAATTTGCGATAAAATCGTCTGAATCCGTATGAATCGCCAAAATCCGACATAGAATGAAGTATCGCCAAAAGGGGAGAAGGATTCTATGTGGGAGTATATGGAAGACCGCGTGCGCAGAAACGCGGAATATATGCTGGAAACCGGCTGTACGGTCCGCGCGTGTTCGGCGCATTTCGGCGTCAGCAAATCCACCGTCCATAAGGACGTGACGGAGCGGCTGAAATGGCTGGATCCGCTTCTTTACGAGCAGGTGAGAAAGGTGCTCGCAAAAAATCTCAGCGAACGGCATCTTCGCGGCGGATACGCAACCAAGGAAAAATACGAACGCAAATACCGCGCCGAACGGCGCTGAGGTGATTATGGAAGAACAAGAGAAATACATATCCGCCGAAGAGCGGCTGGAAGCATTCGCGCTCGCGCACGGGGCGGCTTTTGCGGGGTTTTGTGAAATTACGCCTTTGCCCGAATTGCCCGCATTGCGCTATGCGGTTTCGTTCGGGGTCAAGCTTTCGGACGCGGTGCTTTCCACGATCGGCGACAAGCCCACGCCCATGTATTTTCAGCATTACCGCACGGCAAACGCGCTTTTGGACGCGATCGCGTTTTCCCTTTGCGCGGAGATCGAACGGGAAGGTTATTCCGCCTTTCCCGTCGCGGCGAGTCAGAGCCTCGGCGGAGAACGCCGCTATATGGGCGTCATCCCGCACAAGACCTGCGCCGTGCTGGCGGGACTCGGGTATGTCGGAAAGAGCGGACTCTTTCTTCACCGCGAATACGGGAGCAGGGTGCGCCTTTGCACGGTTCTGACCGATCTTCCGCTCAAGCCCGTGTTTCCGCGCATGGAAAACGGCTGCGGAGCATGTACCGCCTGCCGCGACGCCTGTCCCGCGGGCGCGATCTACGGGGAACTTCCGCATGAGGACGGTACGCGCAATTTCGACGCGGAAAAGTGTTCCAGATACATGAAGGAGCACTTTCAGGAGATCGGAAGGGGGTCCGTGTGCGGAATCTGTATCCGCGTATGCCCGAAGAACCGATTGCGCTGATGTGCATTTCAGCATAATTTCATTTTACAGTTGTTGTCATTCGGGCACGATTGTGTTATAATAACGAAAAGACGAAAGAAAACGGTGACGATATGTCAAAATTGTTAGGCATCGACGTCGGATCCACTACCGTCAAGGTGTGCGTAATTTCCGAAGAGGGCAAAATTTTATATTCCTCGTACGAGCGGCATTTTTCGCGCGTGAAGGAGTGCGTTCTCGGCGAACTGAAAAAGGTCCGCGCATTCGGCACGGACTTTTGCGCTTGTATTACGGGTTCCGCGGGATTGGGTCTTTCCCAACGCGGCAAACTTCCGTTCGTACAGGAAGTGCAGGCGGCGTTTGTCGCCATCCGAAAATTCTATCCCGACGCAGACGCGGCGGTGGAGCTGGGCGGGGAGGACGCCAAGATCATCTTCATCACGGGCGGGACCGAACAGCGCATGAACGGAAGCTGTGCGGGCGGTACGGGCGCGTTTATCGACCAGATGGCGACGCTCCTCAATATTTCCGTCGAGGAAATGGACAAGCTCGCGCTCAAAGCGGAGCGGGTCTATCCGATCGCTTCCCGCTGCGGCGTGTTTGCAAAGTCGGATATTCAGCCGCTCCTCAATCAGGGCGCAAAAAAAGAGGATATCGCAGCTTCCATTTTTCAGGCGGTCGTCGATCAGACGGTTTCGGGGCTTGCGCAGGGCAGGCGAATCAAGGGGAAGGTACTCTTTCTCGGCGGTCCGCTCTTCTTCCTCAAAGGACTGCGCGCGGCATTCCGCAAGACGCTGAATCTCGACGAGGAACATGCGATTTTCCCCGAAAGCGCGCCCTGTTTTATGTCCATCGGCGCGGCGCTTTATGCGGAAAACGTGAAGCAGGAACCGCTTGACGAGATCATCGCCCGCCTTTCGGTCGTCACGGACAGCGACGATATCGTCACGGGCGAGCCGCTGTTCGCCTCGCATGAAGAATACGACGCGTTCATCCGCAGGCATATGCGGAGCGACCTCGAATTTGAGGATATCCATAAATACAAAGGGGACGCCTATCTCGGTATCGATTCGGGCTCGACGACGACCAAACTCATGCTCATCACGCCCGATTGCAAGATCTTGTATTCGCATTATCAGTCGAACAACGGGCAGCCGCTCAATATCGTCGCGGACAGGCTTCGCGAGATCTACTGGCTCATTCAGGACAGGATCGCCATCCGCGGCGCGTGCGTGACGGGGTACGGCGAGGATATGATGAAGGCGGCGCTCAAGATAGATTTCGGCATCGTGGAGACGGTCGCCCATTTCAAGGCGGCGCTCTATTTCAATCCCGACGTGGATTTCATCATCGATATCGGCGGTCAGGACATCAAGTGCTTTAAGGTCAAAAACCGCACGATCGATTCCATTATGCTCAACGAGGCGTGTTCCTCGGGCTGCGGGTCGTTTATCCAGACGTTTGCAAAGGCGATGGGGATGGAGATCGACGAGTTTTCCCGCCTCGGGCTGTTTGCAAAACACCCCGTCGAGCTGGGTTCGCGCTGTACCGTCTTCATGAACAGTTCGGTCAAGCAGGCGCAGAAAGAGGGCGCAAGCGTGGAGGATATCTCCGCGGGACTGTCCTCGTCCATCGTCAAAAATGCGATCTATAAGGTCATCCGCGCCAAGACGCCCGACGAACTGGGCGAACATATCGTCGTACAGGGCGGGACATTCCTGAACGACGCGGTGCTCCGTTCCTTCGAAAAGGAAACGGGAAAAGAAGTCGTCCGTCCCGCCATTGCGGGGCTGATGGGCGCGTTCGGCGCCGCGCTTTATGCCAAGGAAGCGACAGCGGAAGACTCCCTCATCAGTTCTCTCGTCACGGAAGCGGAACTCTCTCATTTCGCTTATTCTTCCCGTTCGGTCATGTGCAAGGGCTGCACATCCCATTGCAACGTCAATATTCTCACCTTTGACGACGGGCGGCGCTTTATCTCGGGCAACAAATGCGAAAAGGGCGCAGGCGGAAAACCGCCGACAGATCGTCCCGATATCTACGATTTCAAATACCGCAAGCTCCTTTCCTATGAAACGGGCAAACCCGGGACGAGGGGGAAAGTCGGACTTCCTTTGCAGCTCGTCATGTACGAACAGCTTCCGCTCTGGGCGGGATTTTTCGAGACGTGCGGCTTTGAAGTCGTCCTTTCCGACAAGAGTTCGCGCGAGCTTTATTTCAGGGGGCAGCATACGGTAGCAAGCGATACCGCCTGCTATCCCGCAAAACTCATGCACGGACATATCGAGTCGTTGCTCGACAAGGGAGTAGATTTTATCTTCTATCCCTGCGAGAGTTACAATCTCGACGAGCACGATTCCGTCAATCACTATAACTGCCCCGTCGTGGCGTATTATCCCGAACTTCTGAAAGCGAATAACGATCGGCTGAACGCGGATAATTTCATTATGCCGTATATCGATCCCAACATGGAAGCGCCCACGGTGAAAACGCTCTGCCGCGCGCTGAAGAAGTATCGGCTTTCCGCTTCGCTTGTACGCAAGGGATTGCGGGAAGGAATGCGGCGGATGCAGGAATACCACGAGAGCGTGGTGGAGAAGGGGCGCGAAATCCTCGCCCGCGCGGAACGGGACGGCAATCAGGTCATCGTGCTCGCGGGGCGGCCCTATCACGTCGATCCCGAGATCAATCATGGCATCAATAAACTGCTCAATTCGCTCGGGCTCTCCGTTCTCTCGGAGGACGCAGTCTATGAAGAGGGGAATTTCGTTAAGGTCAACGTTCTCAATCAGTGGACGTATCACGCGCGCCTTTATCGCGCTGCGGAGTTCGTGTCTCATCGGGAGAACGTCAATCTCGTACAGCTCGTTTCCTTCGGGTGCGGCATCGACGCTATCACCACGGATGAGGTCCGCTCCATCCTGGAAAAAGAGGGGAAACTGTACACGCAGATCAAGATCGACGAGATCAACAATCTCGGCGTCGTCAAAATCCGCCTGCGCTCCATGCTGGCGGCGATCGAGGAACAGAGGGCGGAGAAAAACCGCTCGCGGGAATAGAAAATGCAAGAGAAAACGCAACAGCGGGAAACGGTTGACTTTACGGACGATTATCCGAAGTTCCGCCCCGAAATGAAACAAGATTATACGATACTCATCCCCGATATGCTCCCGTGGCATTTCGATCTTTTGGTGCACGTCATGCGCAGCGAAGGGTATAAGGTGGACGTCCTGCACAACGAGGGGCGCGCGGTTATCGACGAGGGATTGAAGCACGTCCACAACGATACCTGTTATCCCGCGCTTTGCGTGATCGGGCAGTATCTGGACGCGCTCAAAAGCGGGAAATACGACGTGAACAAGACGGCGGTCATGATCACGCAGTCGGGCGGCGGCTGCCGCGCGAGCAATTACGTCCCGCTTATCCGCAAGGCGCTGAAAGCGGAATTTCCGCAGGTGCCCGTGCTTTCGCTCAACTTTTCGGGCTTGGAGAAGGGGAACGGGCTGGAAATCAATCTTTCCATGCTGTTGAGGCTCGCCTATGCGATCTTTTACGGCGATCTCGTCATGACGGCGTTCAATCAGACCAAGCCGTACGAGATCACGGAAGGGGCCTGCGCCGCGGTGCGCAAAGATTGCGTGAAAAAGCTCAAACGCGCCCTTGACGACGGAAGTTATAAAAAGTTTTCGCGCAACGCGCGCATGGTACTCGACGCGTTTGCCGCCGTCCCCGTGAAAAAGGAAGAAAAGGTCAAAGTGGGCATCGTCGGCGAGATCTATGTCAAGTATTCTCCGCTCGGCAATTCTCATCTGGAAGATTTTCTTCTTTCGGAAAACTGCGAGCCCGTCGTGCCTGCGCTCATGGACTTCATTTTATATTGCGTTATCAATAACATCAACGACGCGAAATTTTACGGGCATAAATCGCCGTCCGTGTTTATATTCCGTCTTGCCTATCGCTGGCTGTACGGAAAACAGAAAAAACTCATCCGCCTGATGAAAAAACACGGCAGATACGAGCCGCTGCACGATTTCGAACACCTGCGCCGCTGTGCGGACAAGGTGATCAATCAGGGCGTGAAGATGGGCGAAGGGTGGCTTATCCCTGCGGAAATGGCGGCGCTTGCCGAAACGGGAACGGACAATATCGTCTGTGCGCAGCCGTTCGGCTGTCTGCCCAACCATATTGCGGGCAAAGGCGCGGTGCGCGCGCTCAAAGCGCTTTACGAGCACGAAAACATCGTGCCCGTGGATTACGATCCGAGTGCGACGCGCGTCAATCAGGAGAACCGAATCAAACTCATGCTCGCTACCGCAAGGGAAAATTATGGACGAATAAAAAAATAATGATCGGTTATCCCTAATTTGATAAAATAATTATAAAATTCATTGAATTAAATTAAAAACTGCGGTAGCACAACATATGCCGCAGTTTTTTGTTGGGGAAAAGTGAGTAAGGAAAGCAGGCAAATCAGGAATTACTTTTGTGTTCCTGGTTTGTTAAAAAAGGTAATTAAACGAAACTTAATGTATAACAGAGTTGTAAAACATAAAGTTAGTCAAGAATACCCATAAAGTGTTAAGTTAATTTTACAAATACTATTGAAAAGCAAACAATATTGTGATACAATTTGATTGCAGAGTTAATACTTTATAATATAACAAATTATAGAAATGATGATAGGAAAGCAATTCGAGAATAAGGAGGGAATTCCAATGGGTATTTGATTGTATACAATAGAACGAATTTGTTTTATTGTGCTTATTTAATAATGATAATGTGGAGAAAGAGGGTTAGAGGAATGAAAGGAAAAAAGATAAATTGTTTTTTCTACATGATAG
>CASGEQ010000120.1 GCA_949300535.1 uncultured Bacillota bacterium
CCCTACTATGAAACGACCAGAGCGAATCTGTATCTTTCCGCAGCGGGCGCCGTCGGTAACAAATAAGCAAAAAAACGCAAAGACCTCCGCAGGTGCGGAGGTCTTATTTTATGGGTATGCCGTCATGCATACGGGAAGAAAGATCGTGTCACTTGTTGTACGACTCAAAAAACCGCCGCAAATCATCCGAAGCCGTCGGATGTGACGGAAAAAAGCCGACGCCCGCACATTCCGTGCGGGCGGTTTATCTGTTATCGGTTACCGCCGTTCGCGGATATCCCCGAGCCGATACGCTTCCAGCAACGCGCTGAGCTCGTCGATGCTCTCCTGCATCTTTCTGCCCTCGTCCGTATCCCGGATGGAAAGACGGTTGGACAAATTCTGTACCACTTCCGTGATGGAATGGATGTCGCTCTCGTTGCGGATCGCCTCTTCTGTGGAGCGGAACGGCTCATACGCGACGAGGCGCATGCCGTAAGAGTTGCTGATGAGCGTATATCCCGCGATCCCCGTCTCGCTCTGATACGGGCGGGACATCCCGCCGTCGATCATCAGAAGCCGTCCCCCGCATTTGATGGGGGTTTCTCCGTTTTTGAGATGAACGGGCATATGACCGTTGATGATATGCGCCGTGGACGACTTGCCGTCCAGCCCGAAATCATTGAGGATCGCCGTGATCACCCTGTTGTCGTTGAGATGACTATAATAGGCGTTCTTTGCCTCCCTGTGCGCGGCGGGATCTTCGACGAAATAACGCTCGAAGGTCGTCATGCGTTCCTTGCCGTACAGCGGAGAATTCTCGTTCGCCCATAAAAACCACATGGTATCCTGTCCGAATTCGCGCTCCGTGCCCTCGGGAAGGTAATACCCCTTCCTCACCCATTCTTCCAGGCGGTCGAACAGCGCCTTGCCGCAATACCGGTCTTCCCCGACGCGCACTTTTTTGAACGAACCGTCTTCGTTGAGCGGAACGCACCCGTGATAGAGAAGATTTCCGTTGCAGACCAGATACATGCTCCCTCGAGAAAGCAGGAAGCGGATGTGCCGCTGCAATTTCTCGCTGTTGACAAAGGCGTAACGCAGCTTCTGCATGACCAGCTTTTCCCCCTCGCTGAGTTCATAGGGACGGTCAGGGTCGATCGTGGGGAAATTGCAATCTTCGAGCGGATATTCCTTTCCGTCGATCTCCACCGTCTTGCGTTCGGGATTGATCTTGTCGAGAAGCCGCCGCCCGTCCATCTGATATTCGGGGTGGCGCGCAATCAGCTGCCCCTCCAGCTTGAACAGGATTATGGAGATCGCCTTATGGATTTTACGATCCATGTCGGGATCGTATGCGTCATAGCTCTGAGAGCCGTTGATGACGAAACAGTCGCAGGGATCGCCTTTATAGGTATCCAGCGCGAACTTTGCAAGCGGCAGAAGGTTGATGCCGTAACCGTTTTCCAGCGTGTTGAAGTTGCCGTATTTTGCGCTGATGCGCACGACGGAAGCGATACAGGCAAGACTGCCGCTCGCCGCGCCGATCCAGCACATATCGTGATTCCCCCACTGGAAATCCACATTGTCGAAAGTGAGCAGCGTATCGAGGATGATATGCGCGCCGGGGCCGCGGTCAAAGATATCGCCGATGACGTGAATCTTGTCCACGGCGAGCCGCTGAATGAGGTTGCAGAAGGCGACGACAAAGTGTTTCGCGCGCTTGGTG